>MGVA01000043.1 GCA_001800245.1 Elusimicrobia bacterium RIFOXYA12_FULL_51_18 | reverse complement strand
GGATAGAAAGTGGCCGGGGAAAAGGAGGATTATCGAACAATAAAACAGGGCAGAAAATGCGGGACAGAATTATCCCCGGCTTTCATTGACGAAAGCACGGGCAACTGGGATTTTTAGGTTAGTGCAGGCCAAAATCCGGGAATGCCACGGCAGCCGAAAGCCGGTGATTTCGTGAACGCAAAGATAACCAGCGCCTCCGGCTATCTTCGGCGCGGCACCATCATCTAAGCACCCCGGGGTTGGATTTATGGGGAAGGAAACCGTGATCTTCCGCCGGCTGTGGAACGCAACGGCCCGCATAGCGGTCCGTTTTGAACGGTCCTCGGAACTTTCCCGAAATCAATTATTATTGCGTATTCTCCGTGTCGTCGCTGCCCGCTAATGCGCGGGGGCGGCCGGCGCGCCAGTGGAAGTTGAAGACGCTTCTTTGGCTTTGACACCGGCAAAATCTCCGGCTTGTACAAAAGTAAATTTAGCGGGTACGATATGGCGCGCAAAAGTGTCCTGCAGCTGTTGTGGTGTTAAAGCGGTAATTTTGCGTTCCAGTTCGGCAGACCAGGCCATAGTTCGGCCTAGGTATTCATTATGTGCCAGACGCGAAGCCAGCCACTGGTCCTGTGAGCGCTCAACCTTGCGGGCCTGCAACCAGCCGTCTTTGGCCTCCTGTATCTCGTTAGCTGTAAAACCGTTTTCAATCATGCGGGACAGTTCTTCACGGAAAGCTTTTTCAACCTTGACCAAATTTTGTGGATTAAATATGGCGTCTGCTGTAAATTCCGCATGCTTATCCAAAGAATCCACGCGTAGGTAAGAAGCAACGCGATAGCTCAGTCCTTCTTTTTCGCGGATACGGCGTGGCAGACGGGAATTGTGAAAACCTCCGCCGGCCATGAAATTGGCGAGCAAAAGCGCGGGATAGTCTGGGTCATCTTCGCGCATCGCAAATTTTATGCCTAATTTAATATAGGCATTGGCCTTATTAGGGGTTTCAAATGTAACCTGCGCCGGCGCAACATCCTGAAACGGAGTCTCAATGCGAACGTACGGTTTTAAACTTGTCCAGCCGCCAAATAATTCTTCCGCCAGAGCTGTTATTTCCTGCTGGTCAAAGTCTCCGACTATCGCCAATTGTCCAGAAGATGCTCCATAGAAATCTTTGTGAAATGTCTTTATTGCGTCAAGATTGGCAGTTTTGATCCATTCAATCGCTTCATCCGGAGTTGGAACGTAGCGTAAATCATCGGGAGGGAAAGGATTGAGATGCCGCATAAATGCTGTATTTGCAATAGATTTTGGCTGATTTTTCTCATTCTCTATGGAAGCCAGTAATTCCTGTTTAAGGGTTTCAAATTCGTTTTTCGGAAAGGAGGGCTTGCGCAGTACTTCGGCAGCTAACTGCAGCGCTTTGGATAGATTTATTCTATCCGTTTCCAGTCTTACAGTGCCATCCCCGATATAAGCGTTAGTTTTTAGCTGGTCAAACGTATCCTGTAGCTGCTGGCGGGTATGGGACCCTGTTCCGCGCATTAGCATTTGGCCGGTAATAGTCTTTATAATTGAAAGCCCTTTTAGGCTTTGTTCTGTGCCCATGTCCAATGAGAGAATAACCTGCACAGTAGAGCCACGGGTTTTTTTAGACAGCAATGCTAGTTTTAGTCCGCTTTTGAGCACGGTACGAATGGTGCGCTTGTCAATGTTCCCGGTGGAGTTGTCAAAAGCTTCTCCTGCGGCCAGCGTCTTTTCACCCTTATAGTTTTCAACCAATGCTGTCACATCCGGTGCAGAGGGGATCTCGGAGAGATCCGGGTTTTCAGTGGGGTAAAACAAACCCATGGTACGATTGCTGGATTTAAGATAAGCCGCTGCTACGCGCTTTATGTCGGCAACAGTAACGGCTTTAATGCGGTCCCGGTAAATAAAAAATAGCCGCCAGTCGCCTTCAGCCATTGACGCGGACAAGTTCATGCTTATGTCTACAGAAGATTTTAGAGTTAGATCAATTCCATTAAGCAGCGCGACACGCGCTCTTTCCACATCCTCCGTGTTAAATGCGGTCAATGCCGCGCCTTCCACTGTATTCAACATTATGTCACGGGCTTCCTCCAGTGAGTTTTCTTTGCGTACAGTGGCGTCGAATATCATAAGGCCCGCTTCGCGCAGTGAATAGTTCAAACCGTAGGCAGCGGAGGCTTTCTTTGTTTCCACCAGAGCCTTGTACAAGCGGCCGGATGGAGTATCGCCAAGAATATACGCGAGGATGTCCAACGCTGCGCTGTCTGGGCTCGAAGCCGCCGGAACATGATAGATGGCCATCGCTTCCTGGGTGTTCCCGACCCGCCGCAGAGTGACCAAGCGCTCTCCGTCCTGTGTGGGATCCTGGGTATAAGTCTTTTGCAGTACTCGTGCAGGCTTTGCTATGGCACCGAACTTTTGCTGGATAAGCGGCAGAGTTTTTGCCGGGTCAAAATCACCCGCAACAATCAGTACAGCATTGTCCGGCTGGTACCAGTTCCTATAGAAAGCCTGAAGCCGCTCTATTTGGACACTCTCTATATCCGTACGGGCGCCGAGAGTGTCTTTCCCATAGTTGTGCCATAAGTAGGCTGTAGCCATCACCCGTTGCGTGAGAACTTCCGACGGATTATTTTCCATCTTCTCTAATTCATTGCGAACGACCATCATTTCAGAGTCCAGGTCCTTCTTTGCGATGAAACTCTTGACCATCCTGTCAGCTTCCAGGTCAAGCGCCCAGTCAAGATTTTGGTCGGTTGCGGAAAAAGTTTCAAAATAATTGGTGTGGTCATAACTGGTGCTGCCATTTGACGATGAGCCGTGCGCAGTGAGTTCCTGAGGGATATTTGCATGGCGTGGAGAGCCTTTAAACATCATGTGCTCAAGCAGGTGGGCCATCCCGGTTTCTCCGTAGTTTTCATTGCGTGAACCGACCATATATGTGATATTGACCGTTATCGTTGGCTTCGTCGGGTCCGGAAAAAGCAGGATTTTTAAACCATTGGAAAGTTTGTATTCGTCTACCCCCTCCACGGAAACGCCCCGGGATACGCCCGGCGGCGGCGCGGCGGGATCGGCCGCGGCGGACGCGGCGGCAGGGAGCAGAAACGCGGCGAAGATAAGGGCACAGAGTTTAATTTTCATAATGTTCCTTGAACTAAGCGCAAAACACATCTATGGTGAGGCGGCAGCCGTACATTTATCCGCTGTGCAACAAGCCGGGATTTGAATTCTGACCGGTTAGCGGCCGGTTCGCCGAACCCGTTCAACTATTATGCGATAATAATGGCGGCCCGGTAAAACTGAAATCTGCAGACGACACAAGTCAGTATAAACCTTTTTGGTGGAGTTCGTCGTCGTCGATGCCGAAGTGGTGGGCGATCTCGTGCATCACGACATGCCGGACTTCCGCCTCTATCTCGTCAACTCCGGAACAACGCTCTTCTATATTGTTTTTGAAAATAGTTATCTTGTCCGGCATGGCCCCGCTGTAGCCGGCTCCCCTGTCAAGAAGGGGCACGCCCTCATATAAGCCCAAAAGATTCCGCCCGAAACGCCGCAGCTGCGCCCGGTCTGGCGCCTCTGCGATAACCACAATAACATTCTGCATTTTGGATTTGAAAAACTTCGGCAGGCTTTTTACGGCCTTCCCCACCAGTTTCTCAAATTCTTCAGGGGTCATAAATCGGGTGGTCGGCTGGGCGGCCGGACAGCGGTTGTTACTTCGCTAGGAAATAGATCCCGCCGGAAATGAGCATAGTCCCTATGAGCTTGCTGACGGTAAAACTCTCCCCCAGGAACAGATAGACCATTATAAAAGTTACGAAAGGATAAGTGGAGCTCAAAGGGACTATCTTCGAGGCCTCACCTCCACTCATAGCCTTGAGGTAAAAGAATACTCCCCCCATCGTCACCAGAACGCTTGCGATTATGAACCACAAGGCCAGTTTATGAGAATCCAAAAGCGCCTGCCTGGTCGGCAAAAACTTCCACACCAGGAAGGGAATGAACAATATCAGCATGAAAAGCGTTCTAAGGCAGAACGCCGAAGACGGATCCACGTACCGGAGCGTCATCTTGTCAAAAAAAGCGCCCATACCCCAGGAGAGGATAGCCAGAAGAAGGAATATTATAGTGGATATTTCCATAACATAATACCTGGAGGGCCGGGCATGTAATTGCCGGCGGGACGGCGGGCTTGCAAAACCGTACCGGAAGGAGCCGCTTGCGTAGCGCGGCGACTGAGGTCCGAAAGCGCGGCCACGGTGTGGCCGACGCTGTTTTTGCGTTCCGCCGCCCCGCCGGCGCCCCGAACTAGCCGCCGCCGAGAAGATCCCATGCCTGACCCGAACCTACGGCGGGGGCAGCGAACCGGGTAATTCCAGTTCACTAAAAGGCTTCTTCAGGTATCTGTCTATGGACTCATAGAAGCCCCACTCGTCCTTGTAAGCTCTGGCTTCTTTGTATAACTCCACGGCCTTCTCCCGGTTCCCCTTCAGATCCCAGACATTACCGCCCTTAACCAGCGCCCATACCGCCCATCGCGCAGGATGCGCTTTTGGGTCTTCTTTAAGCGTGGCGGCGGCTTTCCGGAAATAGTTGAACGCTTCATCGTAATTTTTTTCAACCAGGTAGGTGGAACCGATAGCGGAGAAAATGCGCGGCAGATAATTCCTGCGGTACGCCGGCAGTCCGTCCTGAACGCGTTTAAGATATTCAAACGCCTCTTTCCTGGTTTCTTCGTATTGTTTGTTCTCGAACAGCGAAACTATCTGCACAAAATGCATTTGAGGATGGTGCGGATAGATCTTGCGCAGTTCGGCCGACCACTTCACCGCGATATCAGGGCCCCTGAACTGGTTGCCGGGCTCGGTGTATATCTCGATCAGCAGGAGTTCGGCGGCCAGAGAATTAAAATATCCTTTCTCCTTGCACAATTTTATATATTCCACGCCCTGTTTCGCGTCGCCGCTCAGAAAAAGTTTCGCCAGTATCTTTATCACGCTCGGCAATGTTCCCGCGTAGTACTCATACATGCCCAGGCCCAGATAGGCGTCATAGACCTCCGGATCCGTTTTCAGGGACTTCCGGGTATTGGAGATAGCTTTCTTGCCGTCAAAATACGCCTTGATCCAGCGGTGCTGCATTACCGCTAACCGCGCCCGCAGGCCGTACATGCCGCCCAGGCACATGTAGGCGTTTGCGTCAGCCGGATGCTTTTTGAGCCAGCTTTTAGCCGTATCTATGGCTTGATCGGTCAAAGCCCCGTATTCTTCCGCGAGTTTAGGATTTGATTCATCTTCCAGATATTCCAGTTCTGCCCACTTGGTCATAGCTATGCCGAAACGCGGGAAAGGATGATCCGGATATTTCTGCACCGCCAGTTCAAAATTTTTCTTGGCCTCCGGCAAGTCCACGGCGTATATGGAATCTATCCCCTTTTTGGACAGAAGTCTTAATTCTTCCGGCAAGGGTTCAGGAACCGCCGCCGCGGCATTAAGCTCCGGCGCGAAAGCGAGGACGGCGAAAACAATCATGAATAAAATTCTTGTCATAATGTTATTTTATCCACCCCCATGTATTTTCTGAGAGCCTCGGGCACGGTCACGGAACCGTCCCCGCACTGGAATTGCTCCAGGATAGCCGGGAACAGCCTGCTGGTGGCAAGGCAGGAACCGTTAAGGGTATGCACAAACTCGTTTTTACCGGTTGCGGCGCGTTTAAAACGCATATTTCCGCGGCGGGCCTGGTAATCTTTGGCGCTGGAAACGGAACTAACCTCTTTATAGACTTGCATGCTAGGGATCCAGACTTCGATATCACAGGTCCTGGCCATCGAAGCGCTGCAGTCTTTAGCCGCCAGCTTTACGACTCTGTAGTGAAGCCCAAGCCGCTGCATAACGCCTTCAACGTTGGAGACCATCTCATCGAACGCGGCCGGGGAATCCTCCGGGCGGGTGAACTGGATCAATTCCACTTTATTGAACTGGTGTCCGCGTATCATCCCCCTTTCATTGGAGCCGTAACCGCCGGCCTCTTTCCTGTAGCAGGGGCTATAGGCAAAGTATCTTTTCGGGAGCTCATCCTCTTTTACTATTTCATCTCTGTGAAGGCTTATCAGCGCAGTCTCGGAGGTCGGGAGCATGAACTGAACTTTCCCCTCTCCGGAGGCAAGAAGGAATACATCGTCCTTGAATTTGGGGAACTGGCCGGCGGTATAACCGCACTCGTAATTAAGGATATGCGGCGGTAAAACAAAAGAATAATTACTATTGAGATGTGTGTCCACAAAAAAATTCAACAGTGCCCATTCCAGCCTGGCGCCAAGGTCCCTGTAAAGCCAAAACCCTGTCCCCCCCAGCTTTGTGCCGCGCTCATAATCAATAAGCCCAAGGCTTTTTGAAAGCTCAAGATGGCTTTTAAACTCAAAATCGAAGTTCGGTTTGATTCCCCACTCCCGCAGAACGGAATTATTCTCCTTACCGCCGGAAACGACGTCGTCCTCCGGCATATTCGGAAGCTCCGCCATAAGTCCGCCCAATTCGGTTTCAACCACGGCGGCTTCGGCGTCCAGAGCCTTTACCTTCGCGGATATTTCCTTCATTTCCGCGAACAACGCCTGCTGGGCGCTCTTATCCTGTTTCCCGACTCCGGCGGAAACGCTGTTCTTGCGCATTTTCAGCTTATCGCTTTCCACTATAAGTTCCCGTCTTTTACGGTCCAACTCAAGTATGGCGTCAAGGTTCACGGAGTCAAGCCTTTTAAGCAAGGCCTGTTTCACTTTTTCAGCGTCGGTCCTGATGAGATTTATATCAAGCATTTATCGCACTCTGCTTAAGGGGGTTTAAAAGAGTTTAGGGTTTAACGATGCTGATGACCGCTTCCTTCATTATTTTAGCCGGATCGTCGCCCGGCTTGGGGTCCAGCATTACCTGAAGTTTGAGCGCGTCCACCCAGAAACCGGTGTTTTTAAGTTTACTGAGCTGTTCGTTAAGCTCAAAATGGATAAGTTTGGCGTCATAAACGCCCCCGGGCTTGATCCGGGAGATGCGCAATTCTTCAACGCGGAACGGCACCGCCCAGAAGCCTCCGTCCGAGGCATCCGATATCTTTATCAGGTGCAGGCTTAACGCGCACCTGAGCACCAGTCCCCCCGCAGGCTTAGCGGAAGCGTTTTGCGCGGTCACCACAGCCCGGAATTTGTTCAAGTATTTCTGATACGGCGCCAGTTTCAGCTCTGTGATGGTCTCAAAAGGCCGCGTAATCTTGCCCTCCGCGCGCGAGGTCTGCCAATCCACCTTATTTATCTGAACTTGTGCCCGGAGCGGGGAGCATAACGGCAACGACAAAACCGGTAAAACAAAAAAGACGGCGGCAAACCTGGAGCGCCTGTTCATAGTTAGTTATCCTTTTTCAATACTTACGCGGGAAGCGTATCAAGCACGGGGCGCCCCGGACGGCCCGATATTCAAAATTTCCTGCGCCAGCTTTTCCGGGATCAGGCCCAACACCTCGCTCCTGGTAACGCTTTTATCGCACTGAATGTCCATCTTAACGCTTATAATGCGGTAACTCTGCTCTATATCCATGGAAACCCTCATGGCCTCAAGCAGGTAACGCGGCTCACCGCGCACGCATCTGGGCGCGGAAGGCATGAATACCCGCTTAAGAGCGTTGGACAATGCGCCGACAAAAGAGTTAAGGATGATGTTCCCCAGTTCCGAGAGGAGCAACTCCCCCCCCTGGGTCAGGACCGGCGCCGGGGAAAAAGAATAGCCGAGAAGGCACTTGGAGATGCGGCCTATATCGCGCGTATCAAAAAGTATGATGGCGATGAAAGGCAGATCCCCCTTCACGGCAAAATAGATAGCCGTGGACTCCGCGCCGGCCACGCTATGGCGCTTCACGGCTTCGTCAAGCGACCCCATAGACACATCGGCGCCGGCGATTTTCCAGATCCCGGTTGAGCTCCGCGAAAGTTTTTCCGCGCACTTTCCCAGACTGGCCACAACTATGCGGCCCAGAATTTCATTTATGCTCTCGCTCATAATTTATCACAGCGCCATTCGGTCAACGACTTCCCTTAATTCCTCGTAGGAAAAAGGCTTGCGGAGAACGGCCGCGGCGCCTTTTTTGGAAAGTTTGCAGTCCAACTCGGCCTGATCCACCGCTGTGATGATCACAACCCGGGCCCCGGGATCTATCCCGCGGATCTCTTCCAGGATCTCCACGCCGGACTTCCCCGGCAGGATAAGGTCCAGGAATACCGCTTCCGGTTTGAGCGCGGCATAAGCCTGCAGCGCGCTCTCCCCGTCTTCGGCTTCGCCCACCACCTCATGCCCCAATTTCTGCAAGAGCGATTTGATGGTATAACTCATCAACGCATTATCTTCCACTATCAGTATTTTCATACCTGCAACCCTCAACCGTTTCTCCGAACTGTCAATCCAGACTTCTTAACAGCAGGAGCAGGCACATTTGGATTTGGGAGCGGCTGCGGCTTTTTTCCTGAGCATCTCGGCCGCATTTGTCTTTTCCCATTCAAACCCGGTCCGCCCGAAGTGGCCGTAAGCCGCGGTCCTCCTGAACACAGGCGCCCGGAGCTTCAGATTATGAATAATACCCTTCGGCGTGAAGTCGAAGCTGGTTTTCACTATGGCCGCCAGCTTTTCGTCGGCTATGACGCCGGTGCCGTGGGTATCCACATAGAGCCCCACAGGCTCGGCCACACCGATAGCGTAGGCCACCTGGACCGTGCACTCTTTCGCAAGCTTGGCGGCGACTATATTTTTGGCCACGTAACGCGCCATATAAGCGGCTGAGCGGTCAACCTTTGTCGGGTCCTTGCCGGAGAAAGCGCCGCCGCCGTGAGGGGCCACGCCGCCGTAGGTGTCCACGATTATCTTGCGCCCTGTCACGCCGGTATCGGATTGGGGGCCGCCCACCACGAACTTGCCGGTAGGGTTAATCAGGAACTTGGTGTTTTTGTCTATCATCCTCTTGTCTATAACGGGCATGATGACCGCCTCTATGATCTCTTTTCTGGACTTCTCGGTGATCTGGTGGCCGGTTTTATCAAGGATCTCCTCGGTATGCTGGGAGGAGATAACTATGGTCTCGATGCGCACGGGCCGGCCGTCGTGATATTCCACGGTGACCTGCGATTTGCCGTCGGGGCCAAGATAGGGGAGAATATTCTTCTTGCGAACTTCCGCAAGCCGCATGGACAGTTTCTGCGCAAGCATCAGGGGGAGGGGCATAAGCTCCGGGGTTTCGTCGGAAGCGTATCCGACCATCAGCCCCTGATCTCCGGCGCCGCCGGTATCCACTCCCTGGGCGATATCGGGGGACTGGCGGCCTATAACGTTGATGACCGCGCAAGTCTCGTAGTTAAAACCGTATTTGGTGTGGGTGTAGCCGATATCCTTTATCACCTGGCGGGCCAGCGTGTCGATATCCACGTAGGTCTTGGTGGTGATCTCTCCGCCCACGACCACCATGCCGCGGGTGATGAAAGTCTCACAGGCCACGCGGCCGGTGGGATCTTTTCTCATGATCTCGTCAAGCACCGCGTCCGAAATCTGATCGCAAACCTTGTCGGGGTGCCCCTCGGTCACCGACTCCGAAGATACGAATCTCTTACCCGTAAAGTTCATAACATTTCCTCCATTTAATTTGGCTACGCCCGTTGCCGGGGGTCTAGCCACAGGTTGATACCCCACACCGGTTTCCCGTCTACTTCTGCTCCATAATCCTGGCCGCGAATTCAAGGAACTTCTTTGTGTTTTCCTGGGATTCGGTTTCGGCGTAAGTCCTCAATAAAGGTTCGGTGCCGGAAGGACGTATAAGCAGCCAGCAGTCATCCTCAAGAATTATCTTGAGGCCGTCTATGGTATTCGTATCCAGCACCTTCCTGCCAAGGATCGTCTTGGGCAGCTTCTTTTTGAGCTTTACCGCGAAAGAGTGTTTATTGGGGATCGTTTTTTCAAGCTTCACATCCCGGCGGATCAATACGGACCTGCCGTAACGCGTTTCGATGTCCTTATAGTTTTCGGAAACGGTTTTTTTGGTTTTAACCGCCATCTCCAGGAACATCAGCGCGGTAAGCACGCCGTCGCGTTCCGGGATATTGCCCTTCCAGGCGTAGCCGCCGGATTCTTCCACGCCGAAGGAAACATCCTCCGAGATCATTTTCTCCGCTATGTACTTAAAACCCACGGGAGTCTCTTCAAACTGAAGGCCCGCCGTTTTGGCTATGCGCTTGGTAAGATAGCCCATGGAAACAGCCTGGGCCACCTTTCCTCTGAGGCTGTTGCGCTTCAGGAGATAATCCAGCAGCATAGGCGCTATCTGGCAGGGAGTCATATAGACCCCTTTGTCGCTGACCAGCGCGAAGCGGTCAGCGTCTCCGTCCAGCGCTATCCCCATGACGGCCTTTTTCTTCTTTACCGTGTCTATGAGTTCAGCCAGGTTTTTCTCCACCGGCTCCGGAGTGATGCCGCCGAACAACGGATCGGGAATCGCGCGGAGTTTTATGATATTCTTTGAGTCGAACACCTCGTCGGCGACCTCTGCTCCGGCGCCATACATAAAATCCACCACCACAGGCCCCGGCAGTTTGGAAAGGATCTGGCTGATATTGATCTTGGAGCCCAGATAGTCAATATAGTCCTTCTTGAAAGACTTTCTGGGCGCGGGGGCGACGGCATTGCGCATAGGCACCGCTTTAGAGATATAATTTTCAAGTTCCGCCGTGACCGAAGGCGGGGCGGAGCGGCCGTTCTGCTTTATTTTGACGCCGTTATAGCAATACGGATTATGGCTCGCGGTGATCATGACGCCCAACCCGAATTTTGACACCGTGAGATAACTCACGGCCTGCGTGGGCAACGGGCCTTCGGAAACCACGCACACAACCCCATTGGCCGTAAGGACATCGGCTACCGCGGCCGCGAAGCGGTCCGACATGAAGCGCCTGTCATAGCCGATGAACACGCTGGGCTTCTCCGCGACGCGCATATTTTTATACGCGATATAATCGGCCAGGCCCTGGGCTATCTTACGCACGGCCTCATAAGTAAAGTCCCTGGCGATAACGCCGCGAAACCCGTCCGTGCCGAAAGTTATCTGGTTCGGATGGGGACTCATAGGCTAAAACCAACCAGGCGGTATGATATGGACATTCAATATCCTTGTGAAAAATGTAAACACAACTTAGCGCCAAGACAAGGCGCAATTTTTAACGAAGGTATATATTATTAAAAATAAACCATTTAGTCCAATGACGGGCAATCCGGGGATAGTATATCAAGCGAGTCGGGACATCAACCCTAAACAACCGCCCGCTATTTCAACGGGCGCCCGCCGGACCGGCGGGGGAGTTTTATGGGTTGGAGAAACCGGGCCACGATATCACTGGAAAGCAGAATCCCTTTGGTCATAGCCGAAGCGGGGCTACCGAGAAGTTCGGAAAGCGGGAGAACCGTGTCCAAAGCAATTACCCCGCTTATGCCGCAGCCTTTGAGGCTGCTAAGATCTTCCACTGCGCAGGAGCCGCAAACCATAAGCGCCGGTTTTTTATAACTACGGGCGAGCCGCGCGACCATAAACGGCGCCTTCCCGCTGAAACTTTGCTCGTCGAAACGGCCTTCGCCGGTGATAACAAGGTCGCATCTCTTCACTGCGGCCTCAAAATTCATCCGCTTGAGCACAAAATCAGAACCTCCGGTCAGCCTGGCTCCGAAAAAAGCGTAAAGACCGGCTCCAAGTCCTCCCGCCGCCGCCCCGCCCTTCAGATCCTTTATATCTATGCCAAGTTCGCGTTTAATTACGCGGGCGTAATGAAGCAACGCTTTTTCCATAACTACGACATCCGCCGGATCCGCTCCCTTCTGAGGACCATAGACCCGGGCCGAACCGCGCGGGCCAGTCAGCGGATTATCAACATCGGTAAGAGCTATGATCCTGATACGCGGCAAACTGGCCGCAGAAGCCGGCGGAAGTATCCTTTCAAGCCTAAGCAGTCCTCGGGCGCCGGGAGGCACCGGGCGGCCGCGCTTATCCAGCAGCCTGAAGCCGAAACCCGCAGCGCAACCCGCCCCACCGTCATTTGAGGCGCTGCCCCCCAGCCCCACTATCACCAAACGCGCTCCGGCCGCAACCGCGGCCCCGATCAGCTTCCCGACGCCGAAAGTGGTGGCGTCAAGAGGCGCAAGCTCTTTTTTTAAAAGGTATTTCAAGCCCGCGGCCTCGGCCATCTCTATAACGGCCGTGTCCCCGGCCATGACCCAGCGGGCGCGCACAGGCTTGGACAGCGGACCGGGCACAGAAAGCACCCTGCGGCCCCGGCCTTTGTATTCGAACAGGAACGTTTCCAACAGCCCATCCCCGCCGTCCGAAACCGGCAATAACTCAAGCTTCGCGCCTGGCGCGAGCTTCTTAAGCGCGCGCGCTATGGCCCGCCCCGCCGCCAGCGGGCCAAGAGTGCCTTTAAACGCATTAGGAGCTATTAAAATTTTCATGTAAATCCGAATTATTGAGTTCCTTGCTCCGGCGGCTGCCAGTTCGGGGTCCTGCCGGGGTCAGTCTTTTTCGCGTTCCCTCCTTGCGGACCGGGCGCGGAACATAATTATGTTCCGCTCTAAAGCCAGTCCTCACCTTCGGGGTCGAAAAAGCCTGACACCCGTCACCCCTCCACTGATACCCGCCGGCAACCACCTGATTAACTTTTGGACGGTAGTGGGCTTCACTTGGTCAGCTTCTGTCAGCTTACAACACCCTTTGGTTAATTCTATTAAATCCGTAGCAGACTTGCACGGTAGAATATGCCGCTGTTTTTCTTTTTTGCCGGCGGGTATGGGTGGAGAGGTACTGGCGGGGCGACGGCATTTTACGAACTGGGCATAAATGATAGAATAAACTTAATGAACGCTACCAAGCCGGCGGCCGCTTACAGGTATCACACGGGCCTTTATTTGAATATTACCAACCGCTGCCCCACGACCTGCGTTTTCTGCATCAAAAACAAGTGGAAGATGGATTATCGCGGCAGCAACTTGGATTTGGGCGGCGCGGAGCCGGACACTAAAACTCTTTTTGCGCTGATAAAGGCGGAGTGGACGCAAGCCCCTTTTGATGAACTTGTTTTTTGCGGCTATGGAGAACCGACCATGCGCCTGGACGTACTCCTGGCCGCCGCAGGCGCCGTCAAGAGCGGCGCATTGGCCCCTGTACCGGCGGGACTGCGCGTACGCCTGAATACCAACGGCCTGGGCGGGCTCGTGAACGGGGGAAACATCGTCCCAAAACTCAAAGACCTTGTAGACTCCGTGCACGTCAGCCTTAACACCGCGGATCCCGCGCAATGGCTTACCCTTATGCGGCCAAGGCCGGAATATGCGCAAACAGGTTTTAAATGCGTGCTTGACTTTATACGCGACGCAGCCCGGGTCATTCCCGAAACCGTGGCCACGGCCATAAAAGACAACGGAGTGGACCTTGAAAAATTTACCGCTCTGGTTAAAGAACTTGGCGCCAGGCCCAGGATACGGGCCAGGCTGGAAGAATGAGAACTAACGGTGAAAGCCCGCAAGGGTATCCGTCCGCCTAAGACGCATACTACGGGTAGAGAGCAATAATCATGCTGGAAAGAAAATCCATGCTGCTGTTTATAGCGGTCTTCGCACTGGCGTTCGTCAGCGTGCCCAGCGTGCTCTTCCATAATGCCCTGAAGAAATATTTCAGCTTCATGGGCCACTGGAGCGTGGCCAGCACAAAGCCGTCGCGCTTCGCCCAGCTCCCACCCATGCATCCCAGGCCGGCCGATCAGCGGGCGGATCTGGCACAGCCGGAAATACGCTTCGTTAAATTTACAATAAAGATCGCCAACGCCAAAACGGTAAAGCTCGCGGGTGATTTTAATAAATGGAACCAGGATTCTCTTACGCTTGTTAAACACGGAAAAAACACCTGGGGGACAGTCATTCCACTGCCGCCGGGAGCATATCAGTACCTTTACAGCATAGACGGACAGCTTATGCTGGACCCTCTTAACCCTGAAACGGCCATGGCTGGTGAAAAAAAAGTCTCGGTAATGACGGTGAAGTAAGCCGGCGCGTTTAAAAGTTGGAATTCAGAAAAAGTTACGGGATGCGAAGAATGGCGATATTATTGAAAACCTCAACTTTGTCAATACTATATTTTTTCATTTCCACCGCGCCGCTGAGCGCCGGCACGGCGATTTTATGGATCCCTCGCGAACACGCCCCTCTGGACGACGTTATCGCGCGTCTTGAAAAAGACAAAAGTCTGAAATTAAGCGCGGCGCCGGGCGAGATCCCATCGCAATCGATGGAAAAGATAAAAGGCCTGGCCGCCGAGGGCCGCATAGAATTAGCCGCAAGGCCGGACGGCGATCCCATTATCCCGCTTTTCTACTACCCGCGCGAGGACGCCGTGCAATGGAGGAACAAGCCCTCCAGCGCCGCTTTCACTAACGACCCTTTTTTTATCGCGCTCAGAATGAGCGACGCGCGCGACGCGCACACCAGGAACTTCACACATCCGCCGGACGGTTTAGTCAGCGCGCCGGGCGGAACCATATCGGAGTATATCCCCCTGGCCAAAGCGCTGGGGTTCAAATGGCTGGCGGCCGGCCCGCTCACCTCAACAGGGCCTTTCAGTTTTATTAACGCCGAAGGCGTCAGCATTGTCCCCTTTTCCCTCCCCCCCGCCTACGGCGAAACCGCCGTTACCCGGTTACCCGACTGTCCGGCCTCCCAGCTGCCCGGCTATCCCGCCGCCCAGCCGTATTTCCTGGTCTTTGACGAGACCTCCGACGGGCCCGGATACGATTCAAGAGCCGCACTCCTGTCATTCCTCTCAACCGAACATTCTTCTCCTTACATGACGGTCTCCGAAGCGATTAAAATCGCCGTTTCAACCGCCCTTCCCCCGTCACTGGCAACGCAGATCACCGCGCCCTGGAGCGGGGATTATTCGTCGTGGGCCGGCGCTCCTATGCAGTCAGGAGCTCTGACCGCCTTTACCCGGACCCGAAGTGAACTTATGGCCCACCTGAACTCTAAACAGGGAGATTACAAAGCCGCCAAAGCCGCTTTTACGGAGTATTTTTCCGTGGAATCTGGACCCAAGCTCCTTAAACTTTCCGATCCAGACCCCGAAGCGGCAAAGGAAACCGAAATAGAGCTGCAGAACGCTTTAGCCAATACCTATAGGCTCATGGATAAGACTCCGCCGGGCTGGCTGTTCTCCACTCTCGCCGACATGAAAGAAGAAACGGAAGACTCGGATAAGCTGACCGTAACAAAAAGCTCTGACGGTTTAATTTTCATCAATGCCACACGCGCGCCGCTGCCTCCCGCCGGGGTTAAGGCATACCCTAAAAACCAGAACCCGCAAAAAATCTGGAAGCTTGCAAAAATGGATATTTCCTGGACGGACAACGACATCATTTTCGTTTTCTCTCCATCGGCCCCCCCCGAAACCGTCTTGGACGGAACCTTTTCCGGCGCTAGGTTTGACCTTTACATAGATATAAACAACCGCCCGCGGGCGGGGTCCACCAAGCTATTGGATTACCGCGCGGGAAGGATCTTCCCCGATAATGCCTGGGAATATGCGCTGGGGACGTCCGCTAAAAAAGCCTCGCTCTACACCGCCACCACCAAGGGCCCCCGGGAAATTGGAACCTTCAAACCCGGTTTCGAGAACGGCTCATTCACCGTGCGCGTTCCCAGAACCTCCCTCCCTGGCAATCCCGGGCTCTGGAGTTACACCGCTTTCATGCTGTACACGACGGATGACAAAACTTTTGAGATCACCGACTTCCTGGCGGAGGACTTCTCAAACGGATATTATTATGCCGCACGGGGCCGTTAATATTGAGCCCCGGAGGGGAATAAAAATGGACAGGGACAAGATAATAAATTTCATAAATGAATATCTGGACGGTAAAAACATAAAAGATGCTTCGCAGAACGGCCTTCAAGTGGAAGGCCGGGCTGAAATAAAAAAAGTGGTTTTCGGAGTTTCCGCTTCGCTTGAGCTCTTCCGGCGCGCGGTATCATCCAGCGCCGACATGATAGTGGTTCATCACGGCCTGCTTTGGGGCCGTTCTTTCCCGATACAGGGCTCTTTTCGCAGAAAACTTGAAATGCTCTTAAACAACGGCATCACCCTCGCCGCGTGGCATCTGCCGCTGGATAAACATCCGGTCGCAGGCAACAACGCCCAGATCCTTAAATTCCTTGGAGCGGGGCACCTGAAACCCTTCGGAACTTATGACGGAGAGACTATCGGATTTAAAGGGGTTTTCCGCCGGCCCCGGCCCCTCTCCGAAATAGCGACAATCCTGAAGCACAAGCTTTCCGCGGAAATCCGCCCGCTGAATTTCGGCCCGAAGAAGATCCGGACCCTGGGCGTAGTATCTGGAGGCGGACAGCGGATGTTCGACCAGGCGATAGCGGCCGGACTGGACCTTTATATCACCGGGGAGATATCGGAGTTCGTACAGGAAACCGCGAGAGAGAATAAGGCTAATTTTTTATCGGCCGGGCATTATAATACCGAAAAAGCCGGCGTCTGGGCGCTGGAGCGGCTGTTACGTTCCAAGTTCGGAATAAAAACGGAATTCATAGACGTTCCCAACCCGGTCTGAGATCATCGCACCGCACCCCGACCGAACCACAGTTACTCCGGACCGGCGGCAGTTTATTAGAATTGAAGTAATCGAAAACCGGAAGAGAGGCTCAATGCAGACAAAACATTTGACCATAATGCTTACCGATATAAAAGGGTTCACATCCAAAACCGCCAGCTTTTCGCGGACCCAGGTGCTGGAAATGATCAAGAAACATGAAGAGCTGGTCCTGCCGGTTATTCAAAAATTCGAAGGCAAACTGGTCAAGACAATAGGCGACGCGTTCCTGGTCACCTTCGACAGCCCTACCGACGCCGTCCTTTGCGGCGTGGAAATACAGAACGTGCTCAAAGCGCACAACACCGACAGGGGCACCGACGATAAAATAGAGATCCGCATCGCCATCAATTCGGGCGAAGTGACCCTGGCGGATAATGATATTTACGGGGACGCCGTTAATATCACCGCGCGCATAGGCGGCATAGCCGAAGCCGGCCAGGTGTTCTTTACGGAAGCCGTGTACCTGGCCATGAACAAAAAAGAGGTTCCGTCCAGCGAGATCGGCTACCGCCAGTTCAAGAACGTGCCGGAAAAGATCAAGGTTTACCGCGTACTGCGGGAGACGCCCATAGGCCGGCCCGAGCAGCTAGCCTCCGCCGGCGCCGCTGAAAGCCAGGCAACCGGAACAGTTCCCGGACCGGTAGTTGCGGCAACCGGAGTCCGGGCCGGTTTCTGGCGCAGACTGGGCGCTCTTTTAGTGGATGTAACTGTTTTTCTGGTGGTTCTCAACGCGCTCGGTCTGCGCGCCTGCGGGCCGGATGCGAAGATTGAAAGAAAGGATAAATATGGCCGCCAGGAAATCCGGGCCGAGAAGGTCCACATCGGTCCCGACGGTTTGAACATTAAAGGCGATAACGGCGAAACTATCTCCTACAACCGGAAGGACGGGGTTAAAATCACCAGGCCTGCTCAGCCCGGCGGCAAATTGGAACGGACCAAAAAGCTTGATATCGGGTTCAAGACCGGGCTCGGCGAGGCCAAAGAACACGGCAAGAGCCTCCCGGTTACCATGCTCCTATGGGCGCTTTACGGCGCGGTCATGGTCTGGCGTTTTGGCGCCACTCCCGGCAAAATGATCCTAAAGTTAAAAGTGGTGGACGCGGCCACCGGAGTAAATACGGCGGCGGACAAAGCTTTCCTCCGGGCATTTTTCTCGCTCGTGTCCCTCACGGGCCTGCTCGGTTACGCCTGGGCATTATGGGAAAAAGAAGGACGCACGTGGCATGACATCATAGCCCAGACGCGCGTGATAAAGATCTGACCCCCAGGCCAAAAACATGTAAGATCAAACCGTTTAATTTCCCGCGCCGAACCGGACCTCAAGCCTCGGAATGAGAAGTATTACGCATGAGATGGCAAGCACGGCCGCGGAATTGAACGCGATGCAGAATCCCACCGAAAATTTCTCTGCCAGGATCCCGTTGATCATAAAGGTCAGCGGCAGAACGGCGTAACAGATGGTGGTCAGAACGGCGAAGAACCGCCCCTTCATCTCCTCGGGCACGGCGTGCTGAAAAAGGGTAAGCGCGGCGGTGTTCCCGGTTCCTAGAGCCGCGCCGGCGGCGAAAAGCAGGGCGCAGACCACGTATTTATCCGAGGTAAAATAAAGCCCGCCGAAAGAAAGCCCCAGGAACAGCACCGACCTAAAAAATGTACCATATACGCTGACATAAGTTTTCCTAAAACTGGCCGCGACCGAAGTTACCGCGGATCCCAGAGCGAAAAAAGTCTCGAATACCGCCAGCCAGGTTACCGATTCCTTCAGCGTAAACTGCACGATCATGGGAATGAGGATCAGCAACGGGCCGATAAAAAAATTAAATGCGGCGAAGACGGACAGCAGCGCCAGGAGCGGAGGGCTCTTTAACACATAGTTCAGGCCGTCGCGAAGCTCCGTCATGTAGGCCGAAGGGGCGTCGCGCCCGGCCGGCCGCAGATCGGTACGGATGAGTAAAACGGCAAAAAAAGACGCCAGGTATGAGAGCGCGTTGAACAAGAAAGCGCCGGCAACACCCACCACGGCCATCAGCACGCTGCCGAGGGCCGAGCCGGCCACGCTCGAAAGCTGCATGACGGAGGCGTCGGTGGCGGTGGCGCCGGCCAGCTTTTCCGGGGAGGTCAGGCGGACTATGGAGCTTGAAACTGCGGATTCGAAAAGCGGGCCGAAAGCCGAAATAAGAAAACACAGCGCATAGAGCGCGGGCAGACTCAGCCTGTCCGCGTAAAGCAGCCAGGCCAGGATGAATACGCATAAGGCCCGAGCGGCATCGGCCAGCAGCATTACCCGGCGTTTATCGGAACGGTCCACTAAAGTGCCCAGCACGGGCCCGAACAGAACCACCGGAATGACGGTCACGGCCATCACCAATCCCAGCTGGAACTTGGAGTCTCCACCGCTTTTGCTTATAACCCACCAGGCGATGGCAATGGAGAAAAACTTATCCCCCACGGCTGAAATCAGACGACCGGCAAAAAGCCTCCTAAAATCGGAAAAAAGGGCCAGCGGATGGTTTTTCAGTCTGTCGGACGTGAGCTTCATTTCAAATTTTTATCCTTAGCCCGTCCGGCGAAATTACGCTTAACTGACAGGCGAGTTTTTCGGATTACGATTTTAATTTTATAAAATTAAAACCTATGTATTGGAAAAATCCGGATTTCTTTGCTAAAATATAAAGTATAAGGGTTCATAGGCAATAATGCGGGCGTCGTACAGTGGTAGTACACGACCTTGCCAAGGTTGAGATGTGGGTTCGATTCCCATCGCCCGCTTTTTAAATTTAAGGCTATCCAAAAGGATAGCCATTTTATATTTATGCGGGCGATGGGAATTACTCCTTATGCTCTTACGTCGCCCGCTCCAGAGTTAAAAACCGGCTGAAAAGGCCGGCTTTTTATTCCTTGGGCGGTGGGAGCGAGGGCGGTTAGCGCCGGGAGAGGATTTGCTTGTCTGGAATTATAGTGAAAATTAGTCTAAGTCCTATGGTTAAAGCCGATTTTTATTGGGAAATCGGCGGATAATAAAGTACAGGATTCTGTTTCCCCCACATAACAAGAGAGTCCAGAGGGTCTTGGCGGAAACGGATAATCTTTAGAACCGATTGCCTGACTTTGACCGCCCCTCAAGATATTTAAGAGCTCGGTCAACAGCTATTTGATCCTGCTTCAAATATTGGAATAACCTGTCCCGTACAAGGCTGTAATTTTCATTTGTGGTTCCAAATGTGAATTTTCCGGCTTGATCATAATTATCAAAGAATTTCTCCACATATACACCTTTGGCATAGTTTGCAAGTTTTAATGCTATGGTACAGGCACGTTCCCGTTCTGTAGCAGCTCCCGCCGCACGCACGCCTCTTTTTTGCGGATCATATGTCAGACCCACTAACGACATCGCATCCGTCACAGTATCTTCTTTAGTAAAGATCCCTTTTTCCCAATTGGCGTCAAGAGCCCATTGAATCAATTCGGAATGCCCCTGTGCAAAATCCCGGGCCGCATCATAATCGTCAAAGATAGCCTTTTGGTGGACCACCTTCCCCTTTCTCAAAACATCTTCACCTTTGGAGAGATATACCCCGCGCACATAATTTGCCATCTTAAGGGCTATAGAGGATGCATTGGCATACTCAGTTTTTGACACACGCGCCGATACCGAGCGTTCGGGAACCGGAGACGGTGACGGTATAGGTACCTGGGCATCCGAAGTGCCCCCAAGTTCGCCAAATACCGAATCCCTAAAATCCGAAGGAATATTCCGGCGCGAACTCGTGGTATAAGCAAATCCCACCGCTGTTACTATTACGGCGGCGAGCATATATTTTTTAGAGTTGGCCATAACTCCCCCTTACCGTTTCCCTTCTAATGAAAGTATATCCCCCCAACCACTAGTTGTCAAGGGACCTGTCCCCTCCGCAAAATTCCTAAACCTGCTGCGTGAAAGGAGATTTAACTTCAATATTTTATCTTCTTATCCACGTCGAATATATAGGCCATGAGCGCGGCCCTGGCCCACATGCCGTTGCGCTCCTGGCGCCAGAAGACGGCGCGCGGATCTTCGTCAACTGTAACTTCTATTTCGTGCCGCCGCGGCAGGGGATGCATGATCACGCAGGTCTTCTTTATCAGTTTCAGGTGCTCCGCCTTGAAGTGAAAAGGCGAATAATCCACTTTTTTCGACTCACCGGCATTGTCGTGTTCGTCCTGGATGCGGGTCATATAGATGGCGTCGGCCTCGCCCATAACGGACATAAAATCCGCGGTTTCCATGAAAGGCATGTTGTGGCGTTTCAAAAATTCCAGGATGTCCGGTTCCATGCGGAACTGTTCGGGCGAAACAAAAACCAGCGAGATGTTCTTAAAATTTCTCATCAGATAGGTCAGCGAACGCACGGTCCTGCCCCGTTTCAGATCCCCCACCATTACTATTTTTTTATTATCCATGTCTCCGTTGAAACTGCGGTAAAGCGTATAAGTGTCCAGCAGCGCCTGGGTGGGATGCTGGTCCTTGCCCGAACCGCCGTTTATAATGGGGACTGGGCGGTCGGTGCGGTTCATAAGCCAGGCTGTTTTTTCAACGAAACCGGGGGTCGGGTGGCGCATGATGATCATGTCCACATAGCTTGAGAAAGTGCGCACGGTGTCTTCCGGACTTTCTCCTTTAACTTCTGAAGAGGTGGAGGTGTCGCGGATCTCGGAAGTCCTGATGCCAAGGATGTGACAGGCGTTCAGAAAGGAAAGGAAGGTTCTGGTGGACGGCTGAACGAAATAAAGCATGGCCCTTATATGGGACAGCAGGCCGCCGGCATAATCCATGCCCTCTTTGTTCTGTGTGATGTCTCTCAAGGCGTCGGCGGTCTTAAAAAGATGAGTCAGGAGCCGCCGGTTGAACTGCTGCGCGAACAGGCAATCGTAAAGGCGGCCCTCTTTGGTGAAGAACGGCAGCTTTTCCGAAATATCTTTTTTGTAAAACTCCCCCCAATTCGCGTTCACCCTGGTCATCTCCAGTGTCCTTTTCATAGGGATCTCCTTTCGAGATATTTACAAAAATTTCACTTTACAAGTTTCCAGCGTACGCCTTTAGGCGTATCTTCCACCGATACCCCTTTTTCAAGAAGGGCCTTGCGCAGTTCGTCGGATTTTTTAAAATCCCTGTTCGTCCGCGCCTGCTGGCGCTCCTCCACCATGGACATCAGTTCCGGCGGCAGAACGTCCTCGGCCGGGGCCCGTTTAAGATCCAGCCCCAGCACCTCGTCGGCGGCCAGAACGAAACCAAGTTTCTCTTCAGAAGGGAGCGCGGTATCGCGCAGGACTTCCCAGATAGTCGCCAGAGCCTGGGGCATATTAAGGTCATCCGCCAGCGCTTCCGAGAACTTGAGGTAATAGGCCGCGTTCTTATCCGGCCGGTGCGCCTTCTTAAGAGCCGACTCTTCCAAAAGCCGGGCGATCATGGAACGCAATCCGTCCAACCCGCGGGCCGCGGCGGCAACACCATCCCAGGTGAATTCCAGTTGTTTACGGTAATGCGTGAGCAGGCAGTAATAGCGGTAGGCCAGCGGATCGTACCCTTTCTCCGGCAGAGTGGAGGTGGTTATAAATCCGCCGGCGGACTTGGACATTTTACCGGCGTCGCCCATCACAAGGAACCTGGCGTGCAGCCAATAATTGGCGAATGGTTTGCCGGTGGCGCCTTCCGACTGTGCTATCTCGTTGGTATGATGGATGGCCACATGGTCTTCCCCTCCGCAGTGGATGTCTATCGTCTCGCCCAAATGTTTCATCGCCATAGCCGAGCATTCCAGATGCCAGCCCGGGAAACCGACGCCCCAGGGGGAATCCCATTCCATCTGACGTTTCTCTCCGGACGCGGATAATTTCCATAGCGCGAAGTCGGCCGGGTTGCGCTTTTCGGGATTGGCCTCAACGCGCGCGCCTTCCCTCAGCCCCTCCACATGGCTTTTGCCGGCCAGCTTACCATACTCCGGAAATTTGGCGGTGTCGAAATATATTCCGTCGCCTATGCGGTAGGTGAAGCCTTTTTTATCAAGCACCAGCACCAGGTCTATCATTTCTTTTATATATCCGGTTGCGGGGCACAGGACATCCGGCATCAGGCAGTTAAGCGCCTTATAATCCTTAAAAAAAGCCTCGGTGTAAAACCTGGCTATATCCCATGCGGATTTGCCTTCGCGCCTGGCCCCGATCTCCATCTTGTCCTCGCCGGTGTCGGCGTCGGAAGTAAGGTGCCCGACATCGGTAATATTCATGACGCGTTTTACGCTGAAACCGAAAAATTTCAAGGCGCGGACCAGTCCGTCCTCTACGATATAGGTGCGCATATTGCCGATATGCGCGTAATGATAAACCGTGGGGCCGCAGGTATAAACGCCCGCCTTGCCGGCTTCAAGCGGATGAAATTCTTCTTTTTTTCCACCTAGAGTGTTATAAAGCTGGAGTCGCATTTCAATCGTCCTTAATTATTTAGACTCGGTGATAACGCTCTTAAGTCCCGAACTTACCGCGTTAAAAAAATCAGAGCAGAGTTTTTCGCCCTGTGAAGCGTCGGCCTTCTGCATCAGGCAGGAAACTTCCACTTCCGAAAAAGGATAGACCGCGCCTTTGGGCGCCAGAGAATAGGAAAAGCCTATCTCCGAAGCGCCGCCGTGTTTACTGAGTGCCACCGCCTGGGCCGCAGCCAGGAGGTCCTGAAAAGCCTGCTCGCGCTCCTGGTCCGGGATCTTACCCAGAGCGTAAGTCCGGCTGGAATACACCACCGCCCCACGGCGCGTGGAAGGCGCGCCGGGGCCTTTCGGACCGGCGCAGCCCCAAAGAAAGATAAGCGCGGCGGCGGTAAAAAATATTTTTTTCATTAAAGGTTTATTTACTGCGCCACGCCGACCACGGCATAGCAGACTATGGCGTCGCCGCGGCCGACTTCGCCCAACCCCTCGCGGCTTTTAGCCTTGACGCTCACGGTATCGAGGTCCAAATTCAAGATGCGGGCCACGGATCTGCGGATGTTCTCGTAATGGGGTTTAAGCTTCGGCTCTTCCGCCACAATGGTGGCGTCCAGATTCACTATGGAGGCTTTTTTCTGCTTCAGTATGTCCAAAACTTTTTCGGCGATGGTGGAGCTTGAAAGCCCCATGATGGTAAGGTCTGTGGGCGGGAAATATATGCCTATTTCACCGGCGGCCACCGAACCCAGCAGGGCGTCACAGATAGCGTGCAGTACAACGTCGCCGTCGGAATGCCCCAGCAGCCCTTTGGGATGTTCTATCTTTATCCCCCCAAGTATCAGGGGCCGCCCTTCCACCAGCCGGTGAATGTCGTACCCGAAACCGAACCGTATCTTCGGCACGGCCGCTTTATTGTTTTTATTTTCTTTCATAAACGCCTCTGCTATAACAAGGTCTTCGGGAGTGGTAACCTTTATGTTCCGATAGTCCGACAACACCACCGCGGGCCTGATCCCGAGTTTCTCAAGCACCTGCGACTCATCGCTGTAATCCGTCCCGGCGCGGGCCGTACGCAGAACACGCGCGAGGGTTTCCTTTCTGTAGCACTGGGGAGTCTGCGCCGCCATCAGGCGGGAGCGGTCCAGCGTCTCTTCAAAAAAAGCGCCGTCCGCCGAGACCCGTTTAATCGTATCCTTAAGGGGTACGGCGGGCACGGCGGCTCCGGACACCCCCGCCCTCCTCAAGGTCCCGGCCACCACGCGCGCGCTGACCAGGGGCCTGGCCCCGTCATGAACCGCCACCAGCTCTATCGCGCGGGACAGGGTCTTAAAACCGTTCCTCAAAGAAGCCATCCTGGTCGGGCCCGCCGGCGCGGTTTTAAAGCCGCGGGCTTTCCACTCGCGGCCGTGCCGGGCCAGATTTTCCGGGTTCAGGACCACGACCAGCTCCTCGAACCCGCCCGGGCCGGAAAAAGCTTCGGCGGCCCATTCCAGCATCGGCCTTCCGGCCAGCTCCAGATATTGTTTTTCCCGCCCCATTCTCTTACCCCGCCCTCCGGCCAGGATAATTGCGGCGCTGTGTTTCGGGATCCCGATCTCTTTAACACCCATAGGAGTTGCCGTGTTACTGAACCGGTTTTACATTCTTTACGCGCGTGAAAATGATCCGGCCCTGCGAAGTTTGCAGAATTGATTGGACCACTGCGTCCACTTTTTTCCCGATAAATTCGCGCCCATCCTCCACAACGATCATGGTTCCGTCGTCCAGATACCCGACCCCCTGCTCCTTTTCCTTGCCGTCCTTCATAATAAAAATAGGCATATCCTCGCCGGGCAGCACCACGGGTTTGAGCGCTATCGACAGGTCATGGATGTTAAGGGCCGTGACGTTCTCAAGCGCGGCCAGTTTGTTGATATTAAAATCCGTAGTGACGATACAGGCGCCCAGTTCCTTGGCGATACGGACCAGTTTGGCGGTGTTCTCTTTAATATCCGCGATATCGCGGTCCAGAACCTTGAAAGATACGACTTTTGATTCCTGCAGGCGGGCCAGGATATCCAGCCCTCTGCGCCCTTTGGCGCGCTGGATATGCTCCGGAGACTCGGCAAGATTATGAAGTTCCTGGACGATGAAACGGGGCGTGACCACGCTGCCGTTTATGAAGTGGGTCTCGCAGATATCCATAATGCGGCCGTCAACTATGACCGAGAGGTCCAGCACCTTCATGTTCCTGCCCTGCCGCTTGCCGACCGACAGTATATTTTTATCCAGATCGTCCAGCTCCGGAATCTTCTTGACGCTTATCATCACGCCCAAAAGCGCCAGGGCATAGCGGATGATGATATTGTATTTAAGCCACATGTCGCTGAAGTTAGCGTCCCCCACCTGAAAGACGGTATAATCCAGGAGCTTGGAAACTATGATGCCGACCACCGCGCCTATAATGCCCACTATGAGCGAAAACAGGCTCACGCTTTCAAGCACGTATTCCACTCCTATTATGACCAACCCGATTATAAACCCGAGCGCCAGACCTTTCATATCTCTTGAGACGGTGTAGTAAGTAAGCGCCGGAGTACCCAGCACGGCTATAGTTCTGAAGATCCATCCTATCATTGTATTTCTCCTTCTTTGTCGCACCCAGCGCTGAATGCGCTGGGCGGATTTCCGCATCGCAATTTTATTTTTTCGCCATTTTTGTTTTAACCAGGGCGGAACACAGTTCGGCTATATCCGCCACCGGCACAACTTCCAGTTCTTTGAGCTTAAGCGGTTCTTTCTTGACAGCCGCGCGCGGAGTATAAGCCCTCCTGAATCCAAGACGTTCGGCTTCCAAAAGCCGGCGCGCCATAAAAGCGGTGGACGAAGTTTGGGCCAGGATCCCGACCTCTCCCAGAAAGATCGTATCCGGCGCGAGTTCCAGGTCTTTGGCGGAACTGATGAGCGCCGCGCAGAACGCCAGGTCCAGCGCCGGATCCTTTAACTTTATGCCGCCCTGAAGGCTGGCGAAAACGTCCATGGTGTCCAGCCGCAGACCGGCGTTCTTTTCCACGGCGGCTATCAATACCTGGGTGCGGTTCAGGTCCAGCCCGGTCACCGTGCGGCGGGGGTAAGGATAATAAGACCTGGACACCAGGACCTGGATCTCGGCCAGCATCGGACGGGATCCCTCGAAAGCTATGGAGAAAGCCCTGCCGGCCAGCGCGCGCCCGCGGTCGGTATTGGCCATGATCTCGCTTGAATCCTTTACCGAGACAAGTCCTTTTTCCGTCATCTCAAAGATCCCGATCTCGCTGACAGGCCCGAACCTGTTCTTGTGCGGCCGGAGGATCCGGTAAATATTGTTCTTCTCGGCGTCGAAATAGAGCACCGTATCCACGATATGTTCCAGCACCTTGGGGCCGGCAAGCGCGCCGTCCTTGGTAATATGCCCCAGCAGGAACAGCGGCACGCCTTTTGACTTGGCGATCTTAAGCAGCTCAGAAGCGCACTCCCGGATCTGTCCCACCGAACCGGGGCTGCCCATGAACTCGGGATGATAAGCGGTCTGGATGGAGTCTATAACCAGCAGTCCCGGCTTTATCTTATTGAACGCGTCTATGACTTTAGCCAGGTTGTTCTCCGAAAGCAAATAAATATTGGCGTCTCTGGCGCCCAGCCTGCGGGCCCTGGAGCCCACCTGCGCCAGAGATTCCTCTCCGGAAACATAAAGCACTTTGGAATCTTTCAGCGCCGCAGAGGCCATGGCCTTGGACACTTCCATCATAATGGTGGACTTGCCTATGCCGGGCGGGCCCGCCAGCAGCAGCACCTGCCCCTCTATGATCCCGCCTCCCAGCGCCCGGTCGAATTCCTCGATGCCGGTGGAAATATAGCGGGGCTCGATACTCTCCGAATCCGAGAGCCGTACGGGCTCCGAGGTAAATTCGGTGAGAGCCTTGGACTTGGAAGACGCCCTGGACGACGCTTCTTCAGCTTCCTCCACAAAAGTGTTCCATTGGCCGCAGGCCGGACATTGCCCTATCCATTTAGACGAAGCTTGCCCGCATTCCTGGCACCGGTAAATTGTTTTCAATCTGGGCATAATGCGCGCGGCTCGGATATCAGGAGTTTAGACGATAAAAATATACCGGGTTGCCTGCTCTATTACTTCACATCTCTTCGCATTCTTACTTAGACGAGCCCTTGGAGCCGACCGAACTTAATGACGCCAGGCCCAAAAGATAAGAGATATCCTTATCCTCGAACATTACATGAGCGGTATAGTTCACCCGCTTTACTTCCCGCAGGTCGTTCACGCGCATGCCGGCGGCGACATAGCGGTTGAGGATAAATTCCACGCCCAGATCATAACGGGGTTCGTCGAAGAAACGCCCCCTGACGTCGCGGCGCCGCGAAAAATCCGAAGCTTCCAGGAGAAACCGGACCTTGTCCCATTTCGGATCGTAATGAAAAGGCCGGTACTTAACTCCGACGCCGCCGGTACCGCGCAAAGCGCCGCCATAGAACTCAAAACCCTTCACATCCCAGCCCAGATGGGCGTCGATAGTGTTGGGGGTTTCGTAGCTGACGCCCCGCGACTGATCCTTCGTATTCATGATATTGGACCCGCCTAAATAGTAATAGCGGCCTTCGCGGGGATAGATCTTCACTCCCAGGTCGCTCTTGGAGCCGTGCGCGAGCGGTTCGTATTTGGTCTGAATGTTCCAGTAAGTTTTAAAGCCGTTGATGTGCCCCAGAACGTCCTTTGCGGAGGCGGTGGCGTCCTTGAGATTATTCAGGGTGGCGGCAACATTCTCCTTCATCTGTTTATCCGACACCAGCGCGCCGGCCACGCCTTCTTCGTTGTTTAGTTTAATCATCAGCGTATCGGCTTTGGCCAGGATGCTGTCGAGCTTCTCGGTGATGCCGTCCAGACGCGCCATAGCCTTCTCGGCATGCGGCTGCGAAGTGGTAACCACCTTACTCAGGCCGTCGGTCACTTCCCTAAGATTTGAGAGGATGCTTTTCAGGTCCTTTGTCATGCTGCCGTCGCCTCTGAGGTCCCTGATAAGCCCCTGTACCTCCTCCACCGCTTTGGCCATAGCCCGGTCTATGGGGAGGACGTCCGAACCTTTTACCACATCGCCCGGCTCTATGACTCCGGAGGCCGAACCGCCCTGATCTATCTCCAGAAATTTGGAACCTATAAGACTGGTTGAACCGATCAGAAATCTTGAATCCCTGTAGATCCTTACTCCGTCCTGCACGTCTATCTGAACACGGACATGATCGTCTTTAAGATAGATCTTTTTGATCTTTCCCACCGCCACTCCGGAAAGCTTGACCACGGATTTATCCGGCAGGCCTGCGACGTCCTTAAATTCGACATACAGCGTATAATAGGTCCGGAAGGAATAATCCCCCAGGAGGAATATGGCCGTCCCGAACAGGGCCAATCCTATTAAAACGAATACCCCAACTTTCGCCTCGTCGTTCATATATATGCTCGCCTTAATATTATAAATAATAAAGAGCAGTCATTAATACTGCTTGTGTTTTACCTCAAGATCGTGCCGGCGCCCCTGGACATCCGAAGAGAGCGCGTCATCCGTGAATTTTTTAAAAACCGGACTTGAAGATCTCCGCAGTTCTTCCGGGGTTCCGGAGATCTCAAAATTTCCTTTATCCAGCATGGCGATCCTGTTTGAAATGGTGAACGCCAGCTTTATGTCGTGCGTGACTATGATAGAGGTTATCTTAAGCTTGGCGGCCATGTCGCTGATAAGGCCCAGGATCATGTCGGAGGTTATGGGGTCCAGACCCGTGGTCGGTTCATCATATAAGATGTATTTAGGTTCCGCCGCTATGGCGCGGGCCAGCGCGGCCCGTTTTTTCATGCCGCCGGAAAGTTCGGCGGGTTTGATATTCTCCGCTTTCTCAAGCCCCACAAGGGCGAGTTTTTCCCTGGCTATGCGGGGATATTCGCTTTTGGGGATATCGGTCAGATATTTCAACCCAAAAGTTATATTCTCCATTACCGTAAGCGAGTCAAAAAGCGCCCCGCCCTGGAACAGGTAGCCGAAATCCTTGCGTATTTTTGCCAGTTCGAACTCGTCGTCTATATCCACGACGTTTTTGCCGTCCACCAGGATCCGCCCCGACTCCGGTTTTATGAGCCTCACGATGCATTTTAAAAGCGTGCTTTTGCCGCAGCCAGAAGGGCCGATGACGCTGAAGATCTCTCCGCTGTTTATGGAGATGCAGGCATCATCCAGCACCTTCCTCCCGGAATAGATCTTGGTTAGATTTTTAATTTCTATCATATCAGCCCGACCGCGACCAGCGCGGCGCTTATAAAATAGTCCAGCACCATCACCAACACCATGCTCGTAACCACGGATTCCGTGGTGGCTTTGCCCACTCCTTCAGCCCCCTCTTCGCAGGTAAGGCCCTTATAACAGGAAACGGTGACTATCATAAAAGCGAACGCGAAAGTTTTAACGAACCCGTGCATGAAATTTTTTATTTCCATAAAGGTGAAGATATCGTTCCAATACACCGAGCTGGGAACGCTGAATTTTATATTACTCACCAGAAAGCCGCCGAAAATACCCATAAAATCGGCGAAGACCGTCAAAAGAGGGATGGTTATCAGGAAGGCGGCATACCTGGGGATAAGGAGATACCGGGTGGGGTTGGTCCCTAAAGTGTAGAGGGCGTCTATCTGCTCGGTTACCTTCATGGTGCCTATCTCGGCCGTAACGGACGCGCCCACGCGGCCCGCCACCACGATGGACGTCAAAACCGGGGCCAGCTCCTTGACCAGAGAAAACGCGACCATGGTACCGATGTAGAGCGGCTCATTGAACAGATATTTTGAAGTGTAACCCATCTGAAGAGCAAGCACCATGCCGGTGAAAAAACTGGTCAGGATCGTAACGGAAAGCGAGTCCACGCCTATGCGCACGGATTGTTTCACGATCTCTCGGGTTTCCGGTTTCGCCCTGAAAGACCAGACAATAAGCGATTTTATCATCAGAGAGACGGCGCCCATCTTCTGGGCCAGCGACATCATGCGGCGGCCTACGCCTTCTGAAATATAATGTCTCATATGTGGATCCTGGGCACCCTGGAGGTTATAAGGGTCACAACCTCGTAAGGAATGGTGCCGGCCAGCTCCGCCAATTCGCGGGCGCCGACCTCATCGCCGCCCTGGCGCCCGATAAGAACGACATCGGACCCGACCCCGGCGTCGCCGATGTCGGTGACGTCTATCATGGTCATATCCATGGTCACATTGCCTATCACCGGGCATTTCCGCCCCGCGACCAGCACGGAGGCTTTATTGGATAACCTCCGCACATAACCGTCGCCATAACCGACAGGAATGGTGGCGACCTTCATGGGGCGGGGCGCTTTAAAAGATTTGCCGTAACTTACATAGGCGCCTTCGCGCACTGTCTTTATAAATATTATTTTGGTCTTCCAGGACAGCACCGGTTCAAAGCCCTCCATCAAGCCGTAGGCGGCCAGCCCCGCGCGGACCATCTCCCAGCGGCTGCCGGGGTAGGCCACCAGACCGGCCGAATTGGCGGCATGCCTGATCACACCGTTGACGCCATACTTGGCGAGTTCGCCCGCCGTTTCCGCGAAATACCCCAGCTGTTTGGCGGTGAATTCCGGGTCGCTGTCCGCGCATGCCAGATGGGTATAAAGGCCGCCTATCACCACATTCCGGGAGCCGGACAACTCTTCGAATATTTTTATTACCGAAGGTTTCCTGGCGCCTATGCGGCCCATTCCGGTTTCAAGCTTTATATGACAGGCGGCTTTTTTCCCCAGCGAGCGCGAGGCCTCTATGACCTGCCGCGCGGCGTCAAGGCTGGAAATAGTCACCATCAGGTCCAGATTTATGGCTTCCACGAAACTATTAAAGGGGTAAAGACCGCCAAGGATCAGGATCGGGGAAACAATTCCGGCACCGCGCAGGACCGCCCCTTCCTCCACGGAGGAGACGCCGAAACCCCACGCCAGCTTCTCGCGTTCCGCAAAGCCGGCGGCTTTCACCGCCCCATGGCCGTAGGCGTCGGCCTTTACCACGAACATCAATTTCGCGCGGGGGCCTATGATATCCTGTATTTTAAGGAGATTACTTCTAAGCGCGGGGAGTTTGATCTCCGCCCAGGTCGGACGAAGGAAATTCTTGTTCGGCATAAGAAAGTCACAAGACACCGGTCACAAGTCACAAATTCTTAAGAAGTTTTCTTGATATTTCCAGTTACTGGTGACTGTGACTTGTGACAGCAAAAGGAGCGAACACCGCTTTTGCTAAGCACTTTAACCCCAGCGCTCCGGAGCGGGGTTTAAAGAATAGCTTCTTCTTCCGCTACGATCTCGGTACCGGGCATTTGCGGATTTTCAAATCTGGTCAATTCCGGCCTGAAATAGAGCGGCACGTCACCGACGGGGCCGTTGCGCTGTTTGGCTATGATCAAAGAAGCCTGGTTCTTGAGGGTCGGATCTTCCCGGTTATAATATTCAGGCCGATGTATCAAAGCCACAACATCGGCGTCCTGTTCAAGCGAGCCCGACTCGCGCAGATCGGAGAGCTGCGGCCGGTTGCCTTCGCGCCCCTTATCTTCACTGCGGCGGTTAAGCTGGGAAAGCGCCAGCACGGGGACATGAAGCGATCTGGCCAGATCTTTTAAAAGCCGGGATATCTCCGAAACTTCCTGCTGGCGGCTCTCCAGCCGGCCTGTGCCGCGTATCAGCTGTATGTAGTCTATTATGATCAGGCCCAGTGTTTTGTTCTGATTTTTAAGCAGGCTCTGCAGTTTCCTGGTCCGGGAACGGATATCCAGGATATTCAGGCCGGGCGTATCGTCTATCCAAAGCGGAGCGCCGGCGATCTTGCCTGAGAATCTGGTCAGATCGCTCCATACTTCCCTGGCAAAATACCCCTTGCGTATCTTACCAAGGTCCGCCCCGGCCGCCGAGCAGAGCATGCGCTGGAAAATGGCGTGTTTGTCCATTTCAAGCGAAAAAACAGCCACCGGGATCTGCGGCTTGTTCGTATCGTCCACGGCCGCGTGATAGGCCATGTTAAGGGCCATAGCGGTCTTGCCCTGACTGGGACGGGCCGCCAGTATGACCAGGTCGGATTTCTGCAGGCCGGCGGTCATATCATCAAACTTGTGAAAGCCGGTAGGCACGCCGGTCACGTTATTGTGCTCGCCGTGCGCTTTTTCAAGCCGCTCAAGCACCTCGTGGGCCAGATCGTGCGCCGAGTAGAAGCCGTGGTCTGTATTTGTCTGGGCGACGTCTATGATCTGCTCCTGGGCATAGTCCAGGATGTTCTCCACCTCGTCCACATTCTCGAAAGATTTTTCTATGACGGTGGTGGAGACGCGGATAAGCTCACGGAGCAGGGCCTTCTCTTTGACCAACTGGGCGTAGGCCTGAGTATGGGCCGCGGTGGAAACTTTTTCCATGAGGTCGGAAAGATATTTTTGGCCGCCCAGTTCCTCAAGCTTATTGTTCTTTTTAAGTTCGTCGGAAAGCGTGACGATATCAACCGGCTGGTTGCGGTTGTACAGGTCGGTGATGGCTTCGTAGATCCTGCGATGTATCTCGCTGTAGAAATGTTTGGGCTGGATGATCTCGGTGACCGTGCTTATGACTTCTTTCTCTATAAGCATGGCCCCCAAAACGGCCATTTCAGCCTCAATAGAATGCGGCGGAACCTTTGTATAGGTCATAGGCTTGAAAAAGAACAGCGGCGCGAAACCACGCAATCCGAATCAGGTTATCAAGCTTGGAACTCTTACCCCGATCACTATTTCGCTATTTCCCTTTACCGCTATTTCTTCTGGGCGGTGACGGAAATCTTGACTTTAGCCAGGATCTCCGGCTTTAGCGCGATATCCACTTCAAAACTGCCCACGGCTTTTATGGAAGCCGGCAGTTTGATCATGTCCTTGTGCACCTTTATGTCGGCGGCGGCCAGGTTCTTTATGATATCGCTCTTGGCGACCGACCCGAACATAGCGCCCTCTTCGGAAACGGGCCTGGAGAAGGAAAGCGTGATAGCGGAGATCTTTACGGCAAGGGCCTGAAGGCCGGAGTTCTCCACCGAGATCCTCTTGTTTCTTCTGGTTTCGCTGTTCTTCCAGGCTTTCATGGCTCCGGGAGTGGCGGTTTCGGCCAGGCCGCGCGGCATCAGGAAGTTCCGCCCATAGCCGTCGCGCACTGTTTTGATCTCGCCGGTTTTACCGAGGCTGGCGATGTCTTTTTTGAGAATTACTTTCATTTGAGGGCTCCCTTAACTGGAATTCTCCCGCTATTTCAACGGGCGTCCGCCGGACCGGCGGGCGGATTCCATAATGATATTAGATAGATCGCAAGTCACGGTATTTCAAGTCCGCAAACCGTTTCCTTCGACCCGTGACCGCCCCTTATCAGCCGGAATAAGGCAGTATGGCAAGATTCCTGTTGACTTTAACCGCCTTGGCCAACTGGCGCTGATGCTTGCAGCACGCGCCGGTTATCCTTCTGGAAAGGATCTTTCCGCCATCGGTGCAGAAACTCTTCACTATCTGAAGCTGCTTATAATCCACATGAGGGATCTTCTCGGCGCAGAGCCGGCAGGACTTCCTCCTGGGGGCGAAATGCTTCCGGGGGCCGAATGGGCGCCGCGGCCCGTCTTCCCTTGCGGCAGGCCGCTGGGCGGAAGAATCCGGGCTGTTAAATTCCTTCTTAGGTTCATTGATCATAATTTATTCCTCTTTAAAACACAGATTTGAGCGGAGCGAGAATCGCAAGATCAACCCGGGCACTATCTGTGATATTCAGTGTGTTCTCTAAAACGGCACTTCTTCTATGCCGGACGAATCCGAGGCCTTGTCGGTTGCGGCTTCGGTCTCGGCGGTTTCCGGCGCGCCGGAAGTTTCTCCGGGCGTTGCGACGGCCAGGAACTGCACCCTTTTGGCCACGAGACGGATCACCTTGCGTTTCTGGCCGGTCTTATCCACGTAATCGGAACTGGACAATCTCCCTTCCACATGGACAGGGCTGCCTTTTTTTACTCTTTCCTTGCATTTCTCACCCATCGGGCCCCAGACGGTGACCGGCACATAAGTCGTGTCATCCTTCCATTCGCCGGTGGCTTGGTCTTTATAGCGCCGGTTGACGGCTACGTCAAAGCTGCATACGGGCAGCCCTTTCTGGGTGAACCGCAGTTCCGGATCGCGGGTAAGACGCCCGGCGATCAGAACATAATTCTGTTCAGGAATCCTGATATTCATAAGTCCCCCGCTTCAGCCCCCTATCAGGCTTTTTTAACGGGTTCAAGAACCGTCTTGAGCATCATAGCTCTAAGGATGGATTCCTGCAGTTTGAGATTATGATTGATATTCTTCACAGACCCGGGCGCGGCCTTGACTTTCATATAGACATAAAAGCCGTCCCTGTTCTTGCCGATCGGATGGGAAAACTTTTTCCTGCCGAGCCTGTCTTCATTGAGTATCTCGGCTTTTTCATCGGTCAAGATCTTCTTGGCCTTTTCCACAATCTCAGCGGCTTCAGCATCGGAAACCTGTGGATTTATAATAAGCATTAATTCATATGTGATCATAGTAGGTTAAGGATACCAAATTGTGGGCCTTTTTTCAATAATTTCAGGTTTTCCGGCAGATCACTATCTGTTTAGAGCTGGCGCCCGTAAATGGCTCAAGATTAAAATCGCCGTACTTTTTGAGGATTTTAAAACCGTTGTAACGCAGGAGAGCGTCCAATTCCTGCGGGAAGAAACACCGCATATTGAGTCTTTTGGAAGCGAACCGCTTCCGGCCGCGGATATAATGCCAGGTAATGCGCGAAACCTGAGCGGCTCTGTCATAGGAATATTGTTCTTCCACCAGTATCTGTTCCTTGCCGCGGGGATCTTTATAGCAGGACACCGGCAGGCGCTCTTCGCTATCCCGCACAAGATAATGCGGATGGGGATTGAATACGTCCAGCATAAACCGCCCGCCCGGCGCCAGATGCGCGCGGACCGAGGCGAAGAAACGTTCCAGCGAACTCAGATCGGAGAGGTGCTGCATGGAATTGAAAGGTATAAAAATGAGCTTAAATTTTCTTTTCAAGCGGAATGATCTGGCGTCCCCACGGATAAGATCCGCCTTAAGACCCTCTTTAACGGCCTTTTTGCGGGCCTGCTCAAGCATGGCTTGGGAAACATCAAGGCCGGCAATATTTATACCGGCGCGGGCAAGCGCAAGGGTCAGCCGGCCGGTGCCGCAGGCAAGTTCCAGTACCGGGCCGCGGGCTTTTTTAGCCGCGGCAAGATAAAATGACAGATCGTTCTGCGATTGCTTGTCTTCCGCATCGTAAAGAACAGCGTCCCAATAAACTTCGGTGCCATCGGGGATCTTATAATTATTCATGGGATCAAGCGGCCTCGCCCGGCAACCAATAAATGGTTTTATTGATAATACGGCTATCCTTAAAGTATACTTGATTATTATCCCGCGCTTCAAACACCAGGCCAAGGCACAGCGTACGCGGGAAACTCTTTATGGAAATACCGGCCAAGCATAAAAAAAAGATCCTGGCGGCGTGCCTCGCACTGACCGCCGCGGCGGCGTACGGCGCCACTCTGGGACTGGGCTTCATCTGGGACGACCACCAGTTCATAGAAGCTAATCCTTATGTAAAAGCCTGGACCCTTGCCAACCTCCGGCACGCTTTTTTTTCCGACCCGTTCAACCAGGCCCTTAATTATTACCGCCCCTTCCAGACCTTGAGCAATATGGCGGATTTTTCCGTCTGGCGGCTGAACCCTTTCGGCTATCACCTGACCAATCTGCTATTCCACTCCGCCGCAACGCTGCTGGCGTTCCTGCTTATGGCGGAATTGGGACTGGGCTCGGCCGCCGCTTCGCTGACGGCGCTATTCTTCGCCGTCAACCCGACAGGCATAGAGCAGCTGATAATAGTGGCGGGCAGGGCGGAACTGGCTTCTTCCGCTTTCACGCTGGCTTCCGTGCTGTTTTTTTTAAGGCGGAGCTACGCGCTTTCGTTTACGACGTTCCTGATGGCTTTGGGTTTCAAGGAGAACGGGATCATTACGCCGTTGCTGACGGCGCTCTCACTCTGGTTCCTTGGGAAGGACAAACGGGAATATCTGAAACTGCTGCCTTTTCTTTTACCCATTCCTTTTTATCTCTGGCTCAGGCACGCCGCGACCGGCGCGGGGCCTTTTGATACCGGCGCGGCGGCATTTTTGTTCCAGGCCGGCAAAAAAATCCCGCCTGCAATAATCGTCTATATTAAGAACGCTTTTCTCCCGCTCAATATGCACTCCCACCGTATGCAGCCCGATTTCGCGCCATGGTTTTACGCGGTCTATGCCCTTTGGGCCGCCTTCCTGTTCGGCCTGCTGAAATACAATCCGCGCGCTATAATTCTCGCTTTCGGCTGGTATGTTCTCAGCCTCGCGCCGAAGTTTCCGCTCCTGGCCGGAGGCGACCTGATGCTGGAACACTGGACATATCTCTCAAACCTAGGGCTTTACGCGGCCGCGGCGGTTATAGCCGCGCGCCTGTTTGAAGGCGGCAACCTCAAAAAAGCGGCGGCCGGTGTTTGCGCCGGGGGACTGGTTGTTTTCTGGCTGGCGGCCGCCAATGCGAACATCCGTTTGCGCTCAACGGACCTCAGGATCTACGAACACGCCGCACGCTATTCCAGCTCAAAGCCCATGCTCTACAATCTGGCGCGGGAGTATTATCTGGCCGGGCAGTTTGAAAAGAGCCGGGCCATCCTGACGCGCGTCTCAAGCCTGGACCCCGACAACCCGCTTTACCTGAACGGCCTGGCGCTGAGCCTCTGGAAGACCGGAGACAAGACCGGGGCAGAGGCGGTATTGGACCGCCTGCTTACCCGGCATCCTGATAATTCCGAGGCTCTGGTGAACAAGGCGTGCTTCCTTATAGAAGGGGGCGATCTTACCGGGGCGGAACGCGATCTGAAGCGCGCCATTGAGTCCGCGCCTGGCAATGAGCCGGCCCACACTACGCTGGCCGGGCTTTATCTGCGGCAGAAAAAAGAAATCGAAGCGCTGGCCGTATATGAAACTTTGCTGCGCCTAGACCCTTATAATCCGCAAGCCATGAACGACACCGGCATTATTTATGCCAATAACGGCCGCTACCCCGAGGCTAAAGGATTATTTGAAAGGGCACTAAAGCTATCCCCAGATTCCCGCAACGCCGCCCTAAACCTTGAAAGATTAGAAACCCTGCAGAAAAAAAATAAGTAACGGCGGCTGGTTGGCTTTGGCTTGAGCATCGCAGGATAGCAAAGCGAGGGCCTGTCACCCCGCGTAAAACTTACGCACTTGATGGTCCTTTAGCCCGTTACTCGCCACTTCCTTAAATTGTTAACAACAATCCCGCCCATATTTAAGACACATCTATCTTTCGATAGAAGTCTGACGTTTTACTTGTGAGGCTCGCGGGGTCCGCCGGGTGATCTCTTCCGGGGCCGGGGTTATTTTACCGGGACATAAATATCCAACTCACTATCCTGCTGTCCGAATTTAAATCTATGGTCGTACAACTCTAAATCGGGTCCCTGCGCCAGTTCATATCCGCACTTCGCTACCCAGGTTCCGTAAATATACTCCAGCGTAAACCGCAAGTTATCAAGCGAACCTTTGTGGGTAAATACGGCATATTTCTGAGCCGGGATCGTACGCAGTGCCATGCCTTTAGGAATCCCGGCAAGTTTCTTCACCGGTACGGCGGCCATATAATTGAACTTCGCAACATCATCAAAGGTTTTGGGGTCAAAACCTTTTTCGTTGAGACATATACCGTAAGAAATGCGTTCGGACACATTAGATATCTCTTTCACGCGTGGATTGAACCTGGCCCACAATCTCGGGATAGTCTTGCCTTCAGCATTCTCCTTTACAGTGGTTTTTATCACCATGCCGACCACATTGAATTCTTCTTTTGAAACTATTTTTGGTTTCATTGTCATTCCTCCTGTACGGTGTCTGAGCTCCCGTTCGGTCAGACGCATTCGTTTGGACAATACCGTAAGGAGCGGCCTGCTTATACGGTATTGACCAGGTGTCGCTCCAACATGCTTTTTGAAAGCCCGGCTGAAGGATTCCTGGGATTCGAACTGGTGATCCATAGCTATCTCAATTATCCTTTTATCACCGTGTGCGAGTTCCTGCGCGGCGTTTGTTAATCGTCGCTTGCGAAGATAATCGCCAGGAGTTTCCCCCACCATGGCCTTAAACACCCAGTGGAAATGCCAAGGGGACATGAATGCCTCCCGGGCTCCTTCGTGCGAACCGATATCTTCATGGAGATTGGCCTCCATCCAATCCAACGATCTTTGAATACGCTCTAGATAATCCATATTCTTATCCTGAATCCTCACCAACAGCTTACCAGAACAACTGGATGTACGTTTTGATATTTTTTGTGGAGTTTCAGCGCAGTCGTTTCTTTATCCCAATTTTTTCGCGGAAAGTAGCAGAAATATCCCCTTACCGGTATGATACAAAAAGAGTGGCTGTTTTATAAATTTTGCGCGCAGTCCGAATCCCCTTGCCCCTTAAGTTAAACGGATTCTAAATTTATGGGTTTATACGGCTTCAGGTACGGCTGACAGGAACCTTTCGCCCTTGCTCAAATCCAATTATTTGAAATAGATCCAAAGTAAGAGAAAAGGATGGGATAAAACTGGTTTCCCCAATGAAGGCCGAACACAAAAAAGTTATGTTGGGGCCCCCATTGACCGCGCCAATTTACAGGCAATTCACCAACTCACTTCGGGTTGGTGTTTTGCTTTAAAACCTTCAGTTTTGCCTCCATTGTTCTGGTTGTCAACATACCCCAAAACTGAATTTATTTTTTGAAGCCGAGCCGAAGCGATGCGAAACGAACAGGCTCCAATGAACCTGTAAGTTGAGCAGCGCGATGGCGCAGCAGGGGAAACCGCAGTGCGGTGGCCGTCTGATAGACACAGTCCCTGATACGGCACTGCCATAGGCTTGTCTTTTGCCCGAGTTGCGAAGCCGGCGGGAGACTCCGGTTTTCATTCCCATAAACCCGGTCCCGAAGCGCGCAGAAAACCCGCCGGCGGCCCGACTGCGCGATCATGCGGCTCTCGCGCCAAAGCCAACCAGCCGCCACTATATTTTGTTTACTTGGAAGTGAAAAAGGCCCCGCTTTATAGGCGGGGCCTTTTGAATTTAAAACAACTTGGCAGCTTAGCAACAGCAGGACTTTTTCTTCGGCTGCTGGGGCTGCGGCTGATTTTGCTGCCGGGCCTGATCCTGTTGCTGGTTAGGATTCTGCCGCTGGTTTTGATTCTGCTGTTGGTTCTGGGGCTGCTGATTGTTCCGATTCTGTTGCTTGTTCTTATTCCGGTTGTTGTTTGTGTTATTGGTATTCATCGCATTCTCCTTTGTGTCGTCAACTTTTAACCGCATTCTTCATTCAAACATTCCGCTGGCAATATTTTTCTTACCAGAGATTGATATCGAACTGAACCGTGAAAGTATCGGCTCCGGACATTTTGTGGTTATTATACACGTCGTAGCCGAGTACCACGCTCGTGTTGGAAGCAAATGCCCAGGAAACGCCGAAACTGAGGGCGCCCATAGCTGAATCCCCTCCCTGATAATCAAGCGCCGCCCAAAGCTTATCGGAAACTTCACTAATGCTCCTGTCCCAGGAAAGCAGCACGCCGGTGTTGGCTTTGTCGCCGTTATCATCCAGAAGCACATTGTCGTTACCGGAGTAATAACCCGCGGACAGCCTTCCGATCTTAGCCAGATTCTTCGCCGCCAAGCCATAAACAATATTCTGGTTGGTAACCCCTTGTTTCATGCCGAAATTATAGCCGCCGACAGCCAGCGCCGGAGAGCCGGCAAACATAGTCCTTTCCGGAGTGCCGACCTTGGCATGTAAATAGAACGGATAGCTGTCCGAAGCTAAACCCGCCCTCATCACATCAAACCCGGCCTCCGCCTGAACTTTTTCGTAAGGCAGCACTCCAATGGTGGGTCCCGCCATAAAAACAGGAGCTTTCCACAGGCCACCCGGTTCTTTTTTGACCGCCGCGTAATTATCAACATTCAGGTGCGGAGTTTTATACTTTTGTATGTCGGTAGATGGTATCCAGATCTGCGTGGAAGGAGTGGCATTCGCCGTCAGCGGGGCCAGGAATATAAGAACTAACGCCAGCATATGTAATTTTTTCATTATATTTCTCCTCAATAATAGCCGACAAAAGCCCGCCAGTTGCCCACGGGCGGGCTTTTAGAGACTCTCCTAGTCATGCAAGGTAGGCGGTTTCCCCATGCTGCGCCTCGTCGAGACCGGTCTCTTCTTCCTTCTCCGCGGTCTTTACCGGAGTAAAGATATTGATGACGTAGAGAGCGGCGTAAGAGAACAGGAATGCGTAAAGCGCGGTGCAGAACACCGCCGCCACCTGCTTGCCGAAGAACGCGGCGTCGCCATGGTACAGGCCGTTGGCGCCGGCGGCGTTGACCGCTGTAGTGCCGAGGACGCCGAGCATTACCACGCCCAGGACTCCACCCACTCCGTGCACGCCCCATACATCAAGAGCGTCATCCCAGCCCATCTTGTTCTTCATGTTTACCGCCATATAGCAAACCACGCTGGAGAGAATGCCGATGAACACCGCGGACTTGGTGGTAACGTAGCCGGCCGCCGGGGTAATGGTGGCGAGACCGGCGATGGAGCCGGTCAGCAAGCCGACGAACTTGGGCTTCTTCTCAAGCACCCAGGCGATGGCCAGCCAGGTGATGGCGGCGAAGGAAGCCGCCACGTCGGTGTTGATGAACGCGAGCGCAGTCACCGAATCCACCTTCAATTCACTGCCGGCATTGAAGCCGTACCACCCGAACCAGAGCAGGCCGGTGCCAAGCGCCACCAGCGGTATGCTGTGCGCGCCCTGGTCTTTCACCTTGCGTTTACCTACGAAGAACACCGAGGCCAGGGCTGCGAAGCCCGCCGTCGCGTGTACCACTATGCCACCGGCGAAGTCAAGCACGCCGTGCGCGGCCATAAGGCCGCCGCCCCAGACCATGTGGCAGAGGGGGAAGTAAACGAAGATCAGCCAGGCTACCAGAAAGATCAGGTAGGCCTTAAAGTTAATTCGGTTGGTAAACGCGCCGGTGATGAGCGCCGGGGTGATTTGGGCGAACATCATCTGGTAGCCGAAGAACACCAGCAACGGGATGCTGGTGGAGCCGGCGAAGGCCGTTGTAGGCGTGATGCCGTGCATAAAAGCCATGTCCAGGTTGCCTATCACAGCACCCTCCCCGCCGCTGAAGCACAGTGAGTAGCCGAAAGCGTACCAAAGCACCGTGGTGACGCCCATGGAAACGAAGCTCTGTATCATTATCGCCAGCACGTTCTTGCGGCCCACAAGCCCGCCGTAGAAAAAAGCAAGTCCCGGGGTCATGAGCATAACGAGGCTGGTCGAAACGAGCATGAAACCCGTATTTCCGGTATCGAACATATATGATTTCCCTCCGTATTGATTATTGACGCTGCAACTTTGCGCTTAATCAATTATAGGGATTGCGGAGGATGGCGGGTATCAGGGATTCCCTGAGCGGCATGGTGGAAAAACCTTACGAACGACTACAGGGCCAAAACAAAGAACCCTGAGAAATAAGGACAAAGACGCTATGCTTACAGACTTACCAGACCCTCCTTTACCGCGTAACGGGTGAGGCCGGCAATGCTAGTAATCCCTATTTTTTCCATTATTTTTTTGCGGTGGGTTTCCACCGTCTTGACGCTTAAGTCCAATTTGTGAGATATCTCCTTGGTACGCAGCCCCTCGGCCAGGAGTTGCAGCACTTCCCTTTCGCGCGCGGAAAGTATAGTGAACGGACTGCGGGGGTCTCCGGCGGGCCCCTTTATATAATCGCTCAGCACCAGGCTTGTGATGCCGGCGCTCAGAAAGAACCGGCCGCAATTCACCGCCTTGATAGCGTCCAAAAGCTCTTCAAAAGCCGAATCTTTTAACAGGTAGGCGCGCGCGCCGGCCTTGAAAATCTCCGTCACGTACTTACGGTCGTTGTGCATTGAGAGAGCGATTATACGCGCCGCTTTCCGCGTTTTGGCGAGTTTGCGGGAAGCCTCTATGCCGTTCAGGCCGGGCATTGAAATATCCATTATGACGATGTCCGGAGAAAGTTCTTTGGCCAGACGCACCGACTCTATGCCGTCCCTGGCCTCGCCGATCACTTTAATGCCGGGCTGTTTTTCAAGCAGGGCGCGCAGGCCTTCACGGAATATCTTATGATCGTCGCAGATCAGTATCTTTTTTTCCATTTCGTTTATCCTTGCTTGGGAGCATGTCCGACATTAGCGATTTCGTCTGCAACTGCCGCTTTTTGCCTGCGCCTTAGCGCCGCTCAACTTACATCCTCTAGTCGAGGATGCTAGTTTCGCGTCGCGTCGGCTCGGCTTCAAAATCGGCAGTTTCGCCATGAACGCCTTATGTCGGACAGGCTCCAGAGGCGCCGTTATTACCGCCAGCGTGCCCGAACCCCGGCGCGAACTCAGCCGGAAGGCCCCGCCCAGGCGGGAAACTTTTTCCCTGATGGAGAAAAGCCCGAAGCCCCCCTTATCGCCGTCATAGACCGAAGCCGCCGCGGCGTTAAAACCGCAGCCGTTATCACGCACAGTTACAGCTATCTTGCCACCGCCGCTGCGCATCCTCACCTTTACTTCCGAGGCCTTCGAGTGTTTCACGGCATTCATCAGAAGTTCGCGCACCGCCTTGAAGATCAGAACACTGGTCTCAGTAGGCAAAGAAGTGCGTCTGCCGTCGCCGTGAAAATCCACCGCAAGACCCTGACGTTTGCGCGTATCCGCAGCCAGGCGTTCAAGCGCGCTCTCAAGGCCCAACTCGTAAAGTATGGGAGAAGCCAGCTGGAAAGTCAGGTTACGGCTCGCGAGTATCGCTTCGTCTATAAAACCCGAAAGATTCTTCAGTTCGGAAGACGCTTCAGGGACGGAGCAGTAGCCGCGAAGGGCGCCGGCCTTCATTTTAGCCATGGCCAGCGTCTGGCCTATTATATCGTGCAGGTCCGTGGCTATCTCCCTGCGTTCGCGCTCCTCCGTCAGAATGAGCTCCGCCGAGAGGCCCCGCAGTTTTTCCTGATAAGAGAGTATTTCCTTCTGGCGCAGCTCACGTTCTCTGATCTCGGCTTTCAGGGCGGAGTTAAGCTTCTCCAGTTCGGCCGTGCGGTCTTTCACACGCCGTTCCAGGTCGTTGTGCGCGTCCAGCAATTCCTTCGAAGCCGACTTGCGCTCAAAATAAACCCGAAGCATATCGGCCAGGGAATTAATAAGATTGCGTTCCTCTGCGAGGAACGGGCCCTCCGCCTCTTTCGGCATTTTTTTAAGGTAGTAAACCTCGATACGGCCGGAGAGGGACGGACTTATCCGGAAATCGCAAGCCTGCAGCCAGCGCGTGCGCCTGAAGCCGCGGTTCCGGCCTTCACAGTCTCCGACGATTATGCGCCCCGAGGTAATTTCCGGGTACTGCCATGCCGGCGGGATAAGCTTGACTATGCGGTCAAGCACCTCTTTTGTCGAAAGATTGTCATCCTGCAGCACGCATACCGTGGAGTGAAGCGCCGTCAATTCCTTGACGCGCTCACGCAACGCGTGGATAACCTCGTTCTTCGGAACCTCCGGATGAAGCGCATGAATAGCCTGTGAAGGTTTCAGCAGTTTATTGAGTGTTTTGCGAGGCTGAGTCATTAGCGTAAGTTTACAAAATCCCCCCCTAAAAGTGCCAACCCCCGTTTTGCAACCCAGCTTTCGACCTCCCTGGCGGGAAGCATCGGCAATATGGATTATTCGGAAGAAAGAAAGATGGCAGAAAAAGAAATACAGATTTAGAGTTATTATGTAACGGCAACTGGTTGGCTTTGGGGGTAGCGCCGCGAGAAGCCCCGCCATGGCCTGTCCGGGATTTGCCCTCCGCCCCAGCCCCGTGTACCTCCTCCACTATAGAATGACGGTGGAGCTTGCTCTCCGCTACTGGGCACAAAAGGTTCCTGTTACCTTTTCTCCTCCCCCTACTCCCTTACGGCAAGGCGCGCGGCAATAGGAGCTATGATGACTTTTGAGAGCAGGAACCCGTAGAACAGACCGGCCAGCGCTGCCGCGAAACGACGCGTAAGTTCTGCGGTTCCAGGGCCGACCCAAAACTCAACCATCAAATCCAGCAGTGTGACCAGTACCCCCAGGCCTATAGCAGATCCGCCGGCATATACGAGCGGGGCAGGGCCGGATGGATGTAGAATCTCTTTGAGCGGATAAGCCGCCCACGTAAGCAGAAAAGTTCCGCCGAACACCAGCAACACTGCTTCAGCGTGCAGGAAAGGCCCTAAACCATAAGTGCCGCCTGAAAGGCATATCGAAATCCCGATCAAGATCAAAATAAACAATTGTTTAACCATATTACCTCTCAAAAACCATCCCATTGTATTTTAATAAATTTCATGACCTGACCCTTTTGTCACAAAAGATACCCAAAAGCGCAACCGGGTAGGGGTCCTCCACTCAAACTAAATCCTTATTCCTTTTTCCGCGACATACTTGCGCAGGACTTCCAGCTTCGCAAGGCTACCTATGTCCTGCCAGTAGGATTCGTCCATGCGGAAACCTTTTATTTTAGAACCGGCCCCGGCCAACCGCAGATAAACATCCATTATAGAGAACACGCCGGTCTCCGTCATGAGCGGGAAAATTTCCGGGGAAACGACCTGCACTCCGCTGAACGCGAGTTTCAGCGGGTCCTTTACTGGTTCGCCGCACCACTCCGTCATATTCCCATCCGCCAGGAACCGGCCTTTAAGATCAAGTTCCGGGGCGAACAGCAACTGCCTTTTTGAAGGACGCTCCTTTACCGCCAAAGTGGCCAGGGCGCAGCCGTTCAGATGGGCTTGGTACAGCGCCGAAAGGTCCAGCTCGGTGAAAATATCGCAATTATGCAGGAAGAACGGTTTCCCATCGCCGAAGAACCAGGCGGCCTTTTTTAAGCCGCCGCCGGTTTCCAACGGGAAAAACGTTTCTCGGGAAATTTCGACTTTCAGCCCTAAGCGCTGTTTGTTCTCCAGGAAATCGGTTAATTTTTCGGCCAGATGATGGGTGTTTATTATGGCTTCCGTGACGCCGGCTTTTGCAAGCCGCTGCAGGATGACTTCAAGCAAGGTCACGCCGCCTATATCCGCCAGCGCTTTTGGCGTAGCGTCGGTCAGGGGCCGCAGCCGTTTGCCGAGGCCGGCGGCCAGGATCATAGCTTTCATAAGCGGGTTTCTTTGGCGAGGGGTTCAAGCTCCCGGTGCTGGAGCTCCACTCTCATTTTGTATTTTTCAGCGAGATGTTTTTTAAGCTGCTCGGCGCAGTAAACCGAGCGGTGCCTGCCGCCGGTGCAGCCGAACGAAATCATCAGGTCCGTAAAGTTCCGCGACATATAATTCTCCACCGCCGGATCCACGATGCTGAACACGTTCTCCAAAAACGCTCCGACCTGCGGCGCGGCGGCCAGATATGAAATAACTTCGGCGTCCCTGCCGGTCAAGGGGGCATACTTTTCCTCCCGGCCGGGATTGGGGAGAAAGCGGCAGTCGAAAATAAAACCGCCGCCGTGGCCTTTATCGTCGGACGGTAGGCCGTTGCGGTAGGAAAAACTTGTCAAGCGCGCCGTCAGCCCCAGTTTGGTGGAACCGAACTGACGCAGATAAGAGGACGCGGCCATGCTTTTAAATATCCTGGTCAGTTCCGGCATCTTCACCGGCACGTCGCCCCGCCTGAGCAGCCATTCGATGTTCCTGACGGCGTAAGGCACGCTCTGAAGGAAATGCGCCTTGCCCTCATAGAAGCCGCGCAAGCCGTAGGCGCCCAGCGCCTGCATTATCCTTATATAAACGTAAGCGTGGAAATACTTCATAAAAACGGCTTTATCCACGCCGGATGCGCCCGCGCCCTTCAGGTAATGCGCCAGCAGCTCGCGCCGCGTCTCCGGCGGCAAGTCTGCTTTCGCGTCATAAAGCAGGGAGGCGACGTCATACTGTAAGGCCCCTTTACGACCTCCCTGGTAATCTATAAAAGAGGGCTCACCATCGCGGAGCATGATATTTCTGGACTGAAAATCCCGGTAAATGAAATAAGAGGTGTCGGCTTCCAGCAGAAAGGCGGTAAGGGCGTTGAAATCGTCCTCCAGCTTCTGCTCGCTGAACGGGATCTTAGAGAGGCGCAGAAAATAATACTTGAAATAGTTCAGGTCCCACATTATAGACTGCCGATCGAAACTGTCGCGGGGATGGCAGTACTTATAATCCAGGGTCTTGCCGGCTCTCATCTGGAAAGCGGGCAGCCAGTCGATGGTCTTTTTATAGGCCGCCAGCACGGATTCCGGGATATCGGGGCCGGTGCGCTCCTTGAGCATGAACTGGAACAGGGTCATGTCGCCCAGGTCCTCTTCCAGATAGATGTTCTTTGAAAGGTCCGCGGAGTAGATCGCCGGCACCGGCAGCCCTTCCTTCTTAAAATGCCTTGAGAACTCCACAAAGGCCGTATTTTCCAGCCTATCCGGCCCCACGGCGCCGATAACGGAACGCCCGGCGCTTTTTATCCTGAACAGCCGCCGGGCGGAAGCGTCGCCCTTGAGCGGTGTAAAGTCCGCGATCTCCTCGCTGAAAGTCTTTTTAAATAAAGCCTTAAGATTATCTTCCGATATCGCCGCCGTCTCAGGCGCCTGAAGTTCCGCTTTTTTAGCCGGCATAGTTCGTTCCTTTAAATATGCTGTTTTTCACAAAGCTCATTGGTAATTCACTATTATAACAATATGACGGTCAATGCCTGAAATGGCTTACTCCGGGCATCGCCATCGCTATGCGGTGACCCGCCGCCTTTATTGCCCGATCACATTGATAGCCGTCCGCATCAGCTCAAAAAATTTATTTTCCGCCAGGTTCTCCTTATCGCTGTCGTTGTTCCAGGAACCTGTTAGGCAGTACCAGTCCGCGCCGGAAGTCTTCAGAAGCCAGGTCATGTTCAGAACACCCGCCTCGGCGCCGCCCTTGTAGCCGGCGTAAAGGAACTTATTTCTCGGGATATCCAAACCGGGTTCGATGGCCATAATAGCCCTGGCGGTTTTATCCCCTTTCCTGTAAAAATACTCCATCAGTCGGCAAAGGTCCGCGGGCGATGCCGGCCATTCTATCTTATCCACTCCGAACGGCGCGGGCTTGAGCTCGGCCGCATTAAGCGGCCTGCGCGCCAGAGCGTAGAGCATTCTATATTTTTCATTCAATGGGGCGTTCAGATATTTAACGCTTTCCTCCGTATCGCTTTTGAGGCGGAACATCTCGGCAGTCTTCAGGAAAGGCTTCAAAAGTTCGGGGTTGGAATGCCCCAGCGCGGGCAATGCGCCTTCAATAGTTTCACGCCCCAGGCCGTCCGCCAGTATGTCGGAGGCCGTGTTGTCGCTCTCGGAAATCATGGCCGCCGCCAGGGTATGCAAGGTCATGGACGAACCGTCAGGCCAGTTCCGCAGACGGCCGGTTGGCAGAGACTTTGACTCTTCCCTCAGGGTGAATATTTTTTTCCAGGAGAAGCCTTCTTCCACCACGGTCCCCAGCAGGTAAAGCTTGGAAGCGGAACCGATGGCGAAATAGGCGTCTTCGTTAAGCGCCTCAAGCGTGCGTCTGGGAGCGTTCAACTTGATCGCAAGGAAGCCGGTCCGGCCGGGCAGGGCCGCTAACCGCCTCCTAACCGCCTCCAGAGACAAGTTCTTAGGGTATGCGGATTGAAAGAACAGGGCCGTAATCCGCCCCGTCTCTCTGTTGACCGTGAAAGCTGCCGGCAGCACTAAATCTTTTTCGGTCTCGAAAGTGAACCGGGCGGAGCAAGAGGAATCCGCGTAAGCCAGCTTCACCGCCGAGACCTTGCCGTTAGTCCGGTAGCTCTGACGCAGGAGATCTTCTAATTTTTCACGGGAGAGCTGTTTAAAGAAAGACCTGTCGAAAAGATCCTTGACCTGCGGATCCTCGCCTATCTGAGCGGCCAGCTGTTCGGCCGTATGCAGTAGTTTCTCTTTATCGGCGGGGGTAACCGCCGGGGCCTCATTCTCTCCTGAGTAAGCGGCTTTCGGTTCAAAAGAACCGGCGGCAAACGCGAAAAGAAGGCTGATGAAAATCTTGAATCTCACGGGGTTAGTGTTAAGGTTTACAAACTTGATAATAGAGACCGGCATGGTTCCCCCACCTGTCGCACCCCACGCTATATATCGGAAATTTTTAATTATTTAACAGTTTTTTAATACGATACTGTTAAAATTATACAATACCTGCGTAGGAACAGTATCAATGGTCGGTTATGCGGGCTGAAGACACACGGTGATACTTTCCAGCTATCCGATTTAAGGAGATTTTATGGCGCTTATATTGAGCGAACTGAAAGATAAGGTGGGGATACTCACTTTAAACAATCCCGAAAGGCGCAATGCCCTCAGCCTGGAACTTTGCGACGAACTTCGCGAAGCGCTGGATGATTTCAAAAGCCGGAAGGTGCCGGCGGTGATCATCCGGGCGCAGCGGGACGTTAAAGTCTGGTCGGCGGGGCACGATATCAGGCAGCTGCCGCAGGTCTCGCATGAGCCCCTGGCCTATGACAGCCCCATGGAGCGCGTCCTGCGCTCCATCCAGGAATATCCGGGCGCGGTCATCGCCATGGTGCAGGGCGGGGTATGGGGCGGCGCCTCCGACATCATCGTCACCTGCGATCTGGCCATAGGAGACGAAACCTCAACCTTCGCCATCACCCCGGTCAAAATAGGCCTGCCTTACAACGCCGCCGGGATCGTGCATTTCATCAACCGTGTGGGGCTAAGTATCGCCAAAGAAATGTTCTTCACTGCGGAACCGGTCAAAGCCGAGCGGGCCTACCATTTCGGCATCCTGAACCACCTGGTCTCCTCCAGGGAAATAGAGCAGTTCACGCTGGCGCTGGCCGGGACCATAGCCGCCAATTCGCCTTTGGCCGTCGCGGTCATAAAAGAGCAGTTCCGGCTGTTGTCGGAAGCCCACCCGCTCACGGCCGACGCCTTCGAACGCATCCAGGGATTGCGGCGGAAGGTTTACAACAGCCACGACTACGAGGAAGGCATCAAAGCTTTCTTTGAAAAGAGAAAACCGAATTTCAGAGGGGAATAGACCGAAGGGAATCAGATTGTCAGGCGTTCAGCAATTAACGCCTGGTTGTCCGGCGGCCACCTGAAAAATCGTCCGCTTTAAGCGGGCTATTTTTTTGTTTAGGGCCACTTGTGCTTTGGATAGCGGCGGGCAAGCTGGGGTTTCAATTTGGGATAGATCTCAGCCCAGAAATTTTTAAGGTCTTTTGTAACCTGCACAGGCCGCATGGAGGGCGCCAGTATATGAACAACCAACGGCACGCGCCCGGCGGCGATGCGAGGCGTCTCCGCAAGTGAGAACAGATCCTGTATCTTTGCTTCAAGATAAGGTTCCCGACCGCGGGGATAGTTTATCCTGGCTTTGCGCCCCCCAGGCATTGCAAGTCTTGTAGGGGCATACTGTTCTATTCTGCGGTTCTTCTCCCAGCCGAACCAGTCCTGTAAAGCCGGCAGCACCGGCCGGGCCTTGGCCCAGGCCACGCTTTTAGCCCCGGTGCAGATATCGGCCATAACCAGCTTAATATCCTCTTCGCTCAGCGGCTCAAGTCCCAGATCGGGGCAGGCTTTTGCCAGAAAATCCACGCGCGCCAGCCACTCCTCCACCTCTTCGTTCCAGGCGGTAAATTTCTGCCGGCCGCTGATGAATTCCCCGGCTATAAGATCGGAGGAAGATTTACCCGGCGCCGCCGAAGATATTTCACTATGGATAACGATATCGCGGTACAATGTCAGTGTTTCTGTGACCGGGCTGCGCATATCTTTATCCAGCGCCGGCCGGGCAATGATTTTAACGTCTCCGGGAAAAGCCTCCTTAAGCCACTCTTCCCGGATGCCTGCGGCGAACGAAAGGGTTATATCCGCGCCCTTGCGCCCCGGGCTTTCAAGCGCTTCCCCCGCGCATATCAGCCCGGCTCCCGCGGCCGCGCTCTTGGGATCCAGCTTCGCGCTCTTACCGCCCGGCAGCCGGTAGCGTCCGCTTTGCGCGGAGATGAGAGCCGCCACGCGGTCGGGGAAAGCGCGCAGAAAACATTTTGACGCAAGCTCAAACGCCGCAGTCCCGCCGGGCGCCGCGTTGCCGCAGGGAAAACCGCTCCGGCGGTATTCACCTGCGGCCCGATCCCCCGGACGCGGCGCCGCCAGACGTTTGGCGGTCCTCCATGTTTCCCTGGCCACCGCATGCTTAAGACCCGCGCGCAGACAGGCATAGGACTCAAAGTCTTCCGCGGCGCATGATTCCAGCACAGCTATCACCGCGGCCAGGTCGGAGCCCAGGTCCGTCTCACGCGATATCTCCATTTTCCTCTCCGCCAGCCACAAGCCCCGCCCCTGGGCCGCGGCCGCTATGATGGCGCACTCATAGACGCAGCCAAGGCGCCCGGCTTCGACCAGCATACGGGAATAGCGCGGATGCAACGGGTACTGCGCCATGGCCCGGCCTTCCGGGGTCAGCGCGCCCTGCGCGTCAGTAGCGCCGAGTTCGCGCAGCAACCGCTCCGCCCGCTCCGCCTCCCGCTGGTCCGGAAGATCGAGCCAATCCAGGGCGTCAAAATTAACAAAGCCGCAGGCCTTTAGCGTGAGCAAAGCCTCGCTGACATCCAGGCGGAGGATCTCCGGCGCCAGCGACCGCGTGCGGCCCTGATTTTCCCTTTCCGTCCACAGACGCGCGCAGATGCCGGGCCGGGTCCTGCCGGCGCGGCCGGCTCTTTGTTCGGCCGAGGCGGCGGAGATGTTCTCCGTAAACAGGGTGTTAATGCCGCGCGCGCCGTCGAAGCGCGCTATTTTGGCCAGACCGCTGTCTATAACCGCGGTAACCCCATCTATGGTCAGGGAGGTTTCGGCGATATTCGTTGTGACTATTATTTTGCGCCGGGCCGAGGGCGCGAGCGCCGCGTCCTGTTCGCGCGGGCCAAGCTCGCCATGCAACGGCATAACGGCGAATTCCGAAAGGGCGGGGATAGCGCACAACGCGGCGGCGGTCCTGTGGATTTCAAACACCCCCGGCATGAACACCAGGGCGTGTCCCTCTTTTATGGCGGGCAGCAAGCCGGCGCAGGTTTTTGCCGCAGCCTCCCACGGCGGGAGTTTCATAAGGGCGTCGCCGCAGTAGGCGACCCGCACCGGATAGGACCTTCCGTCGGCTGAAACTGTTTTGCAGGGCGCCAGGTAGGCCGCAAGCGCCTTTTCCTCCAGAGTGGCAGACATTACCGCCACAAGCAGATCGGGCCGTGGCCCGCGCTGAAGCGCCAGACAAGCGGCCAGGGTCAGGTCGCCGTAGATATGGCGCTCGTGAAATTCGTCCAGGATGACGGCGGAATAGTTGCGCAGACCGGGATCAGACACCAGTTCGCGCAGCATGATCCCCTCGGTCTCGAAAACTATCCGCGTCTTTGGCCCGGTCCTGTCCTCAAAACGTACGCGGTAGCCGATTTCTCCTCCCGCTACGCCTCCCCGCTCAGCGGCGACACGCCCGGCGAGCATCCTGGCGGCCAGGCGGCGGGGCTCCAGCACGGCGATCCGGCCTTTCAGCGCGCCGCTGTCAAGCAGCAACTGCGGAACTTTTGTGGATTTGCCGGAACCTGGCGGAGAGGAAATTATAAGCCGGCGGCTGAGCGCCGCCGCGCGCAGTATTTGTTCCGCGCACTGGAGGATAGGCAGCTGGGGCATAAATACAGGGCTGAAGGATAAGAAGTTAGGGAACGGAGCCGGGAAAACGCGAAATTATTTTCGTCCTTTATAGCTCGGATACTTACCATAAATATCCGCTTGAGGCGAACGATTGCAAAGGCAATTTATGGGTTATCGGAAATGGTCCCGCATCATCCTCACAAGGCCTTCGGTGGCTTTGCCGGGAATTTCCTCTCCCTCCCAGTTTATAGAAAAGTGGGCGTTCCGCTGGGTAGGCTTGACATAAGTTTCGTACATAGGCAGCACGGTGGCGAGTATCTGATGCTTTGTCCCCTCTATATCGCGGCCTCTCTCCGTAATGTCGCGCTGAACGCGGCGCAGCACGGCTGTGACCATTCCCGTGGAAACGAATATTTTGTAATCGCACAAAGCCAGCAGTTTCGGGAAGTAAAGCGTATAAAGCCCTTCGATCACTATCAGCTGCGTGGGCTTGCACGGAACGGTTTCTTTTTCGCGCGTATGGATCTTGAAGTCATAAACTGGCTGCTGGATCGTTTTTCCGGCGCAAAGCTCCATCAAATGCCTGACGGCCAGGGAGGAATCGAGGGCATCGGGATGGTCGAAATTATAGGCCTTTCTTTCTTCAAAAGGCAGATGGTCCAGCGGCTGGTAATAATTATCCAGAGAAAACAGCTGTCCGTCTATGTTTATTTTGCGGCATTCCTCGATAAGTTTTCTGGCGAGCGTCGTCTTGCCGGAACCGGAGCCGCCGGCGATCCCCAGAATGAAACGCGATTTTTTATTGCTGTCCATTAATATCCCCTCGTGCAATGATGTATAGATAATTATAAATTGCTGCCTTGAACCTTACTTAACTTTTATCAAATGTTGTGTCCATTGGCAAGCCCATGCCTTAACCCTAATCCTGCAGTTCAACTTGGTTTCCATTGGAAGATCCTGTGAACAAAAAAGCAATACCTGCGTAGGTGCCGTATTAGACCTATGGTCATGCCGTAACTGACCTATGGGCGTGCCGCATCAAGAGCTATGCTCATCAACGCGGCCCAGCGCTATGCGCATCAGACGGCCGGGATTCCCCGCAGCAGCGGGTCGAAAACCAAGCGCAATGCGCGCCAGGTTTTCGGGGTGTATGCCGCACGAAGCGCACCTGAACTCCGCGAAGGGAAAAATTCAACTGAATTTTTCAGGTTAAACATCATTTTGAACCCCTCGTGGAACGACTTCGCACCAAGAAAAAATCGTCCTGGGTCTTTGGACCCAATAACTCCGGGGCCAATTGAAGAGACCGGGTGGGACTCAAGCCCATTGACATGTCAACCCACGCGTGTTATATTATATACGGGACGCTAAAAATATTGGAGAGGCGCATGAAAAGACTATTCGTTTTCTTATTGTGTTTACCCGGACTTAATTTTGCCCAAACGCCGGAAGACCTGCGTTCCCGGATCGGATATTATTCCATTTCAGCGTATGAGCCGCAATCCGGGCCGATCGCCGCGGCGCCAGCTCCGCAGCGTGCGGACGGGGAAATCGGCGTTTCCATTTCGGATATCTTCGGCCACCTTTCCTCTTTAAACCGGAAGACGCCAGCCAGCATAAACGTAAGCCGCTCGGGCAGCACCATAATCATAGAAAGCGTCCTCAAAGACGCCTATTCCGACGCCTATAAATATGGAGATGTGGCGTTCCTTATAGGCAATCTTGATAATGACTGGACAAAAGACGAGTGGACCCGGTATTACGAAGTGGCAAAATGGCTTGTCAATAAAGGGTTCAGGGTCGTCATAAACCCGGTAGCCATGATAACCGATATCAAAGCCACGGTGCAGGACCAGAAAACCAAGGCGATAATCTGGTCAAGTCACGGCAGCAAAGACGGGTATATCTACGACGCCGGCGAAAATGCCGTACCCACAGGTGTGTTCGCGGAAAGGGCCGGATCGAATTTAAAACAGATAGTAGTAAGCGCGTGCCACAGCAACGTCATGGTGAATAAATACAGCTTTCCCGCCGGGACCAGGATAACCCACTGGACCGGCACCACCACCTCGGACGCTCTTTTCGATTATCTTATCAGCGACGACTGGAATCCAACAACGTTCGGAACGAACAAACCCTAGTGTAGTGCCGGATAGCCGGCAGCTTTGGGGACGCGGCATAACAAGCTTTAGCGCTATACCGATATCTTATCGGTTCAAATAATAATTTATCAAAAATCCAGACAGTACGGCGGAATAGAGCATCCAGCCGGCCTGGATCAGCTTGTACGCGCCGGACAGGACCCTGAAATTACTCCAGCTCTTATCACCCGCCATTATCAACTCAAGTTCGGGATACCTGGCGAATAGCAGCTTGGTGGTTAAATGCTCATTTGAATAAAGCTTCGCCAGAAGCATATTAGCCAGAAAAACCACTACGGACGCGGCAAAAAGAGGCCGTAATTCATACACATAATCCGTAGGGGCTCCTAAAAGGTACCCGACTGCTAAAAAATTCATGGCTATCCCCATAAGCACCAGCTGGTCCTGAAAACGGCTTATCCGCCGCAGGTAACTATCGGCGAGGTTCACGGTGAACTTCCTGCTTTTTTCGTCTTTTTCCACAGCTCTCTTTATCAACCCGATAATAGCGTCTATCATTATTTTCTCCTTCTCTGTCGCACAACCACTTATCGCATACCGTGCTCAACTTGATTACTGATTTATGCGACACACGCTTTCGCGTGTTGCGCCCATGCGCTTCGCTTATTTACCCCGCCGGGCGCTCCCGAGAGGAGAAAGCCCCTCTTAGAAGCAAATCCGCCCCCCATATATTACTCCCACTCTATGGTCGCGGGCGGCTTGGAGGTAATATCGTACACAACCCTGTTCACGCCTTTAACCTCGCCGACTATGCGGGAAGAGATCTTCTGCATCAATTCATAAGGCAGCCTGGACCAGTCGGCGGTCATGCCGTCCACCGAGCCCACACACCGCACCGCGATCACGTTCTCGTAGGAACGTTCGTCGCCCATGACTCCCACTGTCTTTATAGGCAACAGCACGCAAAAAGCCTGCCAGATCTTCGAGTACCAGCCGTATGCCAGGATCTCTTCGCGCATGATGAGATCGGCCCTGCCTAGAACAGCCAGCCGCGCGTCCGTAACTTCACCCAGAACCCTGATGGCCAGGCCGGGGCCGGGGAAAGGGTGCCGCATCAGCACCGCTTCCGGGATCTTCAAAGCCCGGCCCAGCTCACGGACCTCGTCCTTAAAAAGAAAGCGCAGCGGCTCCACCAGCGCCAGCCCCATCTTCTTCGGCAGACCGCCCACATTATGATGGCTTTTGATAACGGCGGAAGGGCCTTTAACGGAAACGGATTCTATCACGTCCGGGTAGAGCGTACCCTGAACAAGAAATTTAGCGCCGTTTATTTTTTTTGCCTCTCTTTCAAAAACCTCGATAAAGGTATGCCCTATGATCTTCCTTTTCCTTTCGGGAGAAGCAACTCCCTTCAGCCGGGACAGGAAGATTTTTGAGGCATCCACTATCTTCAGGTTAAAGCGAAATTTCTTCTGAAAGGTCTCTTTCATACCGGCGCGATCGCCTATCCGCAGAAGCCCCGTGTCCACGAAGATACAGTAAAGTTTTTTACCTATGGCCCGGTGCGCCAGAACGGCCGCCACGGAAGAATCCACTCCTCCGGACAGCGCGCAGATAACCGCCGCTTTACCCGTCCGCTTTTTTATGCCGGCTATTGTCTCATCCAGGAACGAAGCAGGGGTCCAGCATTCTTTGTAGCCGCAGATGCGGCGCGCGAAATTCTCCAGTATTTTCACCCCGTGATCCGTGTGGTGCACCTCCGGATGGAACTGCACTGCGTAAAGACCGCGATCCAGGCACTCCATCGCAGACACGGGCACATCCTGTGTGCCCGCCGTAACCCTGAAGGCGCGAGGCGCGGTTTTGACTTCATCCCCATGGCTCATCCAGACCCGGATATGTTTAGGCACGCCCCTGAACAGGTCGGAAGAGCCGCGTACGGTCAACTTGGAAAACCCATATTCGCGTTTCAACGCCTTGCGGACTTTCCCGCCCATCAGATGCGCCATAAACTGCATCCCATAGCATATCCCCAGAACCGGAACTCCCAGGCTGAGTATCGCCGGGTCGGGAACAGGGGCGCTTTTATCATAAACACTGGAGGGACCGCCGGAAAGGATTATACCTTTAGGATTCCGCGAAAGAATATTCTCCACCGGCGCATGGAAAGGCAGTATCTCGCAATAAACGCGCAGGCTCCGCAGACGCCTGGCTATAAGTTGTGTGTACTGGCTGCCGAAATCCAAGATCAGGATTTGGTTCATAGTGTTGGAATTAAAACAACTTGCGCGTAGCGAACGGAAATCAGCAGACTGTTAGCGCGTAAGCAGAAAGCCTCTGATTCCATTACGCAAACGCTTATAAACCGGCACGCGCCGGCATCCGGCTTACTTGGTTTTCCCCATACCGACCGTCTGCGCCCTCTGCAGAAGCTTACCCTCGCTTTTGATGGATGGGGCGATGATGATCTGGGCCAGCTGCATCTCGCGGATATTGTGGCAGCCCAAAGCTCCCATCGAGGTGCGCAGGGCCCCCACCAGATTCTGACTGCCGTCGTCCACGCGCGCCGGGCCGAAAAGTATCTCCTCTATAGAGCCGGTCACGCCCACATGCACGCGGGTGCCGCGCGGCAGATTGGCGTGCGGCGTGGCCATACCCCAGTGATAGCCCTTGCCCGGGGCCTCGGAGGCTTTGGCGAAAGGAGAACCGATCATAACCGCGTCCGCGCCGGAAGCGATGGATTTGCAAACGTCGCCGCCGTTGTGCATGCCGCCGTCGGTTATGATGGGCACGTACTTGCCGGTCTTTTTGTAGTGAAAATCCCTGGCCGCCGCGCAATCCACGGTGGCGGTGACCTGCGGCACTCCGATGCCGATGACGCCGCGGGTAGTGCAGGCGGCTCCAGGGCCGACCCCCACCAACAGGCCGGACACTCCAGTATCTATAAGCTCAAGAGCCACCCGGTAGGTCACGCAGTTGCCGACCACCACCGGGATCTTCATCTCTTTGACGAATTTGGCTATATCAAGAGTCTTCTGCCGGGTGGATTCGAACTTTATGGTAATGACGGTGGCCTGAACCACGAAAATATCCGCGCCCGCTTCCTTGGCTATAGGACCGAACTCGCCGGCGTTTTGCGGAATACAGGACACGGCGCAGGGCACCTTGGATTTTTTAATTTCCTCAACACGCCTGGCGATAAGCTTTGTTTTTACGGGTTCTTTGTAGATCTTCTGAAAAACTTCCGTGGTCTTGCCCGGCTCGCAGTTAACTATCATCTCCACGGCTTCTTCCGGATTTTCGTAGCGGGTATTGATCCCGTCAAGGTTCAACACGGCCAGGCCGCCGAGTTTATTCATAGCCGCGGCGAACCTGGTGTTCACCACCCCGTCCATGGCGGAGGCGAGGAAGGGCATTTTGAATTGTATGTCGCCGATATTGAAGGAAATATCCGTATCGTCGGGGTCCACTCCGATGTTGCCCGGAACAAGGGCCACTTCGTCGAAACCATAGGTCTGCCTCGCTTCTCTATTGCGGCCGATAAAATAAGACATTAGCTGCCTCCGGATCAATCTCAAGGTGAGCGTTTGCTGAACTGAGGGAATCACAAGCACCGGTGTAATTTTAACAAATTAACGTCTAAAAATAAATTTACGTACGAACCGCGCCGCAAATACGTCCAGCGAAGCTTTTTTCAGGACCACGGCCCTGGCCGCCTTGGCCAGGCGGCGCGAAGCCGCGGCGTTAAGCGAAAGCGCCCTTTTAAGCTGGCGCGCCAGGCTAAGCTGCGAAAGACTTTTATAAAAGAACCCATTGCCGCCGGACTCTATAAAGCGGCCCATGTAACGAGTCCATCTTGTTATCACGGGCCGGCCGCAGGCCATGGCGATAAAAGCGATGGAATTACCGGCGGCTTCATTGATGTGTTTATCGGCTATGGGAAGGACTACGGCTTTAGCTTCCCGCACGGCCTCCCGGAGATTGTGCAGATTCTTCGCGAACGGGAACACGGAGACCGAGGTCCGGAAGTCTCCTTTGAAAGCGACCTGCTGATCCGTGAAGATCTTAAGCATTAGCCCCGCTTTTTCAACGACCCGGGCAAGTCCAGCGAAATCCCGGCCGGCGGAGCCGGCGGTGAAAATGTAATCCCCGGACGGAGCATCTACAGGTGTATAATACAAGCAATCCACCGCATAGCCTCGCGTAACAGCCCTGCCGTACCGAAGCCCCAATTCAGACCACAAACTCCGATCGTCAAATTCAAATATACAGGCAAGGTCCAGAACGCTCAAAAGACCCAGCTTGCTTACTATATCCGCGGTGGGGTTATGGCCCGGCATCGGCAGCAGGTGGTTGGCTATGAAAATTTTTTTCACGCAGGCGGCGTCCTTAAGCAGCCATAAAAAGGGCGCGGCGCAGGCTTTTCTCTTCGGAAAGTCCAGGAGCAGCAGTATATCGTAACCACTCCGCAATTCCCGCTTTAAGCCCGGCAAGCCTGAGTACTTTATACGCCGCCCCCCTCCTGAAGGGGGCAGTTTTTCTATAAAGGAATAAGGGAACTGGAAATCGTGGACGATGTCCAGGCTTGCGCCTTTTTCTCCGTTAAACGCACGGATTAAAGCCTGTTCAAAGTGCAGGTTTTCCGGACATTCGGCGAAATTAGCGAGGAGTATCTTCATAAGGTTCCCGCACAATAACCATTCATGGCCCATCGGCCTTTGACACGAAGCCGCGATTTTTAAATTGTATCATAATAGGCGCAAAAGGCCTCCCGAAACCCCCTTAAATACTGCCCGCGCCTGCCCCGGGCCGGTTTTGGAACGGAACAGGGAACGGGGAATGCGGCACAGCTTGTACCCGCAGCCGGCGCGCCATAAAACAAAGCCCCCCGGCTTAGGACCGGGGGACTTTTATATAAACCCCTCGTTTCAATATTTATTTCACACCGTATAAGAAGGTAACGAAGTCATGCCAGCCCGAGACCTTGTCGAAGACGAAGTCGGTGTATTTACCCTCAAAAATATTCTCCAGTCTTTCCTGCGCGATGCGGGTCTCCACTGGAGGCAGATAGACTGAAAAGCCCTTGCTTTCGGAGAGTTCGCGGCCGACGCGGTTCTTAAGCGAGGCTTTGTTGTCTATGACCAGCTCCTTATCTATATAGTCCTGCAAGGCGGCGGCGGCGGCCTTTAGGGCATCGGCCTTCTCACCGTCTTTCTTCAGGTTTGAGGCAACCAGCCGGGAGAACTGAGAAAGGTCGCCGTAAAAAGAAATGGTCATGTTCGGGTCGGATTCCGCCCCGACGCAGTCGTAGCGTATTACCCCGTCACGAGCGGCTTTGAGGGACTCGGTATCGGCCACGACTTCAGCCAGCTTGGCGAATTCGGAGATGCGGACCGCCAGGCCGTCCAGCTTGGAGGTGCGGATAGCGGACAGCTGTGCGCCCCGTTTGACCGCGTCGTAGAACTTTTTAAAAGATTCCACCATCACGGCCCCCGTTTCTTCAGTGGTCAGGTTCGGCTTCCTGGCCATGGCGCCGAGGAACAGGTTGTAAGGATAGCCCATGCCGGGGACGGTTTCTTCGGAACCGACCACTACCTCCGCGTTGTCCTTAACCTCATAGGCCACTTCGCCCATCTGCATGAGGCAGGCATCAAACGCCAGGATGTCCACCTTGCCGGCTTCTTTAAGGATAAGACCGATCTGGGGAGTCCTTATATAGTTGCCGGTTTCATCATCGAAAGAAATCCCCTTCGGAGAACCCTTGGGATCCATCCAGCCGGAACCATGGTTCCAGATTATAAGCATATAGCGCTTGGCGGGATAATTTGTTTTCGCCCAGGCAACGAAATCAACCACCCTCTTATAATCTCCCATGTCCACGTTCTCGGTGGTCATCACCACCGGGGAATTTATCTTCTCGGTATCCGTGTCTTTCTGGATAAAAAACCTCTTCGATCCGGTCCAGCCTCCGTCCATGCCAGCCGCGGTCTGCCCGGCCATGCGGCCCATTTCCACCACCACGTTCATGTTTTTGGTGGAACCGACCTTTTCCATCTGATTGACATTGTATAACCCGGCTATTTCCAGATTGTTCTTGCCGTTTATAAAAACCATAACGGTCCATTTTTTTACGGCGGCCGCGCCCGTCCCGTCCTTAGCGGCGGCAACGGCAGGGCCTGCGGGAAGCGGCACTGCGCCAGCGGACATCATGTCGTAGATAGAGCCTCCCGTATTAAAATCGAACTGCGCCAGGGCATTGCCGGCCCACATTGTCGCGGCAAAAGCCGCGGTTATCACTGCGGATAATACTTTCATCGTACCTCCTGTAAACTTTGCCTTAAGACAGTGTATACGACTCGCCCGTCAACTTCAAGGCCATAAGGCCTCTTATTTACTGGGCCCTTCAGCACTTTGAACGCGCTTCTATTCCGATCAGATTTTCAACCACGTTTGTTAGAAGTGAACCAGGGCCGGTCAAACCCTCTATTGCGCGGCGGATGTTTTTTATCCACGCCTCTCCCGATCCTTCCATACACAAAGGCGGAAGATATATAATATAATCTGAAATATATGGCGAAGATTATTCTCGCGCTTGCGGTGTTGCTCTGGCTGCCGGCCGCGTCCCAGGCGGACTGGTGGATGGAGAACGATTACTCCATAGGCTCCAATAAGTTTCAGAAGGAATCACTGACGCTTTTTTCCAAATTGTCACCCCGTATAGTTGGCGGCGTAAACGCGTCTTTCTATAAGGACAACGGCTTTTATGGCGGCAAGGTATACGCCTTCCGCACGCCGGTTATGTACTCCGTGAACAATCTCGCCCTCTCATTTAAGCCATTTCTGTACCCTGAGGCTTCCGGAACGGGATCTAGCGCGCGCGGCGCCAAGGCTTACGCCCTGTTTCCGGTCAGCGAGAGCAGCGACGAAAGTTATATTCACCTGATGCTTTCAGCGGCGGCGGCCCGGCAGAAAACGCCGCTGAACCTTACCGGCCAGCCATACTCCCCGTCAGCGACGGTTCTGACCGATACGGCCTTCTCCGAGTCCGCGTTCGAAGTCCAGGTGGAAAAAAGCTACTTCAACCAGTTCTTTTTCCTGGCCTCGGCCGCGGGGTTCCAGAAACCCGGAAAAGCCTTTAACTCCAACCTTGTCAGCCCTGTCCTGGATCACGGCGAACTGGCCTACCTGGGCACCTTCCGCCACGTGACCGCCCTCCCGGAGTGGGTGGTAGCCGCGCAGTTAGCACGCAACATGGCGCCGGACTTCGATAGTTATCTATACGCCGGATTTAGTAGAATATCTTTCAGGGGTACTAATGACGCCAGTTCCCTTTTAGGCGGCATAAAGATGAAACTCTACGAAAAGTCAACACTGGATTTCGCCTACAATTTTTATAAATTCAATGGCGAACCAGGTAAAAACTATTATAAACTTCTGATTCAGGTATATTTTTGAGCGCTAAGGGACCCGGACATATATGATAATGCAGTCGCAGGAAAGCCTTGAGATGCTGGTAATGGTTTCCCGCCTCTTATCCTCCAAACTGGATATCGGCGAACTTTTGACCACCATCATGCGTCTCGCTTCACGCGTAGTCGGCGCCGAAAGGGCTTCGCTTTACCTCCTGGACGAAAAGACTCAGGAACTATATTTCGACGTGGCGCTGGGCCTTCCGGAGGACGTGCAGAAAATGCGTTTCAAACTTGGCGAAGGCATCGCCGGCGCCTGCGCAAAGGAAGGCCGCTCCCTCATAATCAACAACGTGGCGAATGATCCGCGCCACGCCAGAAAAGTGGATAATAAAAGCGGTTTTGTGACACAGTCGCTCCTGACCTGCCCAATGATAATCAAGGGCAAGGTGATCGGCGTAGTCCAGGCCATCAACAAAACGGACTCCGATTTCGTGGAGTCAGACAAAAACAATTTTGAGGCGTTCGCCTCTCAGGCCGCCATCGCCATAGAAAATTCCCGGCTCTTTTCCTCCGTAAAAGAAGAAAAACGAAAACTCGAGATCGTTTTCAAACGCGTCAACGAGGGCGCCGTACTCACAACTCCCGACGGGGAGATAATTATCCTCAATCATTCCGCCAAACTTTACCTTGAATACGAGAAGTACAAATTCACCGGCATCAGCCAGGCCCTGAGCAATTTTTCAGTTAAACCGCCTTTCGAACAGATCATCAAGTCAGAATCGCCCATCGTCCGTTTCGAGATCATGCGCGAGAAACCCAAGAAATTCTATCTGGACGGCTCCGCCATAAAACTTTACAAGGAAGACAAGGCGGGCAATTCCACAGTGGAAGGCTGGCTTTGGATCCTCGCGGACGTAACGGCCCAGAGGCTGGAAGAGTACATGGCCAGGAATTTCCTGTCCCTGATCTCTCACAAGTTCAAAACGCCGCTGGCCTCAATAAACGGCTTTGCCCAAATATTAAAGGAAGAAGCCGCCGCCAAAAACATGCCGGAGATCGTGCAGAAATCGGCCGAAACCATATTCTCGCAGGGCGGCAAGCTCACCCATCTGGTGGGGAGCCTGCTGGATTTCGTCACTATAGACAGCCTGGACGAGACCACCATCAATAAAACCGAGTTCGAAGTTTCCGCTGTTTTCAACGAAACCGTTGAACTGGTGAAGAATAAATTCAAGGAAATGGACGGCCTGACTTTTAAAGTGGTCGCCCCCGAACCGATAACGCTCAAGGCCGACAAAACGCTCGTCAAGAACGCCCTAAAGAGCCTGCTGGATAACGCGGTGAAGTTCAATCCGGCCAAAAACAAGCTTATAATACTCTCCGCACAGGTAAAAGACGGAAGAGTCTTATTATCCGTGGGGGATAACGGCCCCGGTATCCCCGGCGAAGAGTTGACCAATGTGTTCAATAAATTCTATCAGGTGGAAGCTTCGTTCACAGGCCAGGTGGAAGGCTGGGGGCTAGGGCTGGCCCTGGTCAAGAAAGTGGCGGAAGTACACAACGGACAGGTCTACGCCAAATCCCAACTGCAAAAAGGCTCCGCGTTCACCATAGCCCTCCCGCTTTAAGCCTGATTCCCCGCCTGTCACCATATATTCCCAGTACCGCCAAAACCCGCGCGTAGGCGATAAAAAAGCCCCGCAAACCGCTTCTGCGGGGCTTTTAAAAAAATTCACTATCAGTTTTATGGCCGGAGGATATGAACCTATGGCAGTTTATTGTCCAATACCAGCTTTTTCAGCTCTTCCATTCTGGGATTAATATGGAACGGCTGGCCGCAGGCCTTAACGGCGCTCTGCACATCTTTCAACCCGTTGCCGCTTATCAAAAGAACCACCGATTCATTATCTTTAACCCTGCCTTCTTTAACCGCTTTTCTTAAACCGGCATATGTGGCGGCCGCGGCCGGCTCGGCAAAAACATTGGACCCGCGGGCAATTTCCGGGATGGCGGAAAGGATCTCCGTGTCGGAAACAGAAACGGCGAAACCCTGGGAATCCCTTATAGCCATTACGGCGGCCATGCCGTCTCTGGGTAGGCTTACCGATATACTGTCGGCGATAGTTTCCCCGGACACCGGCTGTATGTCTCCCCCGGCTTCAAAAGCCCTTTTTACGGCGTCCGATTTTTCGGCCTGAACGGCTATAAGCTGGGGCAATTTTTCTATAATACCAAGCCGGTGGAATTCCACGAAGCCTTTCCACATGCCGCTTATAATATTACCGTCGCCCACAGACACGAACACCTTGTCCGGGGTCTCCCACTTCATCTGCTCGCAGATCTCAAAAGCGCAGGTCTTTTTCCCTTCGCGGGTAAAAGGATTTATACCCGTACTGCGGTTGTACCAGCCGTATTCCGCCGAGGCTTTGAGACAAAGGTCAAAAGCGTCGTCATAAGTTCCCTTCACCATAATAACCACGGCGCCGAACACCAGCAGTTGCGCCACTTTAGGCGCGGGCGCGGTTTCCGGAACAAAGATGACCGTCTTCATATCCAGACTGCCGGTCAGACAGGCCAGGGATGACGCCGCATTGCCGGTGGAAGCGCATGTTATGACTTTTTCCTTGAGCTCCCGCGCCCTCGCGATCACCACGGCGCTGGCCCGGTCCTTGAAAGACGCGCTGGGATTGCGGCCATCGTCCTTTATGTAAAGATTCGGCACTCCGGCTCCGGCGCCGAGCCTTTCGGCCTTGTAAAGCGGCGTCCAGCCCACCTGTACCGGCGGGATCATCTTAAAACCGGCCAGCGGCAGGATATCCATGTACCGCCAGAGGGTCCTGTCGTGATTATCCTTGAGGACTTCGTAGTTAAGACGTTTTTTTATCAGATTGTAGTCGTAGATGACCTGAAGGTTCCCCCCGCACGAAGCGCAGGTATATTTCACTTCAGCTAATTTATGATCGCGGCCGCAATTAATGCACTGCAAAGTCTTTATTTTTTTCATAGTTGTAAGTGTCGGTGAGTATCGGGTGTAGAAGCGTGCCGGAAGATTCCTATTGCCCCGGAGCCGGCACGCCTTGCTGTCATTCCCTGGTCACAGTGGTGCCGGCGCCGCCCTTCAGGGTCTCATCGAACAAGTCGGTTTTGGTGATAAAGGCTGATTGGCCTCCTCCCTTGAGAAACTCGATTACAGCTTTGATCTTGGGCCCCATGCTTCCGGCCGGGAACGGGCAGGGCTTGCGGTTATATATTTCTTCCAGCTCAGTCAATGTCAGCTTGCGCAAGTCCACCTGATCGGGCTTCTGGTAATTCAACTTGGCCCCATCTTCGCCGGTGAAAATGGTAAGGCTGACCTCCACATCCTCGCCGCGCGCCTTCGCCCGCTTTAAAAGCATATTCCCCAGCAACGCCGAGGCCAGATCCTTGTCTATAACGGCTTCCACGCCGGTGTACATTTTCAACCGTTTCGCGCCGGCCTTGTGAGCCCTTGAGAATTGTACGCCGTAATTACAGGAGTATACTTCTTTGCCATCCTTGATCTCGGGCATGACCTCGCGGACCGGGATACCGCCGCCGCCCACGGTCACCGGCACTATCCCCCGGGCAAGCATAGCCTCTATGGCGTCAATTTCCACTATATCGGACGGAACCGGGGAAGGCACCACGCGGCGCCAGATCTCGGCGCCTTTGTCATCCTTCTTATAAAGTTTCATCACCCAGCCGTTATGGACGGTTCGGTCATCCGCCTCCTCCTTGGAATAGGAGGGCCCTATGTACTTGGAGGGGTTTTTAAAATCCGGATCGTCCTTATCCACCACCACCTGGGTGACTATACCGGAGACGATATTGTCGATCCCCCTTATATTGAGCTCGTTATTGAGCTGGGCTATCATATAAGCCATCGCGCCCTGCGTATCCGCCACACAGACATCCAGAGGAAGCGGAGGCAGGGTGTCGCGGCACAGCTCGGCGCGCATAAGCACATTGCCCACCTGCGGGCCGTTGCCGTGGGTCATGACGTAGAGATCGTCCGGGTATTTTTCAAAAATATCGGCCACAAGTTTAGCGGTCTCGGCCGTCTTGCGCCACTGCATGGCGATATCGGGGTTTATCCCCTTGCCGGTCTTCGGGTCCTTCATCCCCACCGGAGATACCTCATTCCCGCCGAAAGCGAAGATCCTTATTTTCTTCATCTGGCTGCTCCTTGTTTTTGTAAATATTCCAAAACAGCGGACCGGACAGCGACGCTAAATTTTGATAAATCTTCGGGGGACTTTTCAAGTCTTCTCAGCAGCCGAAGGGTTATTTCAAGCTGGACTCCGCCGTCCCTGGCCCGGTTAACGATGTTCGTTGCCTTGATCCCGGGCAGCCGGGAACAGGGAATCACCGCGGCAAAACCGGCGAGAATCAGGTTATCCGAAACCGCCCTGCCAAGTTCCTTATTTCGCCCGCCCACGCACACCCAATCCCCTTTATCCCACTGGCCGTGCACCGAGAGCGCCACCACGCTGGAGGTGGCCAGCCGGACGGCCGCCGGCTCATCAAAATGTGTGGCGGTAAGGTGCAGGCTGCTTTTTATCGGCCCCGTCCAATCTTGAAAGACATAAAGGTTGAAATCGGAACCCGCTATCCGCCTTGCCACCCTGGCCGTACCGGGCTCGATATCGCCTCCATGGATAGCGAAAATTACAGCCGGATAATTCCTGTCATACGCCTCTATGGAATAATCCAGCCCCTCCTTGTTAGCGGCCTTAAGACCGGCAAAATCCGCATAGGCGTCCTTCCCCAGCCTCAAGGCCGCGTAATCACTGGAACAGGCGCAGGCTAACGCCAGCGCCGACAGTGTAAATATATTTTTCACCACTAACGCATTTTTCATGCTAATTTAAGGATAATAATACAATACTATAGTAGGCTCCGTCACATTTTCCCGCTCCTGCCGGCCATAGAGCGTCCGCCTTACAGATCACGTCCCTTAAGACCTGCCGCAACAAAACCCGTGCCCGCCGCATCCACCCTGACAGAGGCGCTCAACCGATCCGATGTTTAAAAGCGGAGCCATTATATTGTTTTGAGCGGCCTGAGCTCTCCTGAGCCGAAACGGATGCTGTAGCGTGCCATCAACCCCACACAACTCGCGCGCAGCACGCAGCCGCCGCACTTCCGGGCATAAAACCGGTCTTCCGTAGGCAAAGTAATCCAGGCCAGGGGCCGCAGCTCTTTCTTCAAAAGACAAAGCGGAAAATGGTAGAGCCGGAACTCTTTGAACCGGCGTATAAGCGCCGCGCAGGAGTTGACGGCTCCGGCTGAAGTTTTAAGCCGAAGCGCCAGCGCTTTTAAATTTTTCAGCGCTCGGCCTTCCAGTTCGTAATGCAGCGCTACCGCCCGCCATCCTTTAAAACCGGAAAACTCCCGCAACAGGAGCAGAAGAATATTTTCAAAGTCTTTTACGTTCCGCCGGTGGAGGACCAGGCGTATCTCCAGCGTCTGCCCCGGACTTTTATGGATGCAAATATTGCGCAGACCGGCAAGCGTAGCGCTGAAACTCCCCGGAACTCTACTTATGGAGTCATGCCTGGCGGCGGTGGAGCCGTGCAGGGCTACAACCACGGCGAACGGGGCTTTCCCGGCCTTAAGCGCGGCGGCGGCAAAGACGGCGGCGGAGAAACAACGGCCATTGGACAAAAGCGTCAGCTCCCTTCCGGGAGTTCTTTTCCTAAAATAGGTCAGCAGCTTTAAAAAATCGGGGTTGAGCGCAGGTTCGCCGCCGGTGAGATTAAGCGCCGCGCAGTTATCCGCGTTTTTGGCGTAAGCCGCCTTAAAACCTGAAAGATAACTTTCAAACCTTTTTATTTGTGATTTCAGCAAATACCGGCCTGATGGAGCGCGTACGAACGCGGGTTCGTTGGCGCACATCACGCAGAGATTATCACATTTATTCCAGACCGGTATATCCGGCATGACATAATTTTAGCATTATGGGACTTTTTTCGCGCTTTTCTCATTAAATCCGCGGCGGCACACCTTCAGCCGGATAGAGCCACAGGCAAACGCGGGAACATGGGAACGGGAACGTGGGAACGATTTCCCCTGCGGTCAAATTATGTAGAATAAAAAGGCCGTCTGAACGTATAGCGCTTGACCGTTTGGTGCGTATAGCGCCGGGCCGCTTGATGAGCACAGCTCTTGCTGCGGCACTCCCACAGGGCAGTTACGGCATGGTCATAAGCCGGACCTTACAATGGAAATCAACACGGACATCGCCATTCTCGGCGCGGGATTAAGCGGCCTGGCGGCCGCCGACCGGCTTAAAGAAGGCGGGAAAAAAATTTTCATCCTGGAGAAAGCGGAGCGCGAAGGCGGCCTGGCGGCCACCGTTTCCCATAAGAATTTCAAATTCGACCTGGGCGGCCACAGGCTTTATTTCAAGGATGCCGACGTGAAAGGCCGTGTGGAAAAACTCCTGGGGGCCGGACGAACGTTATACCATAAAAGGAAAAGCAGCATCTACACCCGCGGCCGGTTCCTTCAATATCCCCCCACGCTGCTGAATGGGATCTTTTACGCCCTCCCAACCCTGCGCTTCAAAACGCACGGCACCCGGAAAGCGGACGAGAAATCGGCCTCGCTCAAGGATTGGCTGGGCCGCAACTTCGGGCCCCGAATACATGACGCCTATTTCAAGGATTACTCATTAAAAGCCTGGGGCCTTCCTACGGAAGAGATCTCCTCCATCTGGGCCGAGAGGCGCATAGGCAGCCTGGACTTAAAAAAACTTTTCTTCGACATCTTCCTGCCCATCTCTGGCGCCAAGGAAAATGCCGGGCATTTCCTATACCCGAAGGACGGCATAGGAAGCCTTACAGGCGCCCTGCGAAAAAAACTCACTGACCGGGGAGAAATACTTACCGGCGCAATACCTTTAAAACTTACGGCCGAGGGCGGCCGCCTGACCGCTCTCGAATTTGAACAAAACGGATGCCGCGGGACCTTAAAGTTCAGGCAGCTTATTTCCACCATCCCGTTAAAAGAATTTTCCGCGCTTATCCGGGACAACCCCGAATTGGCCTGCGCGGCTCGGGACCTGCGCTACCGCTCCCTGATAATAGTGTTCCTGGCTCTCAAAAATCGCACGCCCTTGAAGGACCACTGGGTCTATTTCCAGGACCCGGATGTCCCCTTTTCCAGGGCATCCGAGCTGCTCAACTGGAGCCGCGGCCTGGTTCCAGAAGGTTTCTTTCCGGTTACCCTGGAAATATTCTGCCAAGAGGACGACAAAACCTGGCGCAAGCCGGATGCGGACATAGCGGCGGCAACGTTCAACGCCCTTTCGGCCATAAAAATATTCAAGGGATCTGAGCTTTTGGACTTTAAAGTGGAAAGGCTGCCTTTCGCCTACCCTCTCCTGTATCTGGGCTATGAAAAATCTCTTAACACGGTGACCGGGGCTTTGGGCCGCTACGCAAACCTGGAACTCTGCGGCAGAAGCGGGGCTCATTCATACTACGACATGGAAGAATGCCTTCTGGACGCCGACAGAGCCGCCGCCTCAGCGGCCGGGAAACCGGCGGGATGAAGATACTCTTTCTCCATAACGGTTATGAAAGTCTCGGGATCGAATACCTTTCAGCTTCGCTCAAAGCGGCAGGTTTTGAGACCGCTCTGGTTATAGACCCCTGCCTTTTCGACGAGGCCGGATTCTGGCGTTCCACAATACTGGCCGGATTCTTGAGTTTTCGGGAACAGGCTCTGCGCCTGACTGAAAAGCACAGGCCGGACATAGTGGCTTTTTCGGTGTTCACCGACACCTTCCCCTGGGCCATTTCGATGGCACGAGAAATAAAAAAAAGAACGGGGGCTAAAATAGTTTTTGGCGGAATACACGCTTCCTCAACGCCTGAAACCGTCCTGGCGGAGGACTGCGTGGATTTCGTATGTCTCGGAGAAGGAGACCTGGCTCTACCGGCCCTGGCCAAAGTCATCGCATCAGGCGGCAGCCTGCCTGCCGGCATCTGGGGAAAAAAAGACGGTGAGATATTAAAAGGCCCTCCTGCGGCGCCGCCGGCTGATATAAACTCCCTGCCGTTCCCAGACAAGAACCTATTCGCCGGAGCGTACCCCTGTTTTTCCGAAGGATACCTCGCATCCTCTTCACGCGGCTGCCCACACTCCTGCACCTATTGCTGCAACAGCGTTTACAGGGAACTCTACGCAGCCTCCAAAACACCTCCGTTGCGCCGCCGCTCCCCGGAGAACATGCTGGCCGAACTTGTGGAAACACTAAGTAAGAGGAACCCACACTTTATACATTTCACCGACGAAGTATTTAACTCGGACTATGCCTGGCTAAACACATTCCTGCCTCTTTACCGAAAAAAAATAGGCCTGCCTTTTTCCTGCTACGTGTTCCCGGACCACCACCTGGCTGAAGCGGCGCCTGCGCTGGCTGCCGCCGGGTGCATGAAAGTTCAGCTTGGAGTACAGCGCTTCGACGAGGCCCGGCGCCGCACGCTGCTGGGCAGGCGCGCGGCGAACGCCGACATAGGGGCGGCCATAAACGCGCTGCGATCGGAGGGAGTATACGTCACCTGTGACAACATCCTTGACCTGCCCGATGAAAGCGAGGAAGAACTTTCAGCCTTAGCCTCTTTCTACGCGGAAAACACTCCCGACCACAACGAAATTTTTTTTCTGCGCATATATCCAAACACCCCGCTGGCCACGGCCCGGCCGGGGAAACATAACGTACCTGGCGGCCTGATGCGCCCGGCAGGCTACTCGCAGCTCCCCAGGCGAAGGCAGGCGGCATATTTCTCACTGCTAACGCTGTTGCCGCGCCTGCCGCGCAGTCTCAGGCGCTTTCTAGCGCACAGGCCCGGACTGTTCTCGCTGCCGGTCGGAGATATCTTCCTCCGTGTGGCGGCCAGAGTACTCAGCAGATCTAGCGGAGATTTCCACACCGGACGCTTCCTGCGTCTCTATCCGCATTTTATCGTTGCAAAGCTTAGGCGAGAGGGATGAAGTTTATTCCGATCACGATTGTCTGGTTAACGAAGGAGACAGGTTCTTTTAATATTCCCCGAGGGATGCGTCCGGGAATCAATAAAAACCTCAGAACTGGTTTACATTAATAAGATAAAGGCCATTGCCATACGCCACCCCATGCCGATGCGCCAACTCCTGCAATGCGAACGGCCTCCCGCCGTTAGAGTTATACCCGGCGTATAGATAATCATCAACAATAAAATGCGTAATGTGGTTGCGTCCCGCAAACCGCACAATCTCTTGCTCATTTTTCGAATATAATATCTTTTCCAATTCTTGCTTTCTATTTTTTAGTTCAGTTTGCATCGAGGGGACACAATGCTTAGCCTCTTCCCAAAAAGGCGCAAAAAAAACCGATTGACGCGTAAAAAAAGGGACAAAATCTAAAGATTTCAGAGGACCGGCAATCAACAAATCGGAAGGCGTATGTGATAAATCCGTAAAAAGTTCCCTGTAACGGCTGAAATCAATATCCCCGTCATTAGGAGGCACCAGTAAAAATAATAAAGCGAAAATCATACAAGCCCCGTATCGCACCACGCCGCTCTTAAACGACAGCAAGATGCGCCAAAAGGCAATTGTTAAAAAAACAGGGATCGAGAAAATAACCTCTCGAGAGGCGACTTCTTTTTTAACAAAAAACACCGCTATAAAAACACCGGCGGAAATTAAAATAAATTCCCTGCCGACAAAACCGGAATTCCTCCGCGCATGCAAAGCATAAACTAAACTGGCGCCGATCATTATTCCGGTAAATATCACATACAGGGCCGAGTGTTCATTAATATTTAAAACATATACCAACAATAAGTTATTCCTTAGGTCGAAGATCCCAGCCCTGTTTTTCCATTCCATTAAAGAACTGAGTTTCCAGAGGGCCTGTTTTTCAACTTGGAACAACCAGACTGCAAAAAAGCACAACATCAGCCCCGTCAGGCCAATTAATACCATTTTATCCCTGATCTTGCCCCCTCTATGGATTATAGAGTAACCGGCAAAGGCTGCGACCAGCGGTAATATCGGCGGATATGATAACCAGGCGACCGGTATCAGCATAATTATCGCATAGGTAAATTTTCTGTGCAAACAATAGAACCCAGCGCAAGTTATCGCCATACCGGATCCTCGCGCCGCACCTCCATAGAACGAATCCATGGAACCGGTATAGATTAGAAAAAGAACAACCAACAAGAGGGCTTCTTTTTTAGAACCCATACTGGCACCGATCAAGTACATTAAAACAGACGCTATTACACAAAAAATAATTGATTGGACAACAAGAACCTGCGATAAAGACATCGCTTTCATTAATAAAATAGTGACCGGCAGCAGCCATTTTACGATTGGGATGTCTACGCGCAACAAGACCTGCTTCATGTCAAAAACGGACAGGAATAAATCATTGGTAAAAAGAGGCTGCGCCGAACACAAACGATGAAAAACAGCATAAAATGAAATATCTCCGTAAATATAATACGGGTTCATGATCGTCTTAAAATTAACAATCGAGTTAAACAGGCAGGAAATGCAATAGACAATCAGTAGCATCCCCCAGTGGTCTTTGAAGAATGACCTGATTCTTTTCATTTATTTTAAACGCTTTCACTCCTAACAATTTAAGGGGTCAGCCGCACTTTGCGCATGCGCTGAGATTCCCTTGCTGCATAAGTAAATCTATCTTTGAATATTTGAAAATTGTGCAGGCAATTTTACATCCCGCAGCCCATCGTCCCTTTAAGGCGACTTGCATCCGGTTATAATCGCCAAACACGCTATATTGAGAAACAGAAATTGCCCTGTATCCGGCTCCGGATAACGCCATATGCAGCGTATTTGCATTAAACAAATTCACATGCCCCGGATGCGTTATATAACCCGAATACACATTCAAAACGCGCCGCATTGCTCCTTTGAGGCTCAACAATGCCTCGTTCGGCACTTCTATATACATAACCCCATCATTTGATAAAAATGATTTCAACTTCCTCAAATATTCCACCGGATTGGGGATATGCTCAAGAGTATCGATCATGACTAATAAGTCATACTTTTTTTGCGGCAACGGAACCGCATCGATATGGCCATTCAACACTCTTTTCTCCAAATAAGGCTTCCCGGCGATAATCTGCCTATAAAGCTCCTTTGATGGTTCGACACCTGTATACTCAACGCCACTTTCGACAAATCGTGAAGCCAAACAACCCGCACCCGCACCGATTTCCAAAACGCGCAATGATCCAATAGGTTTATGAATAACAGACAGGATCCGTCCCATCGTGGTTCTGCTGATAGAGAAATGAATCCCCTCTCGGCTTTGATCCTTATCAATCATCTCCGCGGCATAGGCATTTGAAACGACCAGATTATCAGACGGGTTCTGGAACATCATCCCACAGGAACCACATCGATAGATGACCATATCCCGGCAAAGATGGTTTTTCCGGCAATCATCCGATTTACAAATCGGACATTCGAGGATACTTTTATTCATCTTGCGATCAAAAAGAAACGACCCGTTTGAGAAATTGCTTCGCTAAAAAAACCAAGCACCGCTTTTCCGGCAAATCTTTTATGATTCTAAGCAGCCGAAATGGATTACAATAGAACATAACGTTTGCAAGCTGCCGCAGAAAAACAATAACACCTTTATTAAGAGAAGAAGCGTTAATAAAATGGATCGGGGCGGAAAACAGGCTGTAAGCGGATTGAGCTGTTATGACTTTCCGGGCATCCGCAACCTTCGCAAACTCCGATCCCTCATAACAATGCAGAGCAAAAAAACTTGCTGTGTGCAGTTTCAATTCACATGCAAAAAAAACAGTCCTCAGCACCTCGCGGATCGTTTCTCCGGGAAGCCCTAAAATAAAATACCCATTCATGAACATTCGTTTTTTAACCGCATAAGCGATATTTATTTGAAGACGGTCAAGATCCATGTTTTTTCCAATTTCCACCTGCTTTCGCTTACTGGCCGTTTCAATCCCAACCGGCATAAACACCACCCCCGCCGTTTTAAACAGATCAATCATTTCTCTATCCAAAAGATCCCCTCTCACCCCGCTTGGAAAATAAATTTTCAAGCCCCGGTCAGCTTTGACTATCTTTCGCATTATCTCCATCGCTCGTTCACGATCGAAATTAAAAACATCATCTATTATTTCCACATTGCGAGTCTGCCGTCTTTCACAAAGCCTCAATATTTCCCCAATAACGCGATCGGCAGAATGCGGGCGGAATACCCGTCCCATGGTTGGGAAGCAAAAACCGCACTGATATGGGCACCCTCTTGATGTAAGGACGCGGACATGCTTCTGTTTAAATAAAAGCGGACTTTGCGGGATTAAATTGTTATACAAATCCAAATCCAGTCCTTCATAATCCGGGGGAGGAATATCATCAAGACGATGACAAAATTCACGTTGTGGGGCATAACAAACAGCATCCTTGCCTCGAAAAGCCACCCCTTTAATCTCGTCAAACGACAGCCCTTGTTCAAAGCATTTCACTATTTCAAGAAATGTTTTTTCCCCCTCACCCCTTACAACAAGATCAATGGCGGAGTTTTTCAGACATTTTTCAGGAAATAACGAGGGGTATGCGCCTCCCGCAACCACCAGACATCGAGGCGCATTTTTTTTTGTTCGCACGGCCACCGCATCCATCGATACAGCCTCCGACACAATAACACTCAACCCGACAATATCCGGGTGAAATGCCCGTACCTCATTCTCCCAATCGTCAGCATCTATCCTTTGCGCATCCATATGAACAATTTTCACATTTTGATAACCGGCCGCCTTTACAACTGCCGACAGATATTGAAGCCCTAATGGCGGAACAGCAATGCTATGAAAAACTGTGGATTGGGGTTTAACTAATAAAATTCTCATGTTCTTTTCTTTACTTGAAACGGTTATTTTAAGAATATTGTCCGGTGGATAAGTTTTTTCAGTAAGATATAAAAAGCCCCATAATCAGGCAAATCTCTCAAAATTCTAAATACGCGGACAGGATTACCATAAAAACAAATATTCGCAAATTGCCGCAGGAATACAATGGCACTTTTTGATAATGAGGAACAGTTCACGAAATCACTCGACGTAGTATAACTGCTCGCGGAATTCTGCACCTTGCTCACGATCTCTCCGCTTAAATCATCCCCAAGCTCGGTCCCTTTGTAAGCATGATAGACAAAAAAACTGGCCGTATGCAGTTTTGAAGTGCAGGCGAACCAAATCGTTAACAACACTTCTTTAAAAGTTTCTCCGGGAAACCCTATAATAAAATAGCCATTAACAAAAATCCTGTGTTTTGAGAGGAGAGCGATATTTTCTCGTATCTTTGGGAAATCGATTCCTTTTTTAATCTTTTTCTGCAAGCGCATGCTCCCGGTTTCGACAGCCACACATGTAAAAGAAAGCCCGGCTTTAGCAAAGATTTTTATTTGTTCTTCATCTAAAAGGTCTCCTTTTATCCCATTAGCAAAATGTATAGCGAGTTTCATCTCACTATCCGCTATTCTTTGCATGATTGCCAACGATCTGGTTCTATCCCAATTGAATATGTCGTCAATGATGGCTACATGGCGAATACCGTACTTATTATGCAAATAAGATACTTCATCAAAAACCCTATTTACCGAATGAGCCCGGAATGATTTCCCCATGACATTATGACAATACGTGCAATGAAACGGACATCCCCGCGACGTAAAAATGGTCATATATTTACGCTGATACATAAATGGCGATTGAGGGATAAATCGTTTATATGCATCGATATTAACAGCGCCCCAATCCGGATAAGGGAGTTGATCGATATCAGCAACATATTCACGGGGGGGATTATGCAAGATCCCGCCATTCTCTTTATAACTTATCCCCTTGATCATGCCAAGCGGCTCTTTTTTTTCGATGGTTCGCACAATTTCCAATAAAGTTTCCTCACCTTCCCCTTTCACCACAATATCAATAGCATCATTTTTCAAGCAATCTTCAACATACGCGGTCGGATGCGGCCCACCCGCAATAACGCAAACATTATTGAGGATATTTTTTATTTTCTTGGCCAGGGCATACATACAATAAGATTCTGATGTTATTGAACTAAGGCCAACAAGATCAGGGTTTAGTGCAATAACTTTAGCCGCTATCTCCGCCTCATTTAAGTCATCGGCATCCATGTGAATAAGAGACACGTCTTTGTACCCTGCTCTTTTCAGCACCGCGGACAAATACATTAGTCCCAAAGGAGGAACAATTTGAGGACTTATAGCCGAAGAATGAGGTTTAATCAGTACTATTTTCATTGTTATTTTTTTAGAACCTGCCGATCATTTCTTTCCCCAAATTGTATCATTTAAAATTTAAAGCGCTTTAATTGATGCCCGACCACGACATGCAGGCCCGCAAAAGCGGAAAGAGCGCCCTGAATTGTTCTGAGCCGTGCCAGTCGTTTTAAAATATATCGAGGCCGCAGGTAAAATTCTCTAAGGGCTTTTTTTTGCCATTTAACAAGCTCCCTGGGTGGAAAATTGCCGATTTGATACGGCGGCGGCACCAATAATAATCGCACACAATCTTCCCAATTCATGTTTTCGATGTCAATTTGTCCTTTCGCAACAAATTCATCGAACAGTTCGGACCCAGGCAGCGGGGTATAGGCGCAAAAAGAAACATAGTCCGGATCTATTCTTTTCGCGAACAAAATCGTTTCCCGCACTGTTTCCTCCGTTTCACCGGGGGCGCCTATGATAAAGCTGGTCAGCGATAATAGCTTGTGTTTTTTACACTGCATAATCGCCGTCTCAATTTGTTCCAGGGTAATATCTTTTTTCATTAAATCCAGCATCTTTTGAGAACCGAATTCCGCGCCGATAAACACCGCGCGGCATCCGGCGGCGTAAAGGGAGCTCAATAATTTGTCGGAAATCTGATTTACCCGGCCGCAGCAGTTCCATAAAATCCTGATCTTCCGCGCCTTGATCAAATCACATATGGCGATCGCCCGGTCTTCATCCAAAGTAAATGTATCATCTCTGATTTCAAATTCCGTGAAGCCGTACTTCCCAACCAGGTTTTCAATTTCATTAACAACGTTTTCCGGGGTGCGATATCGGATACTCCGCCCGAAAACCGCGCGACTGCAAAAAGCGCACCGTTGAGGGCATCCCCGGCTGGTAATGACCGAGCCCGCCTTTCCGCCCGTAAATCTTCTGGAAGGCGCCAAAAAATATTTATCAATGTCGAAAAGATCGTACGACGGAACCGGCAAGGCATTAATATCCTTTATCAGATCACGCGGCCGATTGTGCATTATTTCCGAACCCCGTCTATAACTAATTCCTTCAACAGTCTCAAGGCCGGACTTCGAGTCCATCGCAATGAGAAGCGACAACAATGTTTCCTCTCCTTCTCCACGAACAACGACATCAATGGCATCATTTCGGAAAACATCTCCGGGAAGCGCAGAAGCATGAGGCCCTCCCGCAACAACAATAATCCGGCTATCCACCTTCTTTACAACCCGCGCCAGATCATGGGCGTTGGCAAGACATCCCGTATAAAAACTAAAACCGACATACCGCGGTTTTGAAATTTCTAAATATTCCCCGAATTGCTTCTCACTCAAGCGCGCGACAGAATTATCGATAAGGTCCACGATATATTCGTTTTTGCGAAGATAGCTAGCGAGATATCCTAAACCAAGAGGATGCACTATACCGGAAAGCCTGTAAAGCAATCCCACTTCCGATTGCGGGGCGGGAGAAACCAAAAGGATATCGCTTTTATTCATCTTGCGTGGTTACCCTGTAATTAAGATACTTCAGTATGGTTCGGCATCCTCGCCATAGCTGATATATTGAATCTTTTGTCTTTAGCTGGAAAAGCCTCAGGAAAATATATTTTGGACGGAAATAGAACTTCATAAACGCCTTTTTCTGCGATAAAATCAAATCCGCGCTGCTTATCCCGCTCATATTTACCGGCGGCGGACATGTCGACATCAGGCACATGAACCGGCTCCATTCAACATGATCGAGATTTATCAGCCCCCTTTGAACCGCATCGGAAAACAATTTAGATCCGGGCAACGGCGTAAATATGCAAAAAGAAACAAAATCGGGGTCTATGGTTATTGCGAACTGAATTGTTTTTTGTATCGTCTCCGCAGTCTCACCCGGAAAACCGAATACAAAACAACAGAACGACTTTAAACCATTTCTCTTACAGCATTGCACAGCCTTCTCAATATCTTCCACTTTTACATTTTTACAGATCGAATCCAGGATCATCTGCGATCCCGATTCCGCGCCGAATGATAATTCACGGCACCCACCATCATACAACGCCTGATACATTCGATCCGAAGCCTGTTCCACCCGCGAATAGCAACTCCAGACCAGATCCCGTTTAATCGCTTTAACCCCCTTGCTGATCTCCACGGCATGCCTTTCATTTGTTGTAAACGTATCGTCCCAGATGACGAATTCGGAAATGCCGTAAATATCGCTTAAATACCGTATTTCTTTTAAAACGCTGCCCGGGCTTCGATAGCGGACCTCTCTTCTAAAAACCGATTGGCTGCAAAAACTACATTGATAAGAACAACCGCGGCTCGTGATGATTGACCCGGCGCGCCCGGCCGCAAGCTTCCTTGTAGATGAAACAAAATATTTCTCCATTGGAAGCAAATCATAAGCAGGCATCGGCAACGCATCGAGATCGGCGATGAATGGGCGATCCGCATTTTCTATGCACCGCGCTTCCTTCCGATACACGATCCCGCGGACATTTTCCAAACTTTCTCCGGCATCAAGCGATTCGATCAATTCCAGCGCCGTCACCTCTCCCTCGCCCTTAACCACCACATCAAAACATGGGTGTTTTAACAGGTCTTCCGGCAACGCCGAGGCATGCGCTCCCCCGGCAAAGATTTTCGTGTCGCGAACGGTGTCTTTTACGATCTCGGCAAAAGCTACGGCATTGTCGACCGAAGGCGTTAGAACACTAAATCCGACGAATCGCGGCTTACACTTTTTCAGATACTCCTTGAAGCCCTCTTTAGTCGCCCTTTCAATATTATCATCGATAATCGCGACGCGATATTTTTTCTCTCTCAGATATCCGGCGACATATGCAACGCCCAATGGCGCGGTCACAGTATATGCGCCGGAAACGATATCGAATGTGGATGGATTTCGAGGGACGACAAATAAGACGTCGAGGCGTTCTTGATATGCGGCCATCATAACGGACTCACTACTATTTAGATTTAAAATTCTGATGCAGTTGATGCCCCATCAGGGCGCTGAACCCGCGCAACGTTTCACAAACATGTCCCCATGAACGCAGATTCCGGATATGCCGGAAAATATAAGCGGGCCGCAAATAAAATTCCCTGAAAATTTTTTTCTGCCACCGAACAATTTCCTCTTTACTCATCGCACTTGTTTTTATCGGAGGCGGGACAGTGGACAGCAGACTCACGTAATGATCCCAGTTTACCGCGGCAAGATCGACCCTCCCGTCCGCAACAGCCTCTGAAAATAATTTCGAACCGGGCAATGGCGCCAGAACGCAAAAAATCGCATAATTGGGATCAAGCTGTTTTACAAATTTCAGTGTTTCCCGCAACGTTTCTTCCGTCTCACCGAATGATCCCAGCACAAACGTGCAAAACGCCAGCATATTGTTCTTCTTACATAAGCGCACGGCTTCCTCGATCTGCGCCACTGTGATATCCTTCCGCAGATGGTCCAGTATCTTTTGAGACCCGGACTCAGCGCCCAACAATATTTCACGGCAACCGGCCAGGGAAAGCTCCCGGAACAGATCATCCGACGCGCAATCGCCGCGGCTGCTGCAGCTCCAGACGATATTGAGTCTGTTTTTGCGCATCAATCGGCACATTTCGATAGCGCGTTCTTTATCGATAGTGAACACATCATCCCAGATCAGAAATTCCTCAACGTGATACTGTCCGGCCAAAAGCATCATTTCTTCAACCACTTTTTCCGGCTTCCTCAACCGCAATTTCGCGCCAAAAACACTTCGGCTGCAAAAGGTACAATGATACGGGCATCCCCGGCCCGTCATAACAGACCCCGTATATCCTTTCCCCATCCTCCGCGAGGCCGGCAGATAATACTTCTTCATTGGCAAAAGGTCATACGCGGGCATGGGGAGAATGTTCAAATCCGGGATCAATTCGCGATCCGGATTTTCAACGATATGTCCCGCTTTTTTATACCAAACCCCATAAATCCCCTCAAACCCAGTTCCGTTTTTGACGGCCTGAAGTAATTCATGCGTCGTAATTTCTCCCTCGCCTTTTACCACTATATCCACGCATGCCCGCTTTAACGTATCATGCGGCAACGCGGAGGCATGAGCCCCCCCCATGATCACAAGAATATTCTCATTGACATCTTTTACCGCTTCAGCCAAAAGGAATGAATTCCGAATGGAATTCGTAAAAGTGCTGAACCCCACACACCGCGGCATTCTAGCTCTCACATAGTCACGAAAAGCATTAAGGCTCAATCCCTCTATCGCATTATCAAGGATTTCAACCGTAAAACCTTTTTCCCGAACATAGCCCGCTATATATGCGGCCCCTAAAGGATGCGTGACTCCCGACGACCATGTTAAAAACTTTGCCGTCGCCGGGGGGTGCGCCACCACTAATAACAAGTCAAGTTTTACATTCATAAATCACCGGTTAACCTGGGCTTTATATTTAGGCGAACGACAGGGTTTTATAATTCTTCCACATCCACCGGCAGCCTCCCCCTGCTCCGGGAAAAGAACGTCTTACGGAAGGACGGATCATTCATAAGACACATGGCGCAGGACCCGCATTTTCCAAAAAAGGGATGATTATCCATGTAGGCGATTATCTCACCCAGCGCTTTCTTCCGTAAGTTGCCAAAAGAGACGGGGATGGCCGGACAGGGCTGAATATCTCCGTAGGGAGAGATATATACAAGGTTGCGATCCAAAGCAGAACAGCCTTTGCCGCGTTTCGTTATCATTTCAAGGGCATCCTCTACATAAACATAAGAGGGGTCCATCAGTCCGATCAAATATGCTTCCTCTTCCGGGGAAAGCCTCTCAGCTTCACTCTCACGCCATTTACCGGAAAGGATGGGGAACAGTATCTTAACCCCGTCCGCGCCAAGTTCTCGGGCAAGCGTTATTATCCGCTCAAGCGACTTGTCGGCTATGGATGTTTTGGAGGCATAAGTGGAAACCAGGCAGGCTACCCCATGCTTGGCACAGAGCTTTAAAGCGGCCACGGCGGAATTAAAGCAGCCTGCGCTCGCCCTGAGTCTGTCATGCGCGTCCAAATCGGGGCTGTCAACGCTCACGTTTATGTTCCCAATACCGGCGCGCTTAAGCCCCAGTATCATGTCTTCGTCAGCCAACAGGCCGTTTGTGTCTATGGAGGTTCTTATACCTTTGGAAGACGCATAAGCCACAAAATCCGCTATCTCCGGCCGGATAAGCGGTTCTCCGCCGAAAAAAGTTACCTTCACCGGTCCCCAGTCATCCACGAAGTCGATTATTTTTTTTATTTCTTCCGCCGTCAGCTCCTGGGCCTCGCGGGCGTAATCAGCGACCGAACAATGAACGCATCCGCACTGGCATTTATAGGTTACCGCCAGCACTACTGAGAATGGCACCGGCCTGCCCAGAAAATACCTTTTGATCATAAAAAAGGCTATCTTCGTGGTATTTTTAATGCTCAGGCCGCGGAAAAAAACCTTGATCCCGAATATGAACTGCGATAAAACTGTTTTCACAAAAATCTATCCCACTTGATGAATTGCCGCTTTCCTCGCGAATCGCCTGCAAAAGTATTTTACAAGACTGTAGAGAGTCTTTACAAACTTTTTCATTTACCCTGATCCCGCCGGCTGAAATCCCACGTACCGCATTAAAGTTATATAATTAACCCTTCCGGTCCGGACGCTATGCCCCTATGAATAAATTTGCCGATAAATTAAAAAGCTTTGTCCTGGTGCTTCGCATATTCCTAAAAGTCACGCGGATGCGCTTATATTATCGGGTGTTTGCCAACGCGATAAAAAATGCCGCGGGGCTCCATTCGCCTTCCTCCGCCGTGATAGGTCTGACCTACATGTGCCAGCTTAGGTGCTCCCACTGTTCGGCCGGACTTTACAAACGTGAGACCGCGGAAGAGCTCTCCACCGCACAGTGGCTGGCCATATTGGGGGCGATATCCGACGTGGGCGTACCGAGACTGAATATAAGCGGCGGCGAAGCCCTGCTAAGAAAAGATATTTTCGACATCATCCGCTTTGCCTCAAGGCATTTTGTGACGGTGCTGGAATCTAACGGGCTGCTTTTAACCGAGGGAACCCTTTTAGATTTAAAGACAGCCGGGGTTTCCTGCGTGGCTGTAAGCATAGACGTGCCTGACCCGAAAGAGCACGACGCCCTGAGGAATAACGCCGGATGTTTTAAAAGCGCTATCCAGGGACTTAAGAACTGCGTAAAAGCCGCCGTTCCATGCCTAATTTCCACCTACGTGACCTCTAAGCGCGCCGACGCTCAAGGCGACATCCATGCCATCATAAAACTGGCAAGGGACCTGGGCGTTATGGCCGTGCGGGTCATGCCGGCGCGGCCGGTCGGCAGTTTCCAGTGCCACGCCGCAGAGACCCTGAATCCGAAACAGGAAAAAGAGCTTTTAAAAAATCTGGATCCGTGCATAACCTATTTTAAAGGCCTGCCCGCGCCGGATGATTGCGGCATATTCAAAAGAAGTACTTTTTATGTTTCACCTTACGGCGAAATCCAGCCCTGCGCTTATCTTCCGCTGACTTTCGGCTCCGCGCTTAAGGGGCCTCTTGCCACTACGCTCGACAAAATGTGGAGCCATACTATATTCAAAGTCCCTCACAAGGACTGCCTCATCATTGACCCCGCTTTCAGAAACAGGCATATCCCCTCGGGTGAGAACGTTAAAGGTAAATTCCCGCTGGAAATAAAATAACAACACCATCATGCATATCGCCTTTATAACCAGCCATTACGAAAATCTGGCCATAGAATACCTTTCCGCCGTCGCAAAAAGCCGGGGCCATACAACCGAGCTTTTTTTCGAGCCTGCGCTTTTCCATAACTTTTTCTACGACAGCAATTTTCTCCACGATAATTTTTTTAATTTCAAGAATCGCATACTGAAAAAAATAGCGCTCAAAAAACCGGCCATAGCGGCTTTTTCGGTCATATCGGACAATTACAAATGGACGCTGGAGATGGCCGCTGAAATAAAAAAAAGGACAGGGGCTGTAATAGTTTTTGGCGGGGTACATCCGACCTCCGTCCCCGAATATGTCTTAAGAGACAAGATAGCCGACTATCTAATAATCGGAGAAGGCGAAGAGGCCTTCGCGGACCTCGCGGAAGCGCTGGAAAAAGGCAAGGATCCATCCGCGATACCGAACATCGGCGGCTACAAGAACGGCGTTCCTTTTCTGAACGCGCCAAGGCCATTGATAGCGGATCTGGATTCACTGCCTTTGCCGGACAAGGAACTTTTTCATAAAGAATGCCGGTTACTGGTGGAGAGCAGCTACATGATACTCGCGAGTCGCGGCTGTTCCAACGCCTGCAGCTACTGCTGGAACTCCATGATACACACGGTCTATCCGCCGGGCAAATTCTTCCGGCGCAGAAGCCCCGCCGATGTGATAGCGGAACTTGCCTTGGCAAAAGAAAAATTCAATATAAAGAGAGTGACCTTCTATGACGAGGTCTTTACCTCGGACCGTGGCTGGCTGAATGAATTCCTGACGCTTTACGCCAAAACCATAAAACTCCCGTATTTCTGTTGCGTCCACCCGGACAACATAGATGAAACCACTGTAGCCCTGCTTGAGAAATCAGGCGCTAGCGCAGTGAATATCGGCATCCAAACAGCGGACGAAGCTGTCCGGAAAAACATACTCAACAGGAAAGGCTCAAACGAACAGATAGAAAAAGCCCTCTCCATACTTTCCCGCTCCAATATTTTCGTCTATTCCAATATAATGCTGAACCTTCCCGGAGAAAACGCCCAGACCCTAAAAAAAACACTGAGGTTCTGTTCCCGCAACAGAGCAGACCTGCCGGCAATATACTGGTTACGGTACTACCCCAAAACCAAGATAGTGGCTACAGCTGAAAAGATGGGGATATTAACGGAGAAGGACGTCGAAACCTTAAACGAAAGCAAAACCTACATGCCGTACGCCATAGGCGGGAACACCTACAACAGGCAGATTGCGAAAATGGGAAATCTGGCACTTTTGAGCGGCTTTATCCCCACGCCGTTGATGGACAGGATACTGGACCGGGGCTGGGACAAGTTTGTCCCCGCATCCAACCTCTTATTCCCCGTTATAGCCATTACGGGGATGGTTAAAAGGCTTTTAAGAGGCAAGAAAAACCCTTTTCATTACCTCACTATTTCAGATTATTTCAGGATCTATGTTTTCTATTTCAGGGAACTCCTGGCTTTCAAATTTTTTAGACGTTTTTAAATTGATAGGATAACAATTTATACTAAAGCTTTTTGAGAATCGTACGCTATGGGGAAAAATATTTTTGACCCTTACAGAATAGACCGGCTTCTTGCAAAAAGCTGGCCGGAGCCGGATAACCTACCCGGCGCGATAGAAATTTTTGAGAGAGAACTGGCGGCCTTTACCGGCCGTGAATACTGCAGGCTTACCGCCGGCGGAGGAGCCGCACTCAAGATAGCGCTTAAGGCTTTAAAACCCGCGTGCGTGGCCTTAACGGATGTGACCCATCCTTCGCTGCTTGAAGCGGTGAAATACGCGGAAGCCGAACCCGTGTTCCTGGACATAAACATAAAAACTCTCAACATATCGGAAGAAGCTTTGATGAGAGCTGCGGGATCCTTCGACACGCTGTTAAACGTTCACATGTTCGGCAACCCGTCCCTCCCGGATCCCGTGAAGCGTTTCCCCAAAAAACACCTTCCCTCGGTAGTGGAGGACGCCTCGCAAATACTCGGCAGGGACCACAAAGGAAAAAAGTACGGGAGCTTCGGACGGATCGGCATTTTCTCCCTTTCCCCGTACAAACCCCTCTCGGCTCCGTGGGCAAAGGCCGGCGCCATAACCTGGGACGACCCGGCCCTTACAAAAAAAATACGCGGCGGGTTGGAACGATTCACGAGGCCGGACGGGCGCACAGCCTCCTATTTATCGCTCAAGCTCCGGAACTTACCCGCCGTGTTCTCCGACCTGAAGAAAATAAACGGGCTTTACCGGCGCGGTCTCTCCGGCATCGGAGAGCTTACAATACCGCCGGTTTCAGAAACGGCCCAGGAGTTCCCCATACTTACAAAACGCCGCGAGGAGCTAAAACGCCGCCTGCTGAAACTTAAAATCCCCCTTGAGCGCATTTACACCCCGCTGCACGGCAAAGGCCGGGACGCGGAATTCCCCGGGGCTTCCCGGTATTTAAGGGAGGCGCTGCACCTGCCGGTATATCCCGCCATGACCGAAAGCGAGTGTGCATATATCATCAATGCCATCAAAGACTTTTTTACAAACTAAAACACTGTCCCCTTCCTACATAGCCGTAGACCTCACCTACAGGTGCGCGCTGAACTGTCCCTTCTGTTTCGTAAAGCGAAACGGCCTGTCCGACGAATGCGGATGCGAACTGGGGCTGGCAGGCTGGCTGAAAATAATAAGGGCGCTGGGGCCCGGCGGCAAAAAATTTTATCTCACCGGCGGAGAGCCGCTATTGCTACCTTTCCTGCCGGCCTTGGTTAGGGAACTGAAAACGGCCGGCCACTCGGTTCTGGTCACCACCGCCGCGCGAGTGTCTTCCGAGGCTGCGGCCGAGCTGGCGGCAGCGGGGCCGGACGAAATAGCGCTTTCGGTACACGGCCCGCGCGCAGCGCACGACCGGATCGCCGGCGCCGGAACCTGGTCGGCGACCATCCCCAACCTTGAAATCATGAAAGCCCGGCGCCCGGCCGGTACCCGCATTACGCTCTGGTGCACCGTGAACCAGGGCAACCACGCCCGCCTGCCGGAAACCTGGCGCGCGCTGGCTTCGCTGGGAGCCGACGGCGTCGCCTTCAACCACCTGGAATTCGTCTCCGCCTCCGACACCGGCGCCACCGCTAAGCTGCTGTCCGGCATAGGCCTGCGCACGCCGCTTAAAGCCTCAGCCGACCTGTTGCGCGGCATAGACGCGGCCAAGCTCGCCGCCGGCGTGGCGGCGGTACAGCGGAAAGCCGGTCCGGCCGTCAAATTCTACCCGCCGCTCACGGGGGCTGAAATAAAGGCCTGGTACTCTCCGGGCACGGCCTTCAAAAAAAAAGGGTTCTGTCTTGGCCAGTTCCGAGCGACCTGGTTCGCGCCGGACGGGCGCTTGCTTACCTGCCAGCCGCTGGCGGTACACGCCGGCGCGGGCTTGCCGTCGCCGCTGGCCGCGTATAACGGCCCGGCTTACTCCGCCTTCCGCATACTGCTGCTGAAGCAGGGCGGGTTTCTTCCCGCCTGCCGGCGCTGCGGCCGGGCGCCGTACCACACTCTGGAGAATAAGGGCGTTTAACGCGGACAGAGCGGATTTCTCCGCTCCGACCACTATACCGATCACATGTAATCTTTTTAAAATCAGCCCTGATGGGGGGAATGGAGCGGCAACCGATTCAGGGCCTGCCCGGGCAAGTGTAATTGTTCGTCACCGGTTTGAAACCGGAACACGGAGTAAGAGGCATTTTGATCGCGCGATCAAGCCGGGGATGCTTAACAAGCTTATTCTTCGCAAAATAGGCATTGCCTTTGGAAAAGAGCTGATAATCAAGTTGCCGGGTTTTAAGTTTTAAAAGATTGGTGCCGCACGGGGCGCTGCACCTGGGGGCTATGCCACCCATGAACGGACAGAATCTGGTCATGGCCATGAGGCGCAACGGATAGTAGAAGGATATTTTTATGTCGGTATTGCAGGCGTATTTTCTGAAGATATAATCGCTGTCCGTCTCCACCCTTTCCACGGCATATCGTTTGATAAAATCCCTGATGTAAGCGATGGGTGTGGCGTCAAGTTTTGTTTCCCATGCTTTCCGCGTTTTATCTTCCCGCCTTAAGCCGGTCTTCCGACCGCTCACCTTCCGTCCGGACGGATCGGAATCATCACCGGTCCATAGTATCGGCCTGGTGCAGCCCGGAAGGCGCGTGTGTTTCGTGTCGAAAAAATAAGTCATCAGGCGGCCAAGAATTATCCTGAACTTCCCGCGATAGTTCATATCTATAAAACGAAGCAGGCCGATGTCGTTGACCACCACCTCGGTCCCCGGCGCTTTCTTTGCGCATTCCGACAGTAGTCCGGCATAACTTTCCAAGGCCGGGTCGGTCAGAAGCGTGCTCATAAGGACGGGGCTTTTCCCCGTCATCTTACTCACGGCGACAAAATCGGCGTACGAAGGCTGTTTATGGATACAGAATTCGTCTCCGAGATAGACCGTAGAGTTCTTTATAAGTTCAGGCGTGCCGCGCCGGGATATCAACGTCGGGCTTAATAAGATAGCTTGATCCATATTTATTCAGGTCCGCTCTTGTCATTAGTTCCGTCACCGCTTTCACAAAACTCTCCCTGTCCAGCCCTTTTTCAAGCAAGAGGTTCAAAAAACGGGTTATCTTGAACTCGGTTATAAGCTTCCGGGTGTTAAGTTGCCTCGGGATCTTCAACCATTGCACTCCCAGTTTATGGAAGTCATAGAGCAGGCCGGCCTGGAAGTAAAGGTTAGACTCAAGCATGCGGAAATCGTGACGGCCGCATTTAAACCCGGCCTTGCAGGGGCGGACTTTAAGTTTTGAAGCGCCGGGCCCTCCCGGATAAGTAAAAAAACAGAACGGCACTATATTGGGCTCCAGGAAGAGGCAGGACACGAACATTATCGTCTCGGCCGCGGAAACCATTTTAACGGCGTCCTCCGGCATGATCTGGCTGTGAAGGGTAAAACGGCCCACTCCGAGGTCCATGTAAAATTTCATCGCCTGGGAATTAAAACAGGAACTCATTATGCTGGAGACAAAATTGGGACGGAATTTCTCGCTGTTGAAATATTCCAGAAGCGCCACATCGCGCACGACAAGCCCGTCCAGGCCGTTCCCGGTCAGGCGGCGCGCGTGGGCAAGGAGGAAGCCGTACTGCTCCCGGGAGTAAATTTCATTCAGCGCCAGCAGGGTTTTTTTTTGCAGCTTTTTGGCCAGCCTGATAGAGTCAAGGATCTCTTTTTCCTTGGAAAAAGAGGCGCGGTGACTTGGCACCGCGGGCCCGAAATATATTTCATCCGCGCCTTGATGCAGGAAATAATCCGCTTCATCCAGGGATTTAATGCCGATTGTTATGCGCATAATAAGGGGTTGGCATATCCGTCCGGAGTTTGGCTTTTATGGATATTTAAATATTCCGGGCCAAAAATCGTTTATCCGCGAAGAGAGCCTTCGTTTATGTACATTTTCAAATTATTGCTCTTCACGAATGGAAACCTGACCGTGCGGTCCAGCCTAGGGTGCTTTACCAGCCTGTTTTTCACAAAGTAGGCGTTGCCCTTTGAGAAGAGAGGATAATCCAGGTGCCGGGTTCGGAGCGTTAAAAGACGGCTGCCGCACGGCGCCTTGCACTCAAGGGAGATTCCGCCCCTGAACGGGCAGAAGCGGGTCATCGCCATGAGCCGCATGGGATAGTAAAAGGATATTTTAACGTCCATGTTATCCGCGTATTTTTTAAAGATACGTTCGCTGTCCGTCTCCACCCGCTCCACCGCGTAACGCTTGAGAAATTTTTTAATATATGGCGTCGGCGTCGCCTCAAGACTGGATTCCCAAAGCTTCATCTTTTTCCCTTCCAGCCCCCGCTCGGATTTTGAGCCTAGTACGCGCGTGTTCTTAGGGTCGAATAAATAAGTAATCAGGCGCCCCAGCGTTATACTGAACCGCCCGCGGTAATTCTTATCGATAAAATGGAGCAATCCAATATCGTTGACCACAACCTCGGTTCCCGGCGCTTTCTTCGCGCATTCCGACAGCAGCACGGCATAGCTCTTCAAAGCGGGTTCGGTCAAAAGCGTGCTCAGAAGAACGGGGGTGGCTCCCGTCAGTTTCCTGGCGGAGGTAAAATCCGCGAAAGAAGGCTGCTTATGAATGCAGAATTCATCGCCGAGATAAACCATGGCGCCTTTTATGAGTTCAAGCGTGCTTTTCTGGTTTATCAGGGAAGGGCTTAAAATGATAGCTTTTTCCATATTTGTTCATATCCGCTCTCTTTACCAGCTCCGCTACCGCTACCGCAAAAGTTTTCCTGTCTATGCCTTTTTCAAGCAGCTGGTTCAGAAACAGGGTTATCTTAAAATCAGCTATGAGTTTAGGAGTGTTCATCTGCCGAGGGACCTTGAGCCAATGCACTCCTATCCCGTAGAAATCATAAAACATATCGGCCTGGAAATACAGGTTTGAATCCAGCATACGAAAATCACTGCCGCCGCATTTATATCTCAGCGTGCAGGCGTGGTCTGGAAGACGCGCTCCGCCTGGATCTCTTGATTCCGGATATGGGCAAAGACAGAAAGGCACGAGGTTGGCGGCCAGGAATATGCAGGGCGCGAATACCACGGTTTCGGTTTTCATGGCGGCGCTCACCATCATTTTGACGTCTTGAGGCAAGATCTGGCTGTGAAGGGTAAACCTGCGCACTCCAAGGTCCTGGTAAAACTCCATAGCCTGGGAGTTAAAGCAGGCGCACAAGATGCTCGAAACAAAATATGGACGAAACTTCTTAGTGTTGAAATACTCCAAAAGCGCCGGATCACGCACGATAATGCCGTCCAGACCGTGATCCGTCATCTTGCGCGCGTGTCTTAACAGGAGCGGATATTTTTCCCGCGGGTAGACCGCATTCAGGCCCAGCATGGTTTTCTTTCGGAGCCGGATGGCGAGCTTAACTGAATCCAGGAGCTCTTTTTCGTTCGAAAACGCGGCGGCGCGGTGGCCCGGCACCGTTTTCAGGCTGAAATGGATTTCATCGGCGCCATTATGCAGGAAGTAATCGGCTTCTTTCAGGGATTTAACGCCCACTGTTATACGCATAGTAAGGAAAACCCTATATAAATAACCATTGAGGGATGGCCTCCGCCGCCTGCTAAATATCTTAGTTTAAATATTTCGGCGTTATGCGGAGAAATACCAGATATTATTATACATAAAACCCCCCCCCGGCTCATTAAAACCCGGCGGCTCAGGAGATTTAACTTAAAAGGAGGAAACGATGCGTGCGTGTTGAAGCCGCGGGAGAAATATTATATTCTGATTTAAGAAAGGAAAATACCTTATCAACCTTTATCTTTTGGGAATTGCGCCTTTTGCGGACGGAATAAGCCGCTTTGAAAACAGGATTATAAACGGGACTATTCTTAATCCGACGGTTTTATTTATATGAATTCTCCTAAGAAGCCGCTTAAAGCGACGCTGGTCTACCCCCCCGGGGAACAGAAGATCTCCGAACCCATCCCCCCACCCAACATGACAATAGCTGTGCTCGCCGACGCACTGATAATTAACGGCTATGAGGCGGCGCAACTGGACGCGGAGAAAGCGTGGTTCGACAGGGTACAACACTTGTTCAATCGCAGACAAACTGCGTTGATATACGACAAAGATTCGGCCGAGGCCTACGTGAATGGGCGATCACGCGCTAAACTCGCCGCCGAATACGACCGCATATGCGGCCTGCTGCTCAAAGGACTGAAACTGGAAAAATCCGATCTCGTGGGAATAACCCTGGTTGATATAAGGGCTGAGCCGCTTATAATAAATTTTTCCGCGCTCCTATCATTCGCCGTTAAAAAAAAGTTCGGCGCGAAAACGGTCATCGGCTATAGAGGCGTTCCGAAGGAAGCTTTTTTTTACCTGATGCGAAAATACCCATGTTTTGATTACGGCGTGTATGCCAACTGGGGGGAAAAAGCACTGCTGGAGATTATGAAAGACCTGGCCGGGGAAAAGGCCGCCTTTACCGGAACGATAGTGCGCCGGGGCGGCAGTCTGAAAAATTACGGCGGCGGACAGGAGAGACGGCCTTACGCCCCCCACCCGCATTACGACAATCGCATCCTTGAAAAATACAAGGCTTACGACAGCGAGATCTTCGCAAGGTACAATTCCGATTTCCCGTTCATAAAAAAACTGATAAAGAACGACAAGCGACACCTGGTTGCTTCGTATGTTTTCGAGCTTACCTGTCCCGGCGCCTGCGCCTTTTGCGAAAACGACAACACGCTCCCCTCCGACGTCAAATCCACCGACCGGATCATCGACGAGCTTTCGGAACTGAAGGGGAAAGGCGTCACCGGGATCTATTTCGTCAACTCATCGTTCAATAATCATTACAAACTGGCCGAGGAACTCTGCGATAAAATGATCCGGCATAAGCTGAACCTCAAATGGTTCGATTGCGCCAATCTGCGGATGATGGACGAACATCTGCTGGATAAAATGCGCGCCGCCGGGGCCGTGAAACTTACTTTTGGTGTGGAAACCGGCAGCCAGCGGCTGTTGAATTACGTGAATAAGGGCATGACCGTTGAAAAAAGCCGCAGGTACCTGGAATACGCCGATAAGATAGGCATCTGGAATCATATAGAACTGATAGCGGGATTTCCCACGGAAACCGGCGAGGACGTTAAAGCCACGCTGTCTTTAATAGACGCCGTTAAGGACTTCGTGGACCTTTATACGCTGAACCCTTTTTACCTTTATCCCAATTCCAGATTTTACCGCGAGCAGACTAAATTCGGCCTAAAGGTGGTCCCCTACCCCCCGCTGCAGTTTATGAATTTTTTCTATCCGCTTTATAGGATAGTGGAACAGTATTCGCTGAAATTTGATGAGATCTGCGGCCTGAAGTGGAAGAAGAAAAACACTCAGATAGTGGAATCCACTAAAGCTGTCGCCGCCAAGATAGACTCCATTGCGACCTACAGGGCCATAGGCAACGAACACGTTTACCTGCTGACCTGCCTTTACGATAAACTCGGCCACAAAAACAAGGAACTCATCAGGAAACTGGTCAAGGCACTTACGCTTAAATTCAAGCCTTATAACCTGAACTTTTTTATGGATGATTTCAGGACCAGCTTCAGCAAGGAAAAAGACCCGCGCATCTTTCTGCCGCTCAGGGGCACGGAATTCCTTGGGAAATAAACCCGGCCCGCAAACCGGTCATGCTCTGATCCGGCCGGCTACGCAAGCGCGGCGGCGGATGGGCCATTTTTCAGCCGTTCAAATTAGTAAAATATCCTCGGCCATGCTCTACAAGGGGCGGCCTGATAATCCGGCGGGGATCCCGATATTTTCCCCAAAAGGAACCGCGTGATCCGATATTAAAAAAGGTTCACGAATATCCGTTCATGTACACTCGCATAGATATAAAAATAAGCTTTCGCTGCAACAACCTTTGCGGTTTTTGCGCCCAAGGGCATAAGCGGGACCTATACCCGGACAAAAGCGCCGCAACCGTGGCAATGGAACTAAAAAAAGCCTATGCCGACGGCGTACGGGGAGTAGTATTCACAGGCGGCGAACCAAGCCTGCATCCCGCAATTTTGGACCTTGTCAGGATCGCTAAAAAAATCGGTTTTGCAAACATCCAGCTCCAGACCAATGGTCGGACTTTAGCCTATCCAGGTTTCTGCGCGGAACTTTCAAGGGCCGGCGCAACCGAACTAGGGCCCAGCCTGCATGGAGCCAAGGCCGAAACCCATGACGCGCTGACCGGCTCAGCCGGCAGTTTTACGCAAAGCGTGTCCGGCATCGCAAATGCAGTTAAAACCGGCCTGCCAGTGATCACCAATACAGTCATAACATCGCTGAACTACAGGGAACTGCCGGCCATAGCGGCCCTCCTCATCAGACTCGGGGTGAAGCAGTACCAGTTCGCCTTTATCCACATAGTCGGCACCGCGGCCGAGAATAAAAAACGCATGGTCCCCAGGAAAACCATGGTCATGCCTTATCTCAGAAAAGGTCTTGATCTCGGCATCCGCAGAGGCATCCAATGCTATACCGAAGCTATTCCGTTCTGCCTGATGAAAGGCTATAGCGCCTGCGTGGCCGAACGCATAATACCGGCCGGGCCGGTAGTGGACGCGGACCGAACAATAAAAGATTACGGCGTTTACAGGAAAACCGAAGGCAAAGCCAAAGGCCCGCTCTGCCCTGACTGCAAGTACTTTGATATCTGTGAAGGGCCCTGGCGTGAATATCCGGTTCTCTACGGGTGGAAAGAATTCACGCCCGTCCGGGACTTTTTCAGGACGGCAAGCTCAAAGTAACGGTTAGAGGCTGTTTTTTTATTCTTTTGATCCTAAAATATTCGTTTCTTTTATGCCCAAAGACTGTTACGAAATCATTCTGAACCACAACTGCGATCTGGCCTGCGGGTTCTGCTCCCAGAGCGATTTCGACCCGGCCGCAAAATGCAGCCTGCGAAACGCCGTGCACCATATCTGCGCGGCAAAAAAACAGGGCTATAAGCGGATCGGTTTTTCCGGAGGCGAAGCCCTTTTACACGAAGATCTTACGTTTTTGACCGCGGCGGCGCGCCGTGCGGGTTTTAAAGTAATAAGACTTCAGACCAACGGGATGAAACTTTCCAATCCGGCGCTGTGCCTCAGTCTTGCGGAAGCCGGCCTTACTGTATGCAAATTCACTTTTCTGGGAAATACTTCCCGGGTCCACGACCGTCTTACGGGCGCGAGCGGCTCTTTCAGAAAAAGCCTGGCGGGCCTCGACCACATGCTCGCCCTGAAACTTACCGTCGGAGTGAACCTGCTTATCACCAGACACAATTACGACGGACTCAAACCGGCTTTGAAATTTTTCATGGACCGCGGAGTGTCGGAATTTGTACTCATCTATCCTATTTACGTGGGCAGAATGCGGGAAAATTTTAAAACGCTCGGCATCAGCATGCCTGAAGCTTCCGCCGGTATTTCCAAAGCGCTGGATTTCACCGACTCCGCCGGCCTCGGAGCCGGCGTAAAAGCCCTGAACATGCCGCCCTGCCTTCTTCCCGGCCACGAACGGAAAGCCGTGGATCTATATAAATTCAACACCGTAGTAGCCCCCCCCGGCCGCCCCATCCTGGACCTTGACAAAAACGTCTCCGAAGCCAAGGAACGGGGGCCGGTCTGCGCCCGCTGCTTTTTCCGGAGAAAATGCGGGGGCGTGAATTTTAATTACCTGGCACTGTTCGGCTGGAAGGGATTTAAACCGGCGGCGGGGCCCGCGAAGAGAAAAAAGCTTAGACCGGCTCCGGGATATTTGAGCGGCATGGAGAAATGCTTCGTGGAAGTCCTGAAAAAAGAAGACGGCATTCCGACCTCAAAAGTATTGGAGCTCGCACGAAGCCTGCCGTTATGCCACGACTGCGATGACGGCGCCGGGGTGCTGACTACGGGTGAGGTCTTAATAAATAAAGGCCTCATTAAAAGAGATTTTAAAAAGGGAAAATATTTATGGCGGCTCGCATGACCGGCACGGATATAATCGGACAGCTGCGGGGGAGGGGACTAGGAGTGTCCGTAAGGGCTAAAGAAAACACCGTGGTTCTTTCCCTGCTCCGCGGCTCGAATCCTCTTATCGCCAGGGAAATACTCTATAAGGCCCTTAACGGCCTTGAAACTTTTTTCAACGTATTCATCAAAGGCCCGCCTTTCTGCTTTATGCCGGACGCCTGGGACCACATAGTATACCGCAAGAAGAAAGGCGCGGCTTACGCAAGGGTTCCCGGCTGCGGGACTTGCAGGCTCAAGGAACTCTGCCCCGGCCTGGAAAGGAAGAGCGTTTTCCACAAAGATCTCCTGCCAGAGCTTTTGCCGGTATTATCGGCGCCGAACGAATTGGTCATTGAACTTACAAAAAAATGCAATCTGAAATGCCGGGCATGTTTTTCCGGGCGCGCGCCGGAAGAACAGTCTTTTAAAACCTTAAGCGGAATCCTGCGCCAGGCAAAAAAAATGGGCGTAAAAAATATCCGCTTCACCGGGGGCGAGCCGTTCCTGAGCGGGAATTTGCCGCCTCTGCTGAAAAAGGCCAAAGCTATGGGCTTTTACACCCTGGTCAACACCAATGCTCTTGCGGCGGGCAAGGAGACTTTGAAAAATACCGCCCGCTATATAGACAATGTCCTTGTCTCACTGCAAGGTTATGACGAAGCCAGCGAAATGGAAGCCACCGGCGCCAAGGGGCTTTTTTTTAGGAAACTTTCCAATATACAAATTCTAAAAGATGCCGGCATCAAAACTTTCCGTTTGGGCACGGTCATCTCAAAACGATTTCTAAAAGATTTTCCAGCCTATTACCGGCTCGCCAAAAGACTGAAAGCCGATATCTGGGAACTTTACCGCCCTATAATGCCCCCCAGAGCCCTCGCGGACAATGGGGATTTCAAACTGATCCCTTCGGACATGGCGCGTCTTTCAAAGCTGCTTTTACCGCTCCGTTGCCCGCCCCGCGTGGTCATAGCGAACCCGGTCCCTTTATGCCTGGTACCGGCCGCGGAAAGGAAGCATTTTCTGGGCGCGGCCTTTGACGACGGCCACACCCGCGTGGTCCATGACCCGCGCGGTTTTTTCAAACCCAGCTACTATATAAACGAAAACCTCGGCCGGACGTTAAAGAAAGCCTGGGGCTCTCCGATCCTTAAAAAAATAAATACGCCGAGACATCTGCCTCCGCGCTGCGTGAAGTGCGCCCACTTCCTTAAGTGCCTTGGCGGCAGCCGGTTCCTGGCCAAGGAGGCCGGCGGCGGTTATTCAGCGGGGGACCCATGGCTGCCAAAATAAAGAAATACGTTTTTTTGAGAGACGATGACGTGACGCGGACGGACGCGCGTTTTCTGAAGACTTTCAACTTCCTGCTGCAGGCGAAAGTGCCGGCGGTCTACGCCGTCATTCCGGCGCGTATAGAGCCGGGGTTCGCGGCGTCCATGAAAAACCGGGCCGGGGCGGGAAAGCTTTTCGAATTCGTCCAGCACGGCTTGTCCCACCGCGACCATTCAGGGAACCGCTTTACGAAGCAGGAATTCGGCCCCTCAAGAAGCCTGAAACTTCAGCGGGACGATATGCGCAAAGGGGCGCTCCTGATGAAAAAAAATTTCGGCCGCGGGGCCGTACCGGCTTTCGTGCCGCCCTTCCATATCTACAACACGGACACCATAAAAGCCGCGAGGGAGGCCGGCCTGAAAATATTCACCGCCAGCAAAATGATAGCGGGTTTTGAAAAAAGCGGAGTTGTTTTTCTTCCGGCTAAAGTGAACATTAACGATTACGATATGAACTTAAAGCCCCGCCCCCTTGACCTGGCCGGACTCAAAAGAAAGACCATGGCCGCGCTCCGCGGACATGGCCCGGCCCTGGGCGCGTATTTCCACCATTCCACATTGGACAAGCACAATTTTAGAGTCTTTCAGGACTACGTCGGATTTCTAAAAGGCCTGGAGGAACTCCGGTGGGTGAAGCTTTCCCTTATAAGTTCCCTTAAAAATATCTAAAGAGCTCGAATCGGTGGCAGCAACGGGCGCAGCCGGAGGGCAATTTGCGACCGATATATTTTTTCTTGAAGGCCAGCAGGTCTTTAAGGGGAGTCGCAAGCGCGTGTCCGGTTTTAAGGCCGTAAAGGACACAAAGCCGCACTTTCCCGTCCGGCTCCACATTCAGCGCGTCTAATACCCGCGCGCATGACCCGGAAGGCTTTATCTCTCCGTTATAATAATCATCGAGACAGCGTTCCGTCATGAGCGGCCTTGTCTCGAAATGGGCGGACCTGTCCTTCAGACCCCTTATTTCCCCGAACTGACGGTGTATAAGGGCCGCATCCGCGCCGTATTTTTCAAGTTCGGGGATTATTATTCCTCCTGCTTTCAGAACCGCCGGCATCCCGGAAGCTTCTCGCGGTTTCAGGAATTGCAGGTGCTCGAAAACCACTCTTTGCGCCCCGGCCCTGGAAGCGGCGCGGTAGACTTTCAGGAGTTCCCCGGAGTTCTCACGATTAACCACGCAATTGACCAGGATCTCAGTTCCAGAACCGGAGATTGCGGCAAGGGCCGACATATTCCGCATCAGGGAGCGCCAGGCTCCCTTCAGCCCCGTCAGCCGGTCATGGAGAGGCCGGGAGCCGTGCAGCGAAAAGATTACGTAGCCGGGCGCGAGGGCGGCCAGTTTTTTTATTTTAACCGCGTCCAGGAGAGTGCCGTTGGTATTGAGACCGAAACGGAAGCCAGCCTTTTTTATGTACTCCATGATTTCAAAGATATCGTTACGGAGGAACGGTTCCCCTCCGGAAAGATAAAAATGGGTTCCGGCCTTAAAGCGGTCCACAAGCCTCAAGATCTCGGCGGTAGTCAGTTCGTAAGGCGCTTTATTGAGTCTGCGCTTATGCAGGAGATAGCAGAAGGAGCACTTGAGGTTGCACCTGTAAGTGAGCTCCAACATCACCGTCTTGAACACAAATCCTCCAAAATAGTTCTAGCGAAAACGGAGGCTCCGTCGAAAAGGTCCGGATCGGGCTCCAAAACCGGACGGGGAGCCAAAATCGCTTTATCAAGCGCGCCGGCCAGCCCTTCAGGCGTCAGCGTATCATAATCCAGCACGATGGCGCCGGCCAGCTTTTTAAGCATGGCGGAGCGCGCCAGCTGGTCCGAATGCTCGGCCTTAGGTGCGCCTTTAAAGGGGATAAGGACCATTTTTTTATTCCAATACAACGCTTCATACACCGTTCCTCCGGCAGTGCCGGAGCAGATTTCACAGTCGGCAATACGCTCAAAAAAATTGTCGGCGGTTTTCAAAAGCCTGACACCTTTTACTTTCCGCTTTTTCATAAGCCCGCGCCAGGAGCGCATCTCCGCGGCCGTGCTGGCCGGTCCCGCCACCACCGTAATCGGGAGACCGCTTTTAACGCGCTCTTTGGCCAGTATGGCGCAGGTGACTATATCGGGCGAGGTAGAACCGCCCCCCCTATGTACCAATATAAAGCCCCCCCCCTGAGACTTTGGCGCGGACTTCTCTACGCCCGGCACTACATAACCCGTAAAACAGATTTTTTGTTTAAGTTTTTTAAAAACTTCAAGAAAGCGGGCGCTAGATATCCGACCCTCAAAGGGCACGGCCGACGCCATATATTTAAGGTCGAAACCCGGGGGACAATGTATAAATATCCGGTCGTAAAATCCGGCAAAGTAAAAAAGCCTTTCCAGGTCCTTTTCGCTATGGGAGAAATAAGGCATGGGAACACTCGCGTAAATAGCGGCGCCGGAAACTTTCGCTTTTTTCAAGGCCGGCAGAATTTCCCGGCCGCAGGCCGTCCTTCCGAAAGGGAAGAAAGCGGTAAGCAAGAAATCCAGGCCGCGTTCCGGGAAAGCGGATAGTATCGTTTTTTGTCTTCGGGTTATATTGCGAGCGGCGGGGCGACACAACGGAATATGCGGGCCGTACGTCCAGAGGCTTTTTGGGGGATAGGAGCCGGAATCCCGCAACAGAGTAAATTCGGCTCCGGTCTCACACAGTGTATTTAAGCGGGCGGCCAAACGAAAAAGATGGACCCCGTGGCCGATGTCCTTACCGGGGGAAAAATGATAGAACAAACCTTTAAGCATAGCTTCGCTTTTTCAGCCCCGGAAGCGCGCCGGTCAATAAGACCCGTGCGAACCGTGCGAACCGTGCGAACCGTGCGAGCCGTGCGAACCGTGCGAACCGTGGGACGAGTGGGAGCCGTGCGAACCGTGCGAACCGTGCGAACCGTGGCTCTGGTGGCTGACATGGGAGGTCGAAGTAAAGTAGTTGGAATGTATGTTCTCCGCATTAGCCTGATCCACCATAGCCGCACCGAGAATCCCCAGCGCCAGACCGGTCTTCACGATATCGGAGTCCAGCATCTTCCCTTCTTCGCTTGAGAAGAACAGTTTGATATTCTTTTTTATTTTGGATGTTTTCTTTTTCACAATATTCCCCCAGTCATTCCTTCCCCAAAATTTTTTTCACATTCTTATTCACGTCCAACATTTCTTTTTCAGCTTCCTTTTTCTGAAGATTCGCTCTTTCCTTCTCGATATTTTTTTGAGCCATATCAGCCTGCATCGCCTCACTGGTCACACCGATATAGCCTCCGGTTCTCTTTTTGAGCCTCTCAACGTAACCGCAGTAAGCTTTGGACATATCCTTGACTACAGGTTCGCAAGGGACCAAGGACTTGGTTATAAAAGCCGCGCAGGAAGCGCCGCCAGGCGCGGGGGGACATATGGATGCGTCGCCACGTTTTATCGCAGCATAGCTCATGAAGCCTGAAAGACATGTCCCGTCGCCAGAGCAATCCGCCTTTGAAAGCGGATAGGCACTTTTGATTTCTTTAGTGTATTCCGGCATAACTTTGGTCATATACTCCCTGACACTTACTATGCCTTTGGAAGCGGCCTGACAATAATCCGGAATCGCTATCTTCGCCATATTGCCCGGATCTACGTCAAAAAGCGAGGCTTGACATACGGAATAATCCTTGTTCTTCCCCAAAAGATATCCGTAAAACATGACCGGAGTACTTCTTGATCTACAATAGAAAGCGGGACTAACATTCAAAATCAGACCCTCAGCCTCGGCCGGCAAAATCTCGCATAAGCTGACATCGGAACGCGCCGCAGCCACGCATCCAACATAATCCCCGATAAAATTATATATAGTCTCGTTTTCTTTGAATCCGAAAGCTATAACGGATTTGGGCACAAAATATCCCCAAATCTTGCCGTGCGATGAAACAATATCGGCAAGCGAACCGCCAGGGCAAGCTCCTTTATATGCGGTCGGGACGTTCGGCAGAACAAGGTTGTTATAATCTCCGGCTCCGACTTCCGCTCCCGCATTATTGGAAAGTTCAGATACGATATACCCGGTGGTCGCGGGAGGCAAAGCCACGCCCAACGGCTGTCCTGTCGAAGTCGGCCCAGACTGCATAACTAGCTTCTTTTCGCCCTTGTTTATGAAATACTGCAAGCCCAGAAGTAGGCCGCCCAATACAACCAACAACAGTATGCCCCACTTTTTCATGAGATTACCCGCCCCTAATTAATATAGCGCCCTACCACCCGCTGTTCAAGTAAAGCGAAGATATACTTATCAATATTCAATTATGGCACATCCAATCCCGGTTTTCAAGGGTATAATGCCTAACCGCTGCGCTTTCCCCGCAGCATGGGGCATACCCGTCAGAAGGCCGACTGACCGCCGTCCATGGCGCCGGCCGCGCTTATTATTTACCAAAGGCGCATACCGTTTGCCGCGCATGCTGCCGATGCAATGGCACGGCTTCCGCTTTTCCAGCCGGTAGAAAAGCTCTCCATTGCCGACTTCGGGATCTGCCACGGTAAGCGGCAATCTTTATATACCCGGCCCGCTTTTTTTGTGAACGAAAAAAAGTTTTGAACGCCTATACCGATTTTTTATCACTGCCGGAATATATATGGTGGTAGTCAGACAGACTTTATCTATCCTGCATTCCAAAAGAGCGATGGTGGTTTTTACGGAATGTGGATGATCGATAATAAAAACGGGGTGCAACCGGTCATAAGCCAAGGAAAGTTCTTTGACAAAGTTCTTTTTGATGCCCGAATTGCCTTTTACATTAACCCGCCAAAGACTGAAGAAAAGCGTGTCCATGGAGGGGGTGCATTTCCGTGCCTTATTGACGAAGCTGTCTCCCAGATTAACAAGCCGCAGACCATCCGGCGCGTATTCGCCCATACGCAAATGATTGATTATCGCGTCGAAAGAGGATACTCCCTCCATAACCTTGAAATCTATGCCGCGTCGGGCGGCTTTTTCAGCCAGTATTGCGGCTGGAGTCAAAAAAAATGGATTCCCGTAAGTAAGAAAAGCGATCTTGTTCTTGTTCGAAAAAGCTTTAAAGACCATTCCCGTCAAGGCTTCCCATCCGCATCCCTCCAGCGCGCGCAGTTCCCGACAGTACGGTTTAAAGCGTTCCGCGTCGGCATGGTTCAGACTATTGGAAAAAACCATGTCGCATGACCGGAGCTGAGCTATGGTCTCAATTGTCATTTGCTCCGGCCTAAGACCGTATGAGCACAGAAGCAGCGTTTTGTTTTGCTTCATATCGTTTGCGGAAACCGAAGCTCACGGAAGAAGGCTTTGCCGGTTCAAATACGGCCCGGGGGTAAAAGCCTGGAATTATCCCGGGTCAGGAATTAAGCCATTTCCGAAATACTTCCTTCGTTTTTGTATCCTTTAAGAAGCCGAAGACCGTCTCAAAAATCCCTTTCAAGATCCGACACCGCCCGTTACCCGGCATATCACCCCAAAGGCTCCCCTGGGTCTGGTAATTATAAACCGGACAGATTCCGCAGTAAGGACGCCAAACGCACCGCGCACACATCGGCTGGGAATCCAGGCTGGAAGCCGCGGCGCAAGCTTTAACCGCTCCGGACGAGATGACGTCAAGATAGGCGTCCTCAAAAACATTGCCAGCTTTAAAAAGACTGTCCCCCTGCCAGGCCAGCATACGGCCCTCATCGCAAGTGTAAACATCGCCATTAAAATCATAAGCCAACTGGCCTAGTCCCGCTCCGCAGGGACAGCGCAAATCCACGTATTTATTGTCTTCCATCCCGATCGCCTTCTTTATCAGCAGAAAGGCCGTTTTTTCTTTTAAGTCCAGGCCTTTTTTATTGAGCCTGAGCACGTGACCGAGGCTGTTCTTATAGAACCCGGTGAATTCTTCCGGCGAGCAGCCTATCTTATCCCAAAGGTCGCCTGCAAAACCTATCGGAACCAGAGGCCTGACAAAGATGGACGCCAGTCCCAGGCGGGCATATTCTTCCACTATTTCTTTCTCCCGGCCCAGCGAATATTTTGAGATCGTAAGCAAGGCGCTGGGACCGCAGTCTGAACCTTTGCCGCAAACCCCGGTGAAATATTTTATCCATTTCACGGCCAAGGCATGGGAGCCGCCTCCGGCAAAAATCCGGTTCCGGTCATGCAGGGAAGCGGGACCGTCAAGGGATGTGCAGAGCGCTACCCCATGTTTTATGAGGAAGTCAGCCTTTTCTTTTGTCATCAGGCTGAAATTGGAAACCAGGGCGAACTTTATTTCTTTACCCGAAGCTTTAGCCTTTTTTTCACCATAAAGAACCGTTTCTTTCAGAACCTCCCAATTCAGCAGCGGCTCTCCGCCCTGGAATTCTATGGTCAGACCTTTAACCGGAGCGCCAAGAGCGAAATCCAGGATTTTACGCGCGGTCCTAATATCCATATCGGAACGTTTTTCATCTTCGCGCAAAGCGCCGGACTGGCAGTACAGGCATTTATGATTACACCGAAGCGTTAGGACGAAAATATGCAGGCCCGGTCCGCGGTCCAGATAGGCGTTGGACTCCTTCCATCTGCGGGAAAGGCTCTCAAAATCCAAACGCTCCCTCAGGAACCCTTTTTCCTCCATCTCCAGAAGCTTCCGACCGGAAGCGGGCAAAGCGCCCGTTCCCGTAAAAACCCGAAACTCTCCGGGGGAAAGCATAATGTACTCTCCGGCGTCGTTGGTGAGCAGATACTCCCCGCCCAAGCGTTTCCACCACACCTGTGGCGGGCACTTCGAGGTCCTTTCTCTTTTTTTCATTTATTGAAACCTTCGCAAATAAACCCGGCGTCATGGCCGGTCCGAAGAATTTTTCCGGATCTACAGGACCCGTTTCTGCCCGGCCTTGTACAGGGCTTCGAGCACTTTCGAGGGGTTCTTCTTCGTGCAGGCGGTTATCATGGCCGCGATAATGAATGGCTTGTAGCCGGCTTCCTTGTAGGTGCCGATGCGGTACTTCTCGAACACCTTCGCGGATACCTCGCCCCGTTTGCAGGACACGTCGGTTATGTCGGCGGGCAGGCAGTGCAGGTACAGGCCTTCGCCGCCCTTGGTAAGTTTCATCTTACCCGCGTCGCATTCCCAGCCGGTATGCCTGGCATTCTGCGCAAGGCACTCTTTCTCCAGGTCCTTCAGTCCGGCGTGGTCGGACTTTTCGAGGAGCTGCGTTCTGCGCTCCATCACCTTGTACGGGGCCCAACTCTTCGGGTAGACGATGTCGGCGTCCGTGAAAGCGCTCTCCATGCTGTTGGAGACCTTAAAGGAGCCGCCTGACTTCTTGGCGTTCTTTTCCGCCACCTTTAGGGTCTCCGGTAGCAGGTCATAGCCTTCGGGATGGGCCAGTTCCACGCTCATGCCGTAGCGGGTCATTAGGCAGATGACACCCTGCGGGACGGAAAGCGGTTTGCCGTAGCTGGGCGAATAGGCCCAGGTCATGGCTATCTTTTTGCCTTTCAAGCCGTCGAAGCCGCCGAAATGGTTCTTTATGAACAACATGTCCGACATCGACTGCGTCGGATGGTCCAGGTCGCACTGGAGGTTTACCACGGCCGGGCGTTGGTTCAGCACGCCGTTCTTGAAGCCGTCATCGAGGGCCTCAGCCACTTCCCGCATGTAGGCATGCCCTTTGCCGATGAACATATCGTCCCTGATCCCGACCGCTTCGGTCAGGAAAGAGATCATGTTGGCCGTTTCACGCACGGTCTCGCCATGGGCTATCTGCGACTTACCCTCGTCGAGGTCTTGCACGGAGAGCCCCAGCAGGTTGCAGGCGGAGGCGAAGGAGAACCTGGTCCTGGTCGAATTGTCCCGGAAGTTCGAGACGGCGAGCCCGGTCTTGAACATATCGACCGGAATGTTCTTGGCGTGCATTTCCTTGAGCAATTCGGCTATCAGGAACACTTCCTTAAGTTCGGCGTCGGATTTTTCCCAGGTCAGCAGGAAATCCTTGCCGTAAAGGCCGGCGCCAAGCTTCTCCAGTTCGCTTAAGGACTTTGGGATATCTAAGGAATTTGCGATATCGATAGGCATTTTTTATCTCCTGGCGTTTCTAAAGTTTACAGATACTGCGGTATAGCCGCGTAGAACACAGCCGCCTTTAAGAGATCCGACACTGGCATGTTTTCTTTGACCGTGTGCGCGTATATCTCGTTGGACGGCCCGAAGCCGATGGTCGGGATCTTGAGCCTCCCGGCGGTGGCTACGCCGTTGGTTGAGAACACCCACTTGTCAACCACCGGGGTTTTACCCAGCGCTATTTTCCCAGCCTTCACGCCCGCCTGAACCAGTTTATGGTTTTCCGGCAGCACCCAGGTCGGGAAATACTTTTCCTGCCCCACTTTTAAGCCAGTCCAGGACATGGCGTCATAATAAAGCACCTCCACTTTCGCCCCGGTCTTCTTGACCGCCGGCAGGCGCTTTATTTCCGCGACGGAAGACCTAAGCCCCTCTCCGGCCGTAAGACGCCGGTCCAGATAAATGGTGCATTCGTCCGGCACGGCGTTCAGCGAAGGCGTCTTGCACTCCACGGACGTGACGACCACGGTGCCCTTGCCCAGAAATTTATCTTTTTTAAGATTCTTGTTCAGGTCCGTGATCTGCCGGATAATGAGGGCCATTTTCACCACGGCATTATCCCCGCGCTCCGGGGCGGAGGCGTGGCACGAACGGCCCTTTGTCACCACCTTTATTTCCATGCGCCCGCGGTGACCGCGATAGACGCAAAGATTGGTAGGTTCGGTCAACACCACGAAATCGGGCTTTATTTTTTCCTTATCAATAATGTGTATAAGCGGCAGGCCGTCGCAATCTTCTTCCATTACGGAACCCACGGCTATGTAAGTATAATCGCCCGTCAGCCCCAGTTCTTTTATCATCTTTCCGCCATAGACCATTGAGACCATGGACAATTTTTGGTCGGTGGCGCCGCGCCCGTAGATAGTCCCTTTTTTAAAAACGCCTCCGAAAGGATCTATCTTCCATGCGCTTTTATCTCCGATACCCACGGTATCGATATGGGCGTCTATCATTATCTTTTTTCTACCCTTACCGATAAAACCTATGATGTTGCCCATAGCGTCTATCTTTATCCTGTCAAAACCGACCTTGATCATTTCTTTCTTAATGCGTTCCACAAGCCTGCCTTCCTGCATGGAAAAACTGGGGATTCGGATGAGATCCCTGGCGAAAGTTATCATCTCGTTTCTATGTTTTAATACGGTGGTATTGAGTTTATTAAGGTCCATTGCTCCTCCAGTTTTGAAAAGCCGATTACTTTATATTGTATTTAATGACCGCAGGTCTTGTAAATCTTATTTACGGACGGGGTCTCCCCTCTCATGTCAGGTCCGCCGATTAACCGGTACTCAGCATCAGCCGGGCGGCGGCAGGATAATAGTCATCCGGTGTTCTATAAGACCGGCAGATACGCGCAGGTCTTTTACTTTAAGCTGCCGGAATAAATTTTCCCCCATTATATCGGCGCATCTCGCGCCTTGCATCCGGTTTAAATATGGGCCTCCAAATATCCATATCATTCGATCACAAGCCTTTAACGTAAAAAAGAAAGATACTTTTGCAACGCCAGGGTAAAATCATCCATATCCGGCTTAGAAGTGTAGATAAAAAAAGAAAGCCTGACGGTCCCTGACAAGCCGCTATTCAAAGAAGCGAGATCCGCGCAATGGCGGCCGGTGCGCAAGGCTATAAACCGGTCCTTGTAGTAAGTGTTCAGGAAAATATTAAGGTCCGACGGAGAGAAAGATCTTCCCGCCGGAACGAATGAGATCAGCGCCCCTCTTTTAAGGTCTTCCTCCTCGCCCAGCACTTTTATCTCTTTAAAACCGCGGAGCCGTCCGCAGGCGTAAGTCACCAACTCCGCCATATGCTCCCTTATGGCTTCATGACCGAGCGCCGAAAGCGTTTCAAAAGCCTGGGCCATGGCAAAAACGCCCGCGTAATTCTGCACGCCGGCTTCAAAGCCCTGGTAATCCCTGAGATACTCCACTTTAAATTTGGAACCGGCAGCTTCCACACTCTTTACCACTCCCCCTCCGACCTTGAATGGTTTAAGCCTGGCAAGCAGCGTTTTTTTAACCCACAAAACCCCGGTACCGAACGGCGCCCCCAGTTTATGTCCCGAGAAAGCCAGGGCATCCGCGCCTGAAACCGCGGCATTGACCGGATGGGTGGCGGCATACTGCGCGTCATCGAAAAATATGACCGCGCCGGCCGAATGAGCCATGCTCGCCATGCGCGCAAAGTCCGTAACCCCGCCGAAGAAATTGGACGCCCTCGCGGCGCAGACCAGGGCGGTCTTCCCGGTTAAAATGGTCTCCAACGCCCTCATATCCGGCTTTAAATCTTTAAGCGGCATCACTCTCAATTTTATTTTTCCCGCTTTCGCCAGGTTATAAAAAGGGAGAAAAACGCTGTTATGCTCCAGCGGGGAAAGTATCACCTCGTTCTTTTTCGGGGTAAAGGGGAAAGCGCCGGCTAAAACATTAACGGCCTCGGTGGCTCCGCTGGTGAATATTATCTCTTCGGGCGAAGCCGCGCCTGTAAACCGCGCCGCGGACGCGCGGGCCGCGGCGTATTTCTCCTCTACCGCGCCGGCCAGTGCGTGAGAAGAGCGTCTGCCTCCGCAGCCCCCCAGGTCCAGGAGGAACTCCTTCTGGGCTTCCGCGGCGGATTTCATCTTCAGCGCGGTGCATGCGCTGTCCAGATAGATCATCCTGCGGCCGCCCACTCGCGCTTGAAGCGCAGGAAATTCTTTTGTAAACGGAAGAGGTGATTTTTTCATTTTAAATGACCATGAGCCGAAACATAATCTTTTCTGGGACCGGGACAGAACTTTAAAAAACCGCAGCCTTCGCATTCCGGCACTTTTTCCTTCTCCGCCAGGTGCGGCCCCAGGATCCCGAAACGCATTTTTTTCATATCCACGTTTCTGGCATAATGGCGGCCAAGGAAACAAGGCGGAATATGGTCTACTTCGCATTTAAGCCCTTTCCGGCCGCACAGGTCAAGGGCTTTAATAAGGTAGGGCGCCGCGGAAGCGTACTTTGGGATGAATCCAGGGCCTTCGGCCCTGCCTATGCCTTTTATAAAACTGAACTGCAGCCAGGAAAGACCCTTGAAATTTTCAACGACGAAGGCGGCAACCCCTGCCGCCTCCTTATAGTTGAGCGAAAAGATCACGCATGTCAGCCTGACTTTTGCCCCCAACGCCAGCAGATTCCTGACCGCTTTGACCCGCGCGGTAAAAGCTCCCCGGGTACGGGTGATCTTTAAATCAAGCTCGGCGCGGGACGCCGAAAAATTAATATTAAAATAACCTTTAGCCCGATCAAGTGTTTTTACCAGAAGTTCCAGTCTCACCGGTTTCAGTGTGGCCAACAGCGCGCCGTTGGTCTGCAACTCTACCTGCCGGCCGCTCCTGGCGCAAAAGGCTATGACCTTCATAAGATCGTAGAAATCGGCCAGCAAAGGTTCCCCGCCGGATATCTGCACCAGCCCGGGCTTCATCTCCGAGATCTCTTTAAGCCAGGATTTGAGATCCGGACTCTCCCCGCTTCGAGCATCGGATGGATAAGAACAGAATACGCATTTCTGATTGCAACGACCGAATAAATGTATCAGCGCCATAATAGGAGTCTCTTTTAACGCCTGGATGCCGCCAGCCCAGGAAACTTAATATTCATAAAGTATCTTTCCATCCGCCTGTTCCCGGCGGCAAGGGAAAGGCAGTTTTTGAGTATGGCTTTCATTTCTCTGTCGGAACAACTCCGCTGCGCGGGGATACCCGGCTTTTTCGCCGCTTCGTCCCGCAAAGCCGTATCGAACCTGAGAAAATCCTCACGCATGCCGGCCGGCCTGCCAAGGCTCAAATAGACCAGCGCCCTATTGATCCGGGCGAAATCGTACCCAGGTTCCCGTTTCAGCACGCCATTGAGCAAAGACAGCGCCTTGCGGAAATTACCCGAAACTCTATAGGCCTCGGCAAGCCAGACCCTGGACTCGTCATCCAGGAGATCGTTCTTTCTAACTTCCTCCTCCAGCATACGCACGGCACTGCAAATTCGCCCGCTCTTGAGGTAGGCCGCGCCCAGCCAGCCTCCGGCAAATCCCCCGCGCGTACTTTCAAGAGTTTTCACCGCCTCCCGGTAATTCCCGGCCATAAGCAGCATCTCCCCTTTCCATGCCAAACTCTGATCCCGCCATTTTTCCAATGAACATGCCGTCTCAAATTCCTTAAAACCGCGGGATTTCTTCCCGGCACAGATCAAAGCTTCGCCATATTTACAACGCGCCATTGGATCGCGCGGTAAACAATTTACAACACGCCTGAATTCCACAAGAGCCGATTTAAAATCACACAAGTTAAGCCTGCGGCAGGCCGGATAGAACCGCATCCACGCGTAACGTCCGGTAAAATCCGGATGAATCGTGTCGAAGTATCCCCCCTTCCCCTTTATAAGGCACCCCAAAATTTCTAGATAAAAAATCTTCCAGACATTGAGCCTGCCGGGAAGCACTGCCGCGGACAGACGGGAAGCATATATTTTCCAGAACTTATTAATCTTCGGGGCCTGACGATTGTTGGGCCACGGATTGCATAATTCCAGAAGATCAATCTCTTTTTTCAACAAAAGCTTCTCCACGACCTCAAAAGCCATCTTATATTTCCCAAGACAGAAATAAGCCCGGAAACAATCCACCGAATCCCTCTGACCGGGGCTTATAGTGTCAATAAAGCCCGACATCGCCGTTTCCAGCCCGCGGAAATCAGTTTCCTCTACATACTGCAAGGTCATATCAAAGGTGAAGTTTGCCGGGTATTCTATTTTTCTGAAAAATATCACCGGACCAAGTTCCTTATAAAACCTGGCGACGGCTTTTGCACGCGAATAGCCAATAGAACCGAAGAAAAGAATGGCGCCAGTCAGGCCGAGCAGTTTGCGGCAGTATTCGAGCCGGCAATTGCGTAACGCTATACCGGAAATATTTAACACGTTCACAAAAGCCCCGGACTTTCCAGCCAGTTCCAATAAATCAAAATATGCTTGTGAAAAGTCCGGTTTTATTTCAACTGTCCGCATCAACGCTTTTTTTGCTTCTTCGTCAAAATTGCCTTTAAGATAAATCTTTGAAGCCGTATAGTTCAACATGTGACTATTCGGATCAAGTTTCAGGGCCAGACTTATCAGGCTGATGGCTTCGCCTATTTTGCGTTCTTTCAATTCAAGTTCGGCCAGTATTTGCCAGCCATGGGCGGCGTTGCGATTAATTTCAACCGCCAGCATCGCCGCTTTTTTAGCTTGTAAAAGCATCTCTTTATCATTATAACAACTGGCCAAATTGGCCCAGCCATGATAACACTTTTTATCAAACTTAAGCGCCCGGTGGTAAAATGATATGGCCGCATCCAATTCCCCCTTAGCGTGCGCCAGATCCCCTAATGACAGGCATGCTTGGGTACAGGATGGGTCAAGCGCGAGGGTTTTTTTAAAAAGTTTTTCAGCGATACAGGTGTGTCCCTCCCGGTACGACCTTGCGGCCGCCGTTAGAAACTTAACCACACGGGGATTCATCCTGTTCTCCTTTAAATCAGACGGTCTCGGCTCTCAAAAATCCGGTCCCGGCAGATTTTTAATAAGACTCCAGTAGAACCTGCCTTTTAAAAAGCGGCTTGCCACATACCCCTTCTTCATCAGCTTTTGCGCCGAGTTCATTACCGCGTTCCCGTCGGAACAATCCCGGCATAAAACTATATTTTTTGAGAGCTTCAGAACTTCGCCGGTGGAAACTTCTTTTTTAATCTTCAGTATTTCCGCCAGACAACGTTCATTGTCCGAAAAGAACCCCCGCTCCCCGGACATTTTTTCTTTAATCGCAAGGCCGTCGTATTTAACGGGCTTAAAGCCTTTAAAGCCCAATATGCGCGCGTAGTTTTCGTCCACCCCCCGGCAGCGCCCTTTAAGAGAGCACGTGCCGCAAGCGACGGAGTAGACCTTTGCGGCGTCGGCGGTGGCATCCAGATCCGTCCTTTTCCCGTCGGGGCCGGTGACCACGGTATTAAACAGGTTCAACCCTATAGCCAGGTTCTCACGGCCTTTGAGGAAACACGGCGGCGTGTTCAGGAACAGGATCTCTTCCGGCAGGCCGGCTTTCTCCATAACCGCAGCGGACGCGGCGAAGTATTTCTCGGAGGCAGGCAGGCTCACGCCTATTTTTTGGGCGTTCGCAGCCATACTGCCCATATAGACGGGGTAGATGACGACAAAATTAGTTATCCCCTTCTCCAAAAATGACTTTATTATCTCCGGCAGACGACGGTAATTGCGCTTATTGACCAGTATATTTGTCCCGATCCTTATCTTAAGTCTCCGCAAATTAGCGATGCCTTTCACGGCCTTGCGCCATGCGCCTGGCACCCCCACAAGCCCGTCATGCGCGGCCGCTGAATCCGTGGTAAAAGAAAATTTACAGAACGTGAGTCCGGCCTTGACCAAAGCGGCGCATAAGTCCGGATCCGCCAGCTTTATACCGTTGGTCTGTACGCGGATAAACTTAAACCCCACCGAACGCCCCAAAGACACTATTTTCAGAATATCCGGTCTTATAAGCGGCTCTCCGCCCGTAAATCCCAGCCGGCGGTAACCGGCCCGGTATGCCGAATATATGTTTCTGGCTATTGTGTCGAAATCCGCATTAAGCGTCTTATCGAACGACCCTTGCGAACAAAAAGCGCATTTGGCGTTGCAGTTGTAGTTAAGTATCAATTCATAGCATTTCAGATTTTTCTTTTCGGACGTCATTTAATCGCCTTCAATTCATGATCGCCATAACGCTTAAGGTATTCAACCCAGAGCCCTTCGCAGACATGGAACCGCGCGCAGCCTTTGCAAGCCTCCGTGCGACGGCGCCCCACAACTCCGCGTGAGACTATAGCATCGGTATTTATAAAATCCGGAGCCCAATGCTCGGTGTGAAAAAGCCGCCGCTCGTTCATTTCGCTTATCTGCGCCTCAAAACCCCTGAAATGGCAGAGCGGCACGTATCGCGCCTTCCATTGGTCAAATCCTGCGGCAAGGCCTATGCCAAGAGCCTTCCTCATATACGGAGCCGCCGAAGATATTTTGGGGACCAATCCGGAAAAATCGTTCCTGGCTCCGCCATAATTCGGGTCCACGAATATATATTCCACGTTCCGGATTCCAAGCCGTACATAGAGTCCGGCCAAGGCCGGGAGCGCGCGCATATTGCCTTTAACCACCGTGGTATTGCCTCCCACGCGTTTAAACCCCAGTTTTTTAAGATTGGCCAGGCCCTTCATCAATTCCGAAAAGCTGCCCGGACTCGCCGTCAGCGCGTCGTGTATCGCGGCGGACGGCCCATGTATGGAAAAGACAAGCGCGTCTATCCCCGCCCCGACTATGGCTCTGGCCATGGCCATATCGGCGAACACCCGGCCGTTGGTGGCGCAGACCACCTCGGCTATACCGACATCCTTGGCGGCGCGCACTAACGCGGTAAAATCCGGCCGCATGGTGGCTTCGCCGCCTATGATCTCCAGCACATCCGCGCCTTTTTTTTGGGCGGCATAAATTGAAGACAACAGCTCACCGGTCGTCTTTCCCGGCAGGCCGCGTTTGTCCGCGTTCACGCAGAACACGCAGCGGTTGCTGCAGGCATAACCGGCAAACAGGACTATTTTGTGCTTTTTAGTCTTTTCTTTCATTATCCCTGATTTTTATCACATGAGCAGCTTTACAATATTTTTATCGAACAGGAGCGTGAACACGGCTCCAGCGAATATCCATAAAGCGAACGGACGGCCCTTTACCATTTCTATCTTGGGCTCCCGCAAGGGCAATTTTTCCATCCAATCCCTAAGCAACCCCACCTGCTCTTCGCTTAGGCCATCCTTGAAGCAATCGTCAAAAGCCCCTTCAAAAGACGTATTGGCCTTCAGGATCCTGGCCGTTTTGGCCGAAAGTATCATGCCTGCCTGAAGCTCTCCGGGACCGATGTAAACAGTGTCTTTTTTCTCCATGAGAAATTCCAGCATAAATCTGCCGAAAAAAAGCAGCATACTGAACCTGAAAACATTCCCCAGGGAATACAGGGTAAACGCCGCCAGCCTGTCATAGAAATAAACATAGCCGGTGAAGAAATAGATAATATAGCCGGCCGTGATCGCTATCATCCACTTTCTGCCGGCAAACACGTTCCCGATCTTATCCCACAGAAAGAAGAGAAAAAAATAAATAATATCGGCCCGGGCCAGGAACCGGCTCAGGAAATGCCTGCTTTCGGTGTTGAAGATCTGCTGGAGGAGAAAAAGAAAAGTCATATTGGCGAGATAGGCCGTAATAGCCCATTTATTATTTTCGCTCCCGCCGGCCAGACCCGCAAAACGTTTTTTAATATCGCCGGACAGCTCCTTAAAAAAATCGGCCGGGCGTGCCTGGTAAAATCCGGAGGCGAAAAACCCGCCGACCGCCGCCAGCGCGGCCATCACGAAGATGTTCACCAGCAGGCCTAGGGAAATATAGTTCGGGAAATTTTTCAGGTACGGATTTATGAGGGGCAGCCAGGCCGCGACCAGTATAAAAAACTTGGCGTCGCCGGCCGGCCAGATCTCCGAGTACCATAGCGTCACTCCGGCCAGGACCGCCCAGGCAAGATGCGCGCACCATAAGAGATAGAAATTCCAGTTCAGGTAACTAGACACGGCGCCGCGGGTTCCCATATAGGAATTCAACAGTAGCAGCCCCAACGCCAGCAGTAGAAGTTTGACCCCGAGCACGATCTTGACGTTCGGGATCCTCTTTACAGCCATATCTATATTCACCACGGCCACAGACCAGACGGCGAAGACGGAGAGGGCCGCGAGCCCGAAAAATTTCATAAAAGTTTAAGTTCGCCGTCGCCGAATTTTCTGTAATACTCGAGCATAAGCCCCAGGCACTTTTTCCCGGCGCGGCACTTGGCGCATTTTTCGGAATAAACCCGGTCTTCCGGAGGCAATGTTATCCAGCACCGGCTTCTTAGTTCCCTGCCCACCAGACAGAGCGGGAAGTGGTAAAGTCTGAGATCCGGGAACCGCTTTATCAAAGGGCCGGCGGCGTTGATCGCGTTTGCCGATTCGGAAAGACTAAGCGCTAGGCGGTCATGATTTTCAAAAGACATCCCCTCTATCTCATAGTGCATGACCACAACCCTGTAGCGGGCTACGACCGGAAAGCGCTTAAGCAGAAACTCCAGTATTTTTTCAAGTTCCCCGACATTCAACCGGTGCAGAACTATCCTTATTTCCAGCTGTCCGGCCTGCCTTTCAAATCCGTCCGACAAGTTTTTCAATCCTTTTATGGTCTCCTTAAAAGCCCCTTTCACCCCGGCCACCTTGTCATGGACCCGGGCCGAAGCGCCATGAACCGCCACAGCCGCGGTAAACGGGGACTTGGCCGCTTTTAACAACCGGCGGGTAAAATTTTTATCGGCGAATCTGCGGCCGTTGGAAAGCAGCGTAATATTTATTCCGGGAAGTCTTTTCCTGAAATAAACCAGCAGCCTGAAAAAATCCGGATGGAGGGTCGGCTCTCCGCCTGTCAGACTTATAAAATCCGCTTTGTCCGCGTTCTTCAGATAGATCGGCCCGAGCCCTTTAAGATACCGCTCCAGCTTCTCAACCTGACGTTTAAGGCCGTACTGGGCGGGATCCTGGGCCGCGAACTCCGGCGCATTAGTACACATAACACACTTGTTATTGCATTTATTCCAGAACGCTATATCAGGCATAGAGCAGGAGCCGGATCGGATATAAAACACGCTATGACCCGCTTAACAGAAAATCACGGTCATTGATGACCTTTGCCACGGGCCGCCGGGGAAGCACGATTTTTGGAAAGGAACTATTTTTCACCGGCAGCGGACAAAAGCGCCTTTGTTACTATAATGCCGGCTATTTTGGAATTTTTCTTCGCGAGGTCTATCCTGCACTGCTGGTTCAGAACCTCGTTCAGGAACTCTCCGGCCGCGCGCTCGGCGTTTTCCGCGCGTACCGAGATTTTAAAAACGTTTTTGCCCGGAACGATCCGTATATCCGCCTTGTCGGAAAACACAAAAGCCGCCAGCTTTACGGCTTCGCCGGAATAAATCCCGGCGTCTAGAAATATTTCCTTCGCGCCTTTATTCGTCTTCATTATTTTGCCACCCATTTTTTAAGTATAGCGGCCTTTTCAGGGTTTTTTAAAAGCATGAACAGCGCTTTAAATATTCCTTTAAAAAGTCCGCAACGGTCGTTGGCGGGCATATTCCCCCATAAAGATCCCTGGGTCTCGTAATTATAGACCGGGCATACGCCGCAGTAGGGCTTATACGCGCAGCGGGCGCAAACCGGCTGGGCCTCAAGGTTGGAAGAAACCACGCAAACCTTGGTGGTCGCGGAGTTCATGACCTTTTTATAGCTGTCGGTGAAAACATTGCCGATGCGGAAAAGATCGTTGCCTTCCCAGCCTACCATACGGCCCTCGTCGCAGGTATAAATATCGCCGTTATAGTTGTAAGCCAATTGGCCTATGGCCGCGCCGCACGGACAGCGCGCGTCAAGGTAGCCGGGGTCGCGGAAATTAACGATCTTATCCAGCATCATAGAAGCCATTTTCTCCCTGATAACCACGCCGCGCTGATTGAGTTTCAGGATATAATCCAGACTCTTCAAATAAAAAATCGAGAAATCTTTGGCGTCATAGCCGATCTTGTCCCAGAGCCTCCAGGCATATCCTATGGGCGCAAGCGGCCTGATGAAGATATCCTCAAGCCCCATCCCGACATATTCGTCTATTATCTCCTTGTGGCCTGAGAGTGAATAACGTGAGACGGTCAACAGGGCGCTTGGCTTAAACACCCGGTATTCCGGAACCTGTTTATCATGCCGGGCCTGGAAAAATTTTATCCACTTTATGGTGTCATCGTAAGAACTGCCGGAGGAAGAGACCCGGTTCTTGTCATGCAAGGCCTTCGGGCCGTCCAGCGAGGTGCAGATTGAAACCTCCTGCTTGAGGAGAAACTCGGCTTTTTCCACGGTCATCAGACTGAAGTTGGAGACCAGCGCCAGTTTTAAGTCCTTGCCGGCGATCCGCGCCTTTTTGCGCGCATACAGCACAGTGTTTTTCAGCACCTCCCAATTCAGCAGCGGTTCCCCTCCCTGAAACTCTATAGTGATGCCGGGATTCGGAGAATTAAAAGCGAGATCCACGCTTTTGCGCGCCACAGCCAGGGGCATGTCGGTGTGCTTGGCTCCCAATCCGGCGGCGGCTGATTGGCAATAAAGACATTTATTGCCGCACCTGAGCGTCATCACAAGGATATGCAGGCCCGGACCATAATATAAATATGCGTTCTTCTTTTTCCACTTGGCGGCCAGGTCGTTAAAATCCAACCGGTTCCTGATAAAACCCTTGGCCGCCAACTCCGCGAAAAGCGGATCTTTTTCCGCCATTTTACCGGCTGTTACCAGAGCGAAATCTTTTTCCTTAAGCCACGCATAATGGCCGGAATCATTCGTGAGCAGGTAATTCGCTCCTATCTTTTGCCACAGCGCCTGCGGCAACAGAAGCTGAGATTTATTATTTTTTGCGGCCTGTTTTTGCGCCATATTTTTCTTCCCATGTCCTGGTAATGCCAAGCGGGTCTTTAACCTTTTTCCCGAATGATTCCTTCTTTATCTCGCTTTCAACCTGCGCTATCAAAGCGTCCAGTTCGCGCTCCTGTTCCGGCGTGAGGCCGGAATCTTCCCGCTGTCCTGAGGGAGGAATTTCTTCGTACGCGAGCGCTTTCAGGATCATGAATTCCCTCAAGTCACGGTTCGAGGCAAAAATGGCTGCGCGCTTTTGTTCATCCGCCAGCTCCTCCTTAAAGCGCCGGAGCAGGTCTTTTGCCGCGGCGGCACTTTTTGGAGTAAACTCAAGCGCCACAGCGCGCTTGCCGGCCGGTTTTATAAAAACATACGCCGCGTCGCTCACGGCGTACGCGGCATAACGGACCACATCAAGGTTCTGATCCTTAAGGCTGGCCCTGACAGCGATCGTTTTATTTTCCTGCTTTTTCAAGTTCCTCTCCTTTAGGCGGCTCCCTTCCGGGAGATAAAGCCGCTGTCCTTAATACGGAATTCCCGCAAGTATTGCAGGAGGGCCCTATTGTATCCTGCAGCACAACATATTCCCGGCGCGGTCGGCGGCCAACCCCACCATCCTCCACGCCTGAGCATTTGTTATATCAAGCCCCACCGCGCGAAGAAGCATGCCGGAATCCGGGTTCCCGTCTCCATACCATGTGATAACCCTTTCATCCGCCCTGAGACAAGAGGTCGTGCCGGTTTGGGCATAGGGGCGTAACTGGCACATGCCTGTGATCACACCGTTAACGCTCAGGTTGCCGTTAACGGTCATACTTCCTGAAACATATGAATTGCCGTTAACGGTGAAATCATCCCAAACCCCTACCTTGCGAACTCCGCCGGCCGAATTGTTCCCCACTAACATTAAGGTTTTATACGCGTTGGCATCATTATAGACAGCGGCGCCTCCGTCACCTACTGAATAACTAGCCCAAGTAGTATAATTCGGAGTGAGACCGTAATTGCCGCCTATGCCGCCCCGCACGGTAAGCTTGTATCCGGGGCTGGGAGTCCCGATTCCGACGTTGCCTCCATCCCTGGCTAGAAGGGTCTGACCGGTGGTAAGAAGACTGGCGTAGCCACCGTAGGGCGCCGGATAATACGTGGTTAAGGTTAAGGTTTCAGACCCCAGGAAGCCGGGATGCCAACAGATGAAAAAAAACGTCAAAAGGAGGAATGCTTTCCTCCTGGTAAATTGTAGCTGCAGGGTTACTATATTCTCGTTATCCATAAAACCCCCTTGGCGGCACCCCTTACAGGGAATCGGCGCCCCTTTAGCAGGATCTAGCCAGGCGGACACAATCCTAAGGGTTCCCCGACCTTGATGCCCAATAGGTCATTTTTTGAAAAACCATAATTGCCAGACCATGTATTCTGGAACTCAGCAGTTATAGTCTAATACATAAAAGCGTGTTTTTCAATGTCATAATGAAGGTCTAGAGTATAAACAAATCCATGATAAGCAATCCTAACTTCTGATTGCCAATTATATGTGATGTATTATCAGGGACCCGGCAACCAGCCTGGTGATATCGTATGATGATGCTTTCTTCACCGTCTTTCCATCGGGTGGAATCTAAAAACTGCCGGAATTACGACGGCAGACAAAGGCTCGGCCCTTGAGATCGTCGTTAAAGAACCCGGGGTTTGAGAAAAATCCTCAAGGTAAGCGTTAAGAACGGGTTATTGATGGCGGCGGGGACCAGGAAGGAGGAACGGGAAACTAAGGCTTGTCTTACCGAAACATAAAGCCGGCGCACGGAAATGAATCGGATAAGGTTCCCCCGCAAAACCCCCGCTTCAAGCGGGGTTTTTATTTTACGCGGAGCTTATCCGCCCAGTTAAGAATATCATTAAGAAGTTCTGCCCGGGTTTCAGAAAGCATGTTTGCGCCGTGGCCGCCGGGACCAGCTCTGAAAATGACCGGGATATTTTTGAACTTCGCACGCGCAGCCAAAGCGCCGGCGCTATCCCAGGCATAAGGATCGTCCTTCGACGCGGCCAGCAGCAACGGGATGGCGACCAGTTCGTCTAAAAAAAAACCAGGCTCTATTCCGGCGTATGACATGCCCGGGGACAGGAGAACAATGCCTGCGGGACGCAACCCCTCCGCTACGGTCTTAAGGGAGAGATTGGCCCCGATGCTGGCGCCGCACAGCACCAGACGACTGGATGGAACCTTTCTGCCTTTAAGGAATTCCGCCGCGGCCAGTATATCCGCGGAAAGCCCGACCCATTGAACTGCGGAAAAAGTTTTATAATTAACCGGTTTACCCCCGCACTCCAGGCTCTTTCCATGCCCTCGGAGATCGATAGAAAGATAGCCATAACCTCTTTTTCTTAATCCGGCTTCCAAAACCGTCCACTCACCGCCGCTGGAGCCCAGGCCATGAACATTCACAAACACATATGAGCCTGAAGAAGCGGGCTGATAAAAAGCTTCCAAAGCGCAGCCATCCGAAGTCTTAAACCGGACCGGCTTGCCTGCCCGCCGGGCAATTTTAATGCGCGGATTATCCACAGACAGACCGCCGGCGGAGGCAGGCACGCAGAATGAAAATACAAAAAACGCTAAGAGAGCGAGTTTCATCAGCTTCATAGCGTTATTATCTTAAACGGGAGCTTGTATTTTTCCGCAAGGAATCCGGCGGCTGTCTCAGCGATATCCCTAAAATCCTCAAGGTCGGCCGGAGAATCTTTCATAAAGAGGTCGAACCGCTCTATTATCAGGACGTAGCCGCGGGCCTGGATAAAATCGGGCAAGGACCGCAGGCAGTCCAGCAGGGCGTCCCAATTGTAACCGAAATAGGCGGGGAATTTAAGGCCGGCGGCAAGCACACCCAGCAGTTCCCCCTTGCTTTTAACGCCGGCTCCGTCCAGACGGAATGCAAAAAAACCAAGCGGAGGAAATAGCTTTTCTATTTCCTCCGCATTCATATCCGTTATATCCGATTTCAGGAAAACTTCCTTACTGTCAAGAAATCCAGACAGAGACCGCATCACCGCACCACGGTCAATTCAATGAAATGCGCGTAATGGTCCGGGGTGTAATACAATTTAGTCCCGCCGCCTATAATACAGCGCTCGGAACCGCGGGCGCTCAGATCCGGAGCCACCTGGTAAGTTTGTCCGTCAATAACCACCGTATGAGGAGCGCCGCCTGTGAGGAGCGTGTATTCTTTATAAAAACCGATCGGCTGAACGGGCAACTTACGCTCCTTATTCTTAAAAGTTGCCCCATCCTGCGCATAGGGCAGATGAACACTGTTATAAATATCTCCAACCAGCTTAAGAATGGCTTTTACGCGGAGGGGATCTTCTACTTTCGGCGCGAGATCGCGGCCGGGCGCGATAAGTTTGTCACTTTTAAAGATGGCCGGAGCGGCTTCCACTTTCCGAACCGTAATAGTTTCCAGGAAATCCAGGGAGGGCATCAGAGACGCAAGCAGTTCAGCGGCGGGGGTACCAGTTTTCAGATTGTTTCCAAGGCCGGCGGCGGTCGCAAAATTAACGAACGAGAGAACCATTATGGCGTTCAACAACATCGCTTTTGCTTTAGACATTAGTTCCATCCTTGATTCATGGCATGCATTTTGTGACTTAATATTTTAAGATTATAAGAGAGCATAAGGCAAGGCCTTTAAGCCCAGATAACCCTGGGCCCGAAGATCTATTCAGATTCATAGGCGCAACAACACGTTAGCCGATCAGCGTTTACCCCGCGCATCCAACACCCAATTCGGGTAGCGGCACAGGGGAAAAATGATAATATAGATCCATGGCGCCAGAGGAAGCAAAAAAAGAACAAAAGTGGATAAACGAGCAGTTGTGTGTACCGATGGCACACACCTGCAACCTTTATTGCGTCTATTGCCAAAACCCACCGACCGGCGCACCCGCATCAAAAGTGGAAACCACCGCCGCAATAAAGAAAAAGCGCATTAAAGCGGTAAGCCTTGAGGGCGCTGGCGAACCTACCGTCAGCAGAGATTTTTTTGACTGGATAGCGGCACTGAAAACAGCCGGGGTGAGAAACTTCATGCTGTCCACCAACGCCGTGGCGCTGGCGGACCCTAAATTTTGCCGCAGGGTAGAGAAAGCCGTGGATTATTTCACGGTCAATTTCCCGGCCACAGATCCTGAAACCTACATGAAGGCCACACGCAGCGTCAAGTTCACCTCGGCCGTGAAAGGGCTTGAAAACCTGAAAACACTGGGCGCGGAACATAAACTTCGACTCTTCCACATAATCTTCAAGGGGAACTACCGCAGCCTGCCGCTTTTCGCTGACTGGGTAATCAGAAATCATCCGGGACTGGCATTTGTCAACTTCACTTTCGTGCGCAACTCGGGCCGGGTCAACGACAGCAAAGACATCGTCCCGCGCTACCGCGATGCGGAGCCTTTCCTGAAGCTAGCACTCGCAAAGCTCAAAATTAAAGGCGTGAAAGCCGTAGTACAAAACATCCCCTTATGCCGGCTGCGTAATTTTGAAGGATTCTCCTTTGAATTCCAGCGCTGGCGCAGGGGAGACCAGGTCCTGGAAGCCGGCATAATGGAAAAAGCGGAAAACCCGGCCTGCGGGCGTTGCCCACTAGAACCGGCATGCTGTGGCGCGAGAACAGATTACTTGAAGATCCACGGGAACAAAGAATTGATCTCTTCCGGCAAAAAGCTGGGAAGCATAAGGCCCGAAGCATTTTAAGGAACACGGACAATAGGCCGGTTTTCCAAAGAAAAGCACATAGCCATCTGATGAGTCTGGCTACGGATACGGAGCTTACACAAGCAATGAAAATAGTTTCATGTTTTACCGATCTGAAAGAGCTGGAACCTTTGGCAGAGGCCGGCGCAGATGAGTTTTACACCGCGGTCGGAGAGCTCCCGGCCTTCGGGAGTAAAAATCTGCCCAGCACGGATCTGGCGGCGGCCATAATAAAAACCAAGGCGCTTGGGAAAAAAATATCGCTCGCGGTCAATGACCTCCACGCCACTGCTACGGACAAACAGCTTGGCGCTATCACTGGACGGATAAGGGATCTGGATAAGCTGGGAGTGGACGCTTTTATTTTTTCAAACCCATATCTGCTGGAATTATTCTCGGGTGGTAGGAAGCGCCTGCGCGCGGAACTCCACTTGAGTTCGGTACAGCCGGTCTTCAACAGCCTGAGCGCGGCTTTTTTTCAGCGCTTCAACATCTCCAGAATCATTCTCCCCAACCAGATCTCATCGCATGAAGCACGCAAAATCCTCTACTTCTGCCGGACACGGAGCATTGAAACCGAGATTTTCGATTACCGATTTTTCGGCTGCGCCTACGTTAACGGTCGCTGCCAGCTGCACCATCCCATCCATTTCACTTTAAAATCGGCCATGCTCAACGACAGTCTTTGCCACATAAACGCAAAACCAGGCGGGCTGATAAAGCTCCGGAACCTAGACATACCAAACCGCGCTGGAGAACTCCCCGGCATCATAAATCGAATTGAAAACAGATTTACCCGCAGAGGCTCTCCCAGACTTTCAAATGCCGCGACTTTTTTCGATTTCTTTGCTTCGGGTGTGCAGTATCTGAAATATGGCACGCGCTCCGACAGACAGGAAGTGAAAGTTAAAAAGGTCGGCGAATTGCGTGCCATGATAGGCTTGGCGGAAAAGCTTTCCTCCTCAAGGCCACGGACAAAAGCCAGCCAGGCTTTTATACTAGAGCTGGCCCACTGGAACAAGGACGGCTTTTAACCATGGCTATAGAAAAAGGAATACGGCTCGGGACGATGACACTCGCAGATCTCAAAAAATCCGGCGGGCTGGAAGCCGCGATGCGGGGATTTACCCGATTTTACCTGGGCCCTGAATTCTGCGAAAACCTGCTTGACGGCTCAGTCTGCGCGGAAATCGCTTGGCTGCAGGGACAAGGCAAAAAGATCTGCCTGCTGACTCCGCTGCTGAGCGAAAAAGGCGCGAGATTGCTGAACTCTCTTTTTAAAAGACTTTTAAAGCTGGTGAAGGGCGGAAAGATAGATCCGGCGGGGCTCGAAATCACCGTAAACGACTTCGGTGCCATTGAGCTGGCGAAACGGAACCGGCTGCCATTCAAGCTGAATGCCGGGCGGCTGCTCCGCAATAATGTTTTTGACGATGCCGTGGATGGCTTTAAAGTACACAATGGAAGGGTTCTGGAATTTTTTAGCAAACTCGGGATAACACGCTATGAATTATCGACTATCGGGATCTTCCCCAAGGTTAATTTTGCCAGTGGCAGGTTTTACGGGTTCAACCGGCGAACCTTCAAGATAACCCTTTACTACCCATACCTGGACCTGACCAACACGCGCACATGCCTGGTCGGGATGCGCGATGTGCCGCCGGAAGGATCGGCACTCGGGGTGACTTGCGCACGGGAATGCCTCATCAGTTCCTTTGAGATAACCCATCCTTCGATAAGGGAAAAACTGCTGGTCCGCGGCAACACTATCTTCCTTGAGTTCCCCGACAAATTCTACGCCTCAGAAAAAGACCTGCTAACGATAAACGTGGACCGCTTGGTTTACGCGCCTTTCCCGTAATTTCCGAGAGCGAGCCGATCATGTTGGCGCGCCTTTTGGCCGATGATTTGACGCATTGGGATTTGGAATCGTTCCGGTTATGAAGATTGCAAAAGCAAACTACTATCGCTATAATACAGTGTTTGTGTCTGCCTCATGTGGATGGCCGATTGCCTGCAGCCATGAACGCCATCAGTACAGCCGGGCTGGGAATCTCTATCATCAACCGGACCAAGCGCCTTGAAAAGATATACCATCCGGTGAACCCACCCCCTGCGCTCGGCCAGGCTCAACTAAACCTACGGCTCCTGCGGGCGGTGTAGAGGACCTGCATAAAATCCCGATAGGCGCTATGCGCTGCCACAAATGATAGTGGGGCAGCCGGGAGATCCGGCGCGGTTCGCGTGATGGCTTATGCCTTGAGAAGGAACCCCCTTTGCGCCCAGAGCGCCCTGCCCCTGGATCATTAAGTCGGATTGGAGCCGGGAACATTTTTTAAGGATCAATATGCCTTACCTATGCGATATACTTAAAAATCCGGTACCGACCGGTTCCGGCGCTAAAGCCGAAGGGATCAGGGCACTACATGCCGCCGGCTTCGCCGTGCCCAGCTCCTGGGTGGTTCTCCCCTCCGATGTGGAAATGCTTTTCAGCGGCAGGGATGCCCTTAAGACCGCCGGCATCTTCCTGACAGAGGCGGACAGAACTCTTGGAAGCAGTTTCCCCGTAATCGTGCGCAGTTCGGCGACCCGCGAAGACCTGCCGGGTGCCGCCGCACCGGGGATATACCTGTCCAAAACGGCGCGGAACCTCAGGGAGCTGGCTACGGCCACAATCCAATGCGCCGCTTCCGCCAGGGGTGCGGCGGCGAAAGCCTACGGGAACGCCCTCGCCCGGAAGGGCCTCGGCGGCCCCCGTCCGGCGTGCGGCGACATGGCGCTGCTCATACAGCCGTTAATTAAGGCGGAATTTGGCGCCGTATGCACGCTTTATCATAAACAGGAACTGGTAGTGGAACTGGCACGCGGCGGCGCGGCCTCGATAACTTCAGGCGCCGGAGCGCGTTGGAGGGCGGTCTTCAGCCCGGAAGGCAGGCCGCAAGGCCGCTTAGTCCCCGACTTCCCGTGGAAGGACGCACTGGCCGCCGCCGCTTCGGCGGCAAAAATACAGCGCACACTGTACCCCTCAAGCAATATTTCCGTGGAAATGGCTCTGTGCGGCGGACATCCGGTCATACTGCAGGCCAGGGTCTTCGGCACCGTGTCCGGAGCCGGCATGATCGATTTCGATATGATCTTCGCATCCATACGAGACCTGATGCGCGGACTCGGTTTCAGCAACGGGGAATGGGCACTGAGCGAGATCCCGGCCCTGCTGGCCTACAACTACCTGCGGCTCAGCCGCCCCGAAAGCGAGACCTTGGAGCATTTCGTTATCAATCTGAGACCTGCCGGTCTAAGGAGGGCGCAGCGACTTAAATGGATAACGGTACGACACCTGGGCGATCAGACTCTCTTCCCCCCGAAATCCAATGCCAAGGCCCAGAAAACGCTGTTCGCATTGGCCAGACAAGGCCTGCTTTTTATTTTCCGCGCGGCCTTGCCCGGCAATAGGGTGAAGAGGGTGACGCTTGGCGGCGGCAGGGGAACGGTCCCGTTCTCATTCGTCCTTTCCAGCATGACCGGCTGCGAGGCCGCCTATATACGCCGCAGGCTCACCCCTGAAGGAGCTGCCGCCATGTGCGAACGGCTGGATCGGGAAAAGGACCTGCTGCGGGCCGTCTTTAAAAAACTGCGCGCCGGCAAAAAAACAGCTTACGCGCGCGCTTTGGAAAAGGGCCTATTGACACAATTGGCGCAACTCGGCAAACAACGATCAGTGGCGGCGAGCCTGCGCCCTGCTCACGGAGGGGGCTACGCAATAAAGGGTATCCCTACACGACGAGAGAACAGAACGATTGATGGCCTGGCAGTGACGGATAGAGACATACTGCGCCAGTGTCCGCGCAAATTCATATATGCGGCCGCGGATTTTGAACCCAGCTTCCTCAGCCGCATAGGGCGGGTGGCCGCAGTGGCAATAAGCCGCGGCACTATAGGCTCCCACGCCGCCGCCATCTGCGCCGAGTTCGGTGTACCACTGCTGGTAGAGACCAACAATATCTCCAGAATACGCACAGGAGACCGATTAAGACTGAGCCTGCTCACCGGGAAGATAATATTGCTTAGCAGACCTCATCTGATAAAGTAGTGCGCTGAATATACAATCCGTGCGCAGGCTCCAACGTTCGCGGCATACTTCTTTCAGCGTATATCTCACTATATAGCCTTGCGTTTAGCTTAACTGGAAAACAAAGTTACATTTCCCTCCTTCGCAGAGTTCAGTGGCCGCTTTGCGACAGGTGTCCTTCAGCCGTCTGACGGCCATAGGTAAGGGAAACCGCAGTGCGGTGTCCGCCTGTAGGAGAATTCCACCGGAAGGGGTCCCGCTTTGAAACGGGTTATGAGAACCGGGGCAAGGCTACATCAATTCGGCGACAAGGCCGGCCAGTTCGCTGCGCTCGGTCTTGGTGAACGTCAGGTGTCCGTAAAGTTTCTGCCCCTTGAACCGGTCCACGATATACATGAGGCCGTTGGAAGCAATATCCAGGTAGGGGTTGTCTATCTGATAGGGGTCTCCCGTGACCACGACTTTAGTCCCCTCTCCCGCGCGTGAAAGGATGGTCTTTATCTCATGAGGGGTCAGGTTTTGCGCGTCGTCCACGATCATATATTGTTTAGGGAGCGAGCGGCCGCGGATGTGAGTGACGGAAGCGATCTCTATCTTGCCGTTCTGCAGAAGGTACTCGAATTTCTGCATAGCGTCGTCCTGGTGGCGCTTATCCATTATAAATTCCAGGTTGTCGTAGATGGCGCCCATCCAGGTGGAAAGTTTTTCTTCCTTTGTGCCGGGAATGAAACCGATATCCTTGCCCACGGGAACTATGGGGCGGCAGATGATGAGGCGCCGGTAAACGCTTTCCTCCACAGCTTTCTGCAGCCCGCACGCCAGCGACATAAGGGTCTTGCCGGTGCCGGCCGAACCGATCATGGTGACCAGTTTGACGTTCTCGTCAAGCAGCAGGTCCATGGCGCAGCGCTGCTCCTTATTGAGCGGCCGGATGCCCCAGGGCGAACTCTCGGGGCTCAGCATTTTTATCACCGACGTATCGGAGGGTGACACGCGGCCCATGGCGCTCTTCTTCGGGTCTTCCTTGGCCTTGAAGATGACGAATTCGTTGGCTACCAGGTCCGGGTCGGTGTTTTTAGCCGACTTTTCCTTGTAAAACTTATCCACAAAATCGGCGGTCTTCTCTATGGTGACCAGGCCGGGATAGATCTCGTCCACCTTAACCTTGCCGGCCTCATAATCCTCGGAGTTGATGCCTACGGCCTCGGCTTTTAGGCGGAGGTTAATGTCCTTGGTGACCAGAACGGCGTTATTCTTTTTTTTCTTGAACCAGAGGGCGCTGTTCAGTATCCGGTTATCCATATTCCCAAGCAGGAATTCTTTTGGCAGAACCTGCTCATGGTCCAGGTCCACGATGAGCATGCCGCCGTTCTCCATTTTCACGCCGGCATTGAGTTTGCCGAATTTGCGGAAATCATCCAGCTTCCTGGAAACTATCCTGGCGGCTTTGCCGCGTTCATCAGCCACGGATTTAAAGGTATCCAGCTCTTCTATGACGGAAATCGGGATCACCACGGAATTGTCCTCGAATTTAGTGAAGGACATCGGATCATGGATAAGCACGTTGGTGTCAAGAATGTAAATCTTTTTCATTTCTTGTTAAATCTCCTGTTTCTTTAAATGTCCGCAGGATCACGTCTCTTTGGGACGCATACCGCCGCTTCCCGGATTTAAGGCAGATTTATTCTAGCATAAATCCGCCGGAACCAAGAAATTTACAAATCCACGTCCAAAAGTGGTAAGATAGCACAAATGTCCGGGTATATAATCCGATGAAAATAACCTCCTTGATACTGCTTCTTCTCAGCAACCTTACTCTCCCGGTCATGAGCCAGTCCGACTCCGGCGGCTTCCCGGAACCTTCCAAATGGATGAATGGCCAGGTGCCCGGCTTTGGCGAGAAGCCTCAGACACCGGTCTCCACCGACACCTTTAAAATAACCCCGGCCGTGCCAGCCTCTACGGATATCGCAAAGCTGCCCGGCATAAGCGAAACTTCCGGCCAAGCGGAACCGTCCGCCGGCCCTGGAAAAGGTCCGTGGGAAGTGGGCGCCGTGGCGGTCAAAGGGAATATTAACGTCAAGACCAAAGTTATCGCCAAGACGGGGCACGCCAAAAAGGGCAAACTTTACTATCAGGACTTCGTAAATTCCGATATTGAGGCCGTATTAGGTCTGGGCAGCCTGGAGAAAGTTTCTGTTGATATCGAGGAAATGAACGGTAAACCTGTGGCGCCTAAATTCCGCGACATAACAAGCTCCTCAAATGCCGCGACCGTCACCTATATCGTTTCCGAAAAATTTATGATCAGGGAGGTGAAGATCACGGGGCACAAGCAACTCTCGAAAGGCACGGTCAGGGACGAGATGGCCCTCAAGGAAAAAGACTTTTTCGACGAACTTAAGATCCGCGAGGATCTCATTAAGATCACCGATAAATACCATGAGAAAGGCTATATTGAGGCTAAAACCGACTACGAGGTCCGCTACGATACGGCGGCCCACACCTGCTACCTGACCATCAACGTCGTCGAAGGTAAAAAAGCCAAGATCACGGAAGTTACCCTGGAGGGCGCGAAAGGCTTCAAGACCAAAAAACTGGTCAAAAAAATGAAGAACCGGCCCAACAAGATCTACTCGCCCCAGGACCTGGACAACGATTTAAGGGGGTTGGAAACTTTCTATAAAAATAACGGGTACAGCGAGTTTAAGCTTGAAAATTCCTCGGTCACCTTCAACGAGGACAAGAGCAAGGTTTTCATAAAAGCGGTCCTCACCGAGGGCCCCCTCCACAGGTTCGGGGCGACCACGTTCTCCGGCAACACCGTCTATACCTCCAGGGATCTGACGGCGCTGGTGGAATACCGGCAGGGGAAACTCTTTAACCAGGAAAAATTCGACGACACCATAAAAGCCCTGCAGGACAAATACGCGGACAAGGGATATCTGAAGGCGCTTCTCCAGCCCGACAAGGTCCCGAACGCGGCGACCGGCGGACTGGACATTAATTTCAACATCACGGAAAACAACCCCATTTATGTCGGCAACATAGACGTGGAGGGAAACAAAGTCACCAAGACCTACGTGCTCAAGCGTGAAATCGTGCAAAAAGAGGGCCAGGTTTTCAGTTCGGGCAAGATCCGGCGCAGCCAGGAAAAATTATTCAATCTTAATTTCCTGGACGACGTAGGAATAGTCATCAATCCCACTGCGGACCCGGACAAGGTGGACCTGGTATTTGACGTGACGGAAGGCAAGCCCGGCTCGCTCACCGCCGGAGCCGGCATTTCCTCCCGTGACGGTCTGGTTGGAACCCTTTCGCTCCAACACTTGAACCTTTTAGGCCGGGCATACAGGACTTCTCTGTCCTGGAATTTCGGTAAAAGGGTGCAGGATTATTACGTAAGCTGGTCTATGCCCTGGATCGGGACCCATCCGACCACACTGGGGCTGGATATCTTCAACACCCGCCGCTTCAAACCTTACCGGGATTCGTTATCGGCCTATACCGAACAGCGCGCGGGCGGCAAGGTGACCGTGGGACCGCGCTTCGAGGATGATAAGTACCATCTCACTATTTCATATACCCGCGAAAAAGTGAGGATCTCCGGAGTGGACACGATCTACATCAATGAGCTTTCTCCCGGAACAAGCGTCACCTCCTCCGTCTACATGGAATTAGCGCGCGACACCCGCGATAATGTTTGGGACCCTGTCCGGGGGTCCAGGTCTTCCATCGGCGTGGACTTGACCGGCGGCCCCCTCATGGGCGACGTCAATTACTATAAGCCCACCTTCGCCCACAGCTATAACCTGAAACTTTTTTCCATAGAGGACTATCCTTTCGTGCTGGCGGTATCTAACAAGCTCAGTTATGGCGCGGGATTCGGCAGAACTTCCAAACTGCCGGTTTACGAAAGATTTTTCCTCGGCGGCGCAGACACTATCCGCGGCTATAATAACAACGGCCAGATAGGCCCCCTGAACGGCGGAAACGTCTCCGATATCCTGAACCTGGAATTTCATTTCCCGCTGGCCAGGGAGAAAAAGCGCACCATAGTGCAATGGGGCTTCTTCCTGGATATTGGCAACTCCTGGGAACATTTCAACGATGTGAGCCTGCGCTCAGGCACCGGGGTGAACGACCTGAAGATGGGCGCGGGATTCGGGATACGGTTCACAACCCCGGCTTTCCCGATCCGGCTGGATTGGGGCTATGGCTTCAACCATAAACCGGGGGAACAGTTGTCCGATATTTATTTCACTCTCGGCAACTTGTTTTAGCGCGTAAGGATCATGCGATTCGAAAATTGGCCGCGTTCGAGGCACACAGGCCGTTTGCTGGCCATAGGCCCAGGCCATCTGACGCGCATAGCGCTTGGCCGCGTTGATGAGCATAGCTCTTGATGCGGCACGCCCATAGGTCAGTTACGGCATGACCATAGGATGGTGTGCTTTGTGACGGCACCTACGCAATGCCTTCTGATGGACATAGTCCTGGGCCGCTTTAATGAGCATAGCTCTTGATGCGGCACGCCCATAGGTCAGTTACGGCACAGCCGTTGGCTGGTATTGGCCGTTTGAGGCACACAGTGCTTTGTGACGGCACCTACGCAAGTATTGGGAAAGGAGGAACGGAATGACCGCCACAAGTCCGAAATCTCTATTTTCTATTCTCTGTTTTTTATTCGTCTTAACGGCGCCGGCGGCGGCGCTGGAACTCTCCCTGGAGGAAAATAAAGGCGAGTCCGGTACCGTCGGATATGTGGACATCGACAGGGTCTTCAAAGAATATTCCGGCACTCTAAACGCCCGCGAGGAGTTCCTCGGAGAAATAAAGAAAAAAGAAGAGTCCGTCAACCAGCGCAGACATGAGATATACGCTCTCAAAGCCGATATAGCCAAACTCAAACAAGAGCGGGAGTTCGCTCTCACTCTGCCGTCGCTCCTCGCCACTCAGGAACAGATGAGCTTGGAAAAACTCCAGGCCGCAGCAACCCCGCTCCCGGTCCAGACATCAACCACAGCCGCGCCGCTGGTCTCCGCTTCAACCCCGGCCTCGACTTCGGACGCGCCGCAGATCTCCACCTCGCTCCCGGCCCCGACAACGGCCCAGGCATCAACCGCTGCAATTCCGTTGGTCTCAACTTCAATCCCGGCAGCTTCCACACAGGTCCAGACATCCCCGGCGGCCGCGCCGCCGGCCCCGCCCGCTATCCCCATTTCCAGCCTGCCCGGCCTCGGAATTGACATGCCGGGAGTGTCAAAGGTTCCCGCTAGTTATTTCAAGTTCTCGGTCTCCACCGCGGTCCCTGAAATAGACGCGGCCATAATAGTCAAAGAAACCGACCTAAGAAAGAAGGAAGAGGCCCTTAAAATTTACCAGCGCCAGGTGGAAAAGGAACTGCTTGAATATGAAAGCCACAGGAGCGAGATCCTTCTAGGCCGCATTTATCTCGCGTTAAAAGAGCTGGCCGTCAAACAAGAAGTAAGCGTCATCGTGGATAAGCGTAATATTCTCTTCGGACATTCGGCCGTGGATCTCACCGGGAAACTGCTTGAAAAACTGGAAGAAGAACAATGAAGACAACCCCCGCTGAAATCGCCGCTTTGGTCGGCGGAGAACTGCAGGGCCCGGCGGCCGCTTTAATAACCGGCGCCGGCCCTCTTCCGACCGCGGGAGCCAACGACCTGGCCTATCTGGAGAAAGCTGCTAACGCTCCCTGGACCGTAAACCGGCCCGCCGGCTGCATCATCGCCCCGCAAGAGGCTAAAAGCGCGCTGACGAACCGCGCCGGAGCCGTTATTTATGTAAAAGACCCCAAGCAGGCTTTTGCCAAAGTCCTTTTAAAATTCGAATCCGAACTAAACCCGCGGCCCAAGCCGGGCGTCCACCCTTCGGCGGTAGTGGATAAAACCTCGACATTAGGCGCGGGCGTCCACATCGGGCCGCACGCCGTGGTGGAAGGATCGGTAGTCATCGGAGACAACGCCGTCATTTCCGCCGGATGCTACGTGGGCGCGGGGACCAGCATAGGCGCAAATTCCAGGCTCTATCCGAACGTCACGGTGCGCGAGCGCTGCGTCATAGGCAAAAATGTGATTCTGCACCCGGGCGTAGTCATCGGTTCCGATGGTTACGGTTACATAAACATCGCCGGCAAACACACCAAGATCCCCCAGGTCGGACGCGTTATCATAGAGGATGATGTGGAGATAGGCGCCAATTCGGCCATAGACCGCGCCGCGCTGGACGCCACCGTTATCGGCGCCGGCTCCAAGCTGGACAATATGGTTCATATAGCGCACAACGTGCGCGTGGGCAGAAACTGCCTTATTATGGCACAAGCCGGCATAGCCGGTTCGACCGCTATAGGCAACAACGCGATCATAGGCGGACAGGCCGGGCTGTCCGACCATATCAATATCGGCGACAACGCCATCGTCATGGCCAAGACCGGCATAATAACGGACCTCGGCGCGGGCCAGGTAGTGTTCGGCCACACGGGCCGCCCCCGCCTGGAAGCAATGAAGATAGAAGTCATACTTTCAAAACTGCCGGAACTCTACGCCACCGTACGCAAACTTAAGAAAAAATTCCTATAACCGGAATTCGCCCGCTGCCGCAGCGGACGTTCGCCGTAACGGCGGTGGATTTCATCGTAACATGGCGTAAATTAAAAACAATAAATTTTTTGAAAAGTTTTAAGCAGCCTTGATATTTTTTACGCCGTGTTTTTCAATTACAGCCTGTGACTAAGCCTATGCGGAAAACATTAACAAATAACGCGGTAATGGCCGGGATCGGGCTCCACAAGGGACGCCCGTCTGTGGTAACTTTTATGCCGGCCGCGGGGCCGACCGGCATCCGATTTTTCAAACCGGATCTCACCGGGCCGATACAGGCCTCCCTCGAAAACATCGCGACAACGGTGCGCGGCACCAATCTTTCGGACGGCGCCAGAATAATTTATACGGTGGAGCACGTCCTTTCAGCCTGCGCGGGACTCGGCATAGACGACATGGACATCGCCCTGGAAGGGGAAGAACCGCCGGCCGCCGACGGTTCCGCCCTGCCTTTCGCCAAAGCCCTCGCGAGCGCCGGCCTGCGGGAAAAACCGGAGCAGGAAAGAAGCCTGCTGATCCTGGAAAAGACCGTGGGATATTCTTTCGAGGAAGTTTATTACCGCGCCTCTCCTTCCCCGTCGCCGCGCTTCAAAATGACTTACGCGCACCCACATCCGCTTATCGGCGTACAGACCTTTGAGACGACCTTGACTCCGAAAAACTACTTAAAAGAAGTCGCACCCGCCCGGACTTTTGGGTTCAAAAGCGAGATAGCCGGGCTCAAAGCCGCCGGCCTGGCCCTGGGAGGTTCGCTTGAAAACGCCGTAGTGATAGACGAGGACGCGTTTTTAAGCTCCGAAGGCGCCCTGCGCTTCCCAAACGAATTCGCGCGCCATAAACTCCTGGACCTTATCGGGGACTTGGCGCTTACCGGCATGGCGCTGGAAAAAGTGAGCGTTGAGGCGGCCTATACCGCCCACAAGACCAATGTGATTTTTGCTAAACTATTAATGAATAATAATCACTAGCGAGTGCAGGCGCCATACGGGATGTTTTGGGACTCCGCGCCGGCATACCCGCCCGCACACTCGCTTGGAGTTATCATGAACGATACAAAACCCCGCATTTACACCCCCCTCCGGGTTATCTCCTGCGAGGAGATCCTACGTATAATTCCCCACCGCTATCCTTTCCTGCTGGTGGATAAAGTTGAGATCGTAGAGGAAAACAAATTTTGCGTCGGCACCAAATGCGTGACAGCCAACGAACTTTATTTCCACGGTCATTTTCCGACCAAACCTATTTTGCCCGGAGTTCTGATACTGGAAGCCATGGCGCAGACAACGGCTTCAATGATGATGTCTCAGCCGGAACTCAAAGGCCGCTTCGCCTATTTCGCCGGCGTCAACCGAGCCAAATTCCGCAGACAGGTGGTCCCTGGCGACGTGCTCAAACTGCATGTCGAAATAGCGCGTTTTAAAGGCAAGGTCTGCAAGGTCAATGGGGACGCTTTTGTCGGTGAGGAACAGGCCGCCGAAGCCGAAATGATTTTCGCCATAGACTAAGGCGCCAGGTTGAGGGTTGAGCGGCGCAAAGGCGGGCAGGTGGAACCCCGATGCGGAAAGTTCCCCGGAAGGGTCCCCCCGCAAAAATCGGCCAAAAGACCCCGAAAGAGGGGGTTTCAGCGTATGGCCGGCGCTGAACACTTTCTGGAGGAACTATGTCAACCAAAATACACAAAACCGCCATCATCCATGAATCCGCACAGTTGGATAAGGACGTGGAGATAGGCCCTTACGTAGTTATAGGCGAAAATGTTAAGATCGGCGCGGGAACATCCGTAGGCCCGCACTCTATAATCGAGTTTTCCGAGATCGGAAAAAACAACCAGTTCACCGGCCACGCTTTCATCGGTATGCCGCCCCAGGACTACAAATATCACGGCGAACCTACCCGCCTGGTAATGGGCGATTCCAATATCGTGCGCGAAGGCGTATCGCTCCACCGCGGCTCCCCGCTTACCGGCATCACCACCATAGGCTCCGGCTGCATGTTCATGTGCAATTCCCACGTGGGCCATGACGGCCATATCGGCAGCAACATCATTATGGTTAATTCCGCGGTGGCGGCCGGCCACGTAACCATTGAAGACAAGGCCATTATCTCGGGCCTCGTAGCCATCCACCAGTTCACGCGGGTAGGGACGCTGGCCATGCTTTCCGGCGGCGCCATGGCCAACCAGGACATCGTTCCCTATTGCACGGCAAGGGGCGACAGAGCTAAGCCCGTAACCCTGAATCTGATCGGGCTCAAGCGAAACGGAGTCACCCTTGAGAGCATAAAATCCATAAAGCACGTTTTTAAGACCCTTTTCTTCGGCGGTTATCTTATGACCGAAGCCATAGCCCGGCTTAAAACGGAAAAACTTTCTCCCGAAGCGATGCATATGGTCGAATTTTGCGAGAAGTCCAAGCGTGGCGTGGCCCGTCCGCGGCGCAGCGCGGTCCAAGCGGCGGAAGAATGACAGAGAAAAAGATAGGGCTCATCTCCGGAGGCGGCGCGTTCCCGCTCATGTTCGCCAAAGAGGCCAGGAACCTGGGTTATTCGGTTTTTGTCGTTGGGCTTAACGGCATCACCCCTAAAGAGATAGAGCGGTACGCGGCCGCCACCGCCTATTTCAAACTGGGGCAGATCTCGGGACCGATAGATTTTCTCAAGAAAGCCGGAGTGAACAGGGTATTGATGGCGGGAAAAGTGGCCCATGTTTCTATCTTCGGCGGCATAATGCCGGACTTAAGGGCCGCCAAACTTCTTTTAACCCTCAAGGACAGAAAGGCAAACTCCCTCCTGGGCGCCCTGGGGGCCGAATTACACAAAGACGGCATAGAGCTGATCAATTCCGCCACTTTCCTTGAACACCTCCTGCCCGCTCCGGGCCTTATGGCCGGCTCCAAACCCGGCAAGAACGCCATGCGCAATATCGAGTTCGGCTGGAAAGCCGCCAAAACCCTGGCCGGCCTGGACATCGGACTGACCGTGGTGCTGCGCGATATGCTGGTCATAGCGGTGGAGGCCATGGAAGGCACCGACGCCTGCATCAAAAGGGCCGGGGCCGTCCTGCGCGCCGGCGGCGCCGCCGCGGGGCAACGTCTCTCCGATATGGCCGTGGTAAAAGTCGCCCGCCCCAGCCAGGACATGCGCTTCGACCTGCCTGTCATAGGGGTACAAACCCTTGAAAGCATGCGTGAGGCGGGCGCTGCAATTTTAGCCGTCGAAGCCGGAAAAACCCTTATCCTGGAAAAAGACGCTTTCCTGGCCAAAGCCGCGGAACTTGATATCACCGTCATCTCCGTGGACCCAACGCATATTGTTTAACCCGAATCCCGCAGTTTAAGCAGGTTTTCATTGGAAGATCAGGGGAGGCGGCCCATCGTGGTCTGAAGCTATCCTGAAAAATGCAGTTGCATTTTTCCCCTTCGCAGTGCTCAGGGGCCGCTTCGAGACGGATATGCCCTCGTGAATTTTCGCGCATAGCGCTGAAAATTCACGACCCGCGGTTGCGGGGAATACTGCATTTTTTGTGCCGCCGGTTTGCCAATGGAAACCGGCTTGAATTGCAGGATTCGGGCTATAGCGTAAAATTCCAGACTTTCCCAGCTCTCGTCCCGTAAATAAATACCGGCAGAACAAAGCTACCGGCAATCACCTTCCCCTCCAGGGCAGCTTCGGTGCGGGGCGTAATGGTCACGTCAAAATTTGGTAGAATAATTGTTATATCCTTCGCGAAATCAAACGCGCTTTAAAACGCGCCTACATCTGGAACACCCAGGACCTTATGGATTCAACCACACCCGAAAAGAAAAAAAAGATGCGCTTCGGCGTCATAGGCGCCGGCAAACTCGGCGGTTTTCACACCCGCACTCTCTCCAAGATGCCGGAAGCGGAGCTTATTGGAGTCTCCGACCCCAACCTACTCCGGGCCCAGATGCTGGCCTGGAAACATAACTGCGTGGCATACAAGACCGTGGAAGAACTGCTTAGCCAGGTGGACGCCATGGTCGTGGCCGCGCCCACGGAATATCACTCCGATATCGGTATGAAAGCGCTTGAGGCCGGCATACATGTGCTGATGGAAAAGCCCCTCGCAAATTCAGAAGAAGGCGCGCGCAAGCTGCTGGAACTGGCCGAGAGGAAAAAACTGGTGCTGCAAGTTGGCCATTCGGAAAGATTCAACCCGGCGGTGGTGGAAACCCTGAAATACATAAAGAACCCCAGGTTCATCACAATAGAGCGCCTTGGCCCGTACGACCCGCGCGTGGCCGCCACCGGGGTCACGTTGGACCTGATGATCCACGACCTGGACATCCTTCTTACCATGATGGACACCCCCATCGAGAGCTTTGAGGCTGTGGGCGCCAGCATCCTTTCCTCCCATGAGGATATCTCCAATGTGCGCATCAAGTTCAAGAACGGCTGCATAGCGGACATCACCGCCAGCCGGGTAAGCATGGAAGCTTCGCGCCGCATGCGCATATACCAGGAAGACGCCTACATCTCCGTGGATTACGTCAGTTCCAGACTTAAGATATACAAGAAAAAAAGTCCCGTCATCAGGACGCTTAAGGATGTGGAGATCATCTTCCCCAAGCTGGAACGCAAAGAACCGATTAAAGAAGAGCTCTACCACTTCATAGACTGCATACGAACCGCCAAGAAACCGACCCCCAGCGGAGAAAAGGGCCTCAAGGCCGTGCGACTGGCTCTGGACATCGTGGACTCACTCAAGCGTTATGAACTTTCCGGCGCCAAAATGCCGGATTCCAGACCCTCTCTCGCCCAGTCACTGGGAGATATCGGGAATGCCACCCGAATGATGGTGGAAGAAGGACTGAAGAACTCCGGCATAGATAAATCCTAAACCGCCGGAGAAATAATTCACATGGCCAGAATCGTACCCACAACCAAAAACATCCTCGTAGTGGCTGGAGACCCTTCGGGCGACACCCACGCCGCCGGCCTCATCAAAGCCCTCAAGGAAAAGGACCCGGAACTCTCCGTCACCTCCATCGGCGGAGTCCGAATGCAGGAAGTTTCAACTCACTTCATTTACAATCTGGTCTCGGTTGGCGCGGTCGGTTTCGCCGAACCTTTCAAGAATTTTTTTCTCTGGCTGAAACTGATCCGCCTGGTGCGCCGCTATCTGGAAGAAAAGCGTCCGGGCTGCGTAATAGCCGTGGATTTTTATGGATTCAACCACCAGGTCCTGGGGCTCGCCGCCCACCGCAGCATCCCCGCTTTCTATTATATCAGCCCCCAAGTCTGGGCCTCCAGGCCCGGCCGCGCCGCAAAGATAGCCCGCCTGGTAAAAGAAGTGCTGGTAATCTTCCCTTTTGAAGAGGAGATATATAAGAAAGCCAAGGCCAATGTTTCATTCGTGGGCCATCCACTGCTGGACAGCGTGCCCGCGCCCGTTGTAAAGCCTGATATACCCGAAGGCCACGCCTTTAAAATAGGGATCCTGCCCGGCTCCCGCAAATCCGAGATAGCCCGCCACCTGCCGATCTTCGTACGGGCTTTCTATAAAATAAAGTCGGTTTACCCCGATGCCAAGGCCTATATCTTCGCCGTGCCCGAGTTCCCCGATGAAAAATTGATCCCCGCGCTGGAAAACGTGGATAAATACTGGTCCAAAGATATAGAAATAGTCCGCGAGCAGGACTACAGGATCCGCTCCACCATGGATTTTGCCTTTACCTGCTCCGGCACCGCCACGCTTGAGAACGCGCTGATGGGCCTGCCTATGGCCGTGGCCTACAAGATGGCGAGAGCTAGCTTCGCCATAGCCAAGCGCATTGTGAAAATACAGTACATTTCCCTGGTCAATATCCTCCTTAAAAAATCGGTGGTCAAAGAGCTGATGCAGGAAAAAGCCAACCCGGGGGCGCTGGCGCAGGAAGCCCTGTCGCTACTGAACACCCCGCCAAAAATGGCCGCTATGCGCAAGGAGTTCCTGGGCCTGCGCAGTATGCTCGGGAATCCCGGCGCGGCCAAGCGGGCGGCGGAAAAGATCCTGAACCATTTAAAATAATGTCCGATAACACCGCTCCCCCCGCCGAACAAGACCGTTTCAAGATCCTGGCCAGGGCGCTTGCCGCCTATGTCAAGCCCTACAAGCTCCGCTTCATCCAGGCAGCGCTATCCATGATTTTCCTCGCGGCCATCCGCGGCAGCGTAATTTACATTACCGGGCCTTTAATAAAAGGCGTCTTCCTGGACAAAAACCTCCACACTCTCAAGCTTGTGCTGATCGGGCTGCCGATCTTGTTCGTCTTCCGAATGGCGGCCGAATATATTAACGCCTATCTGATGAGCTGGATAGGCCAGAAGGTGGTTCAACAGATACGCGATGATCTTTTCACGCATATCCACCGCCTCTCGATAGAATTCTACTGGCGCAAACGCTCCTCCGACGTAATGAGCCGCGTCATCAACGACCTCAACAACGTTCAATCAACCGTTCAGTTCCTACCGCTTTACGGCATCCGCGATGTTATGACCGTCATCGCCGCCCTGAGCGCGCTCTTCTACATTAACTGGCGCTTCGCCCTGCTTTCCTTCATTATACTGCCCGTAACCGGCGTCATATTGGGAATGCTGGGCAAGAAAATGCGCAAGGCAAGCTCCGAGAGCAATGTGCTGGTGGGAGAGATCTCCCACAGGTTCCAGGAAAGCCTGCAGGGCATCACGGTGGTAAAAGCGTTCAACTACGAGGAACAAGCTATAACCAATTTCCGGGTCACCAACGACGACTATTTTTCCAAAATGATGCGCTACCTGCGGGCCACGGCTATGGCCGGACCGATAATGGAATTCCTCAGCAGCATGATCTTCATCCTTATTATCTATATGGCCGGCAAGGCGATTTTTTCCGGAACCATGACCATAGATCAATTCCTTTCTTTCATGGCCGGGTATGTTACCGCCTACATGCCGCTCAAAAACATCTCAAACCTAAACTCCAAACTCCAGATGGGCATGGCCTCCTGGGAGCGCATCTACCAGATCCTGGAAGAAAAACCTACGGTCATAGTGACCTCAAAGCCTAAAAGCATCGGGGTCCTGGAAGGCAAACTAGAGTTCCGGGACATAAACTATAAGTATCCTTCGCGCGACACCCAAGTCTTAAAGAATCTTTCCCTCGCCATAAATCCGGGAGAAGTGGCGGCGTTCGTGGGGCCGTCCGGTTCAGGCAAGACCACCATCATCCACCTGCTGCTGCGCTTTTTCGACCCCATCACCGGGCAGATCCTGATAGACGGCCATGATATGCGGGATGTGGACACCACGGACCTGCGCAATCATATGGGGCTGGTAACGCAGGACACCATTCTATTCGACGACACCGTTTACAAGAATATAACCATCGGCCTGCCCGGCGCCTCCATTGAAGAAGTGACGGAGGCAGCCAAAGCCGCGGACGCGCACGATTTCATAAGCGCCATGCCGCTGGGCTACGAGACAATCCTGGGGGAACGCGGCATAAAGCTTTCAGGCGGACAGCGCCAGCGCCTTGCCATAGCCCGCGCCATCATTAAAAAACCGAAGATCCTGCTTCTGGATGAAGCAACCTCCAACCTGGATACCGCGAGCGAACAGGCCGTGCAGGCGGCCATAGAGAAGATTCTCGGCGGCCGCACCGTGGTCATGGTGGCGCACCGCCTTTCCACCGTTAAGAACGCCGACAAGATCTTCGTGCTCAAGAAAGGCGAACTAGCGGAAACCGGCACGCACGACCAGCTCCTGGCCAAAGGCGGCGTCTATAAAGGGCTCTACGAAGCGCAGAGTTGAAGCGATTAAGTGCCAAGCGGCTAGACAGCTGGGAGGCTGGTCCGCTTTCAGAAACGAATTGTGGACTGGACTTCTTTTCAGGCCGCCAAGCTGTCCAGCTGTCTAGCCGTCACGCTTTCTCTATGGAATTAGAAGACCTGATTAAAAAATTCAAAGAATACTCCACTGAAGACACCACCAAGCTGGAGTATGCCTGGCAATTTTCCCTGGAAGCGCACATGGACCAGAAGCGCGCCTCCGGCGAAATATATTTCATCCATTGCGCGGCCGTGGCCGAGATCCTGGTGGACTTTAAGATGGACCTTGAGACCATCGCCGCGGGCCTGATGCACGACGTCCTGGAAGACACCACGGTGTCCCACGAAATATTTAAAAAGGAGTTCGGTTCGGAAATATACGAACTGGTCGTGGGCGTGACCAAGATAGAAACCCTTAAATTTTCATCGCGGGACGAGGCGCAGGCCGAAAATTGGCGTAAAATGATCCTGGCCACAGCAAAGGATATCCGCGTCATCGTTATAAAACTGGCCGACCGCCTCCACAACATGCGCACGCTCAATTTTCTCACAAAGGAAAAACAGCTGGAGATCAGCCATGAGACCCTTTCGCTTTACGCCCCGCTGGCCCAGCGCCTCGGCATTTTCCATTTAAAGTCGGAATTGGAGGACCTCTCCTTCAAATACCTCCACCCCGACGAATACCAGAACCTCCTGGCCAAGGTCCAGCTCCGTTTCGCCAAACGCGAGAAGCTTCTGGAGGAATTCAAGCAGGGCGTGGAAAAGCACCTGGGCGGCACGCAGATCCCCCACAGGGTGCTCTCCCGCGCCAAAAACCTCTATTCCATCTACCGCAAGATGCTTAAACAGAATCTTCCTTTTGAAGATATCCAGGACGCTCTCGGTATCCGCATCATCACCGATAACGTGATCAATTGCTACGCCCTCCTCGGCACGGTCCACTCAATTTTCAAGCCCGTCATCGGCTCCTTCACCGACTATATAGCCGTACCGAAAATGAATCTTTACCAGAGCCTTCACACCAGCGTAATGGCACCCTCCGGCGAGATCATAGAGATACAGATCCGCACCGAGGAGATGCACCACACCTCGGAATACGGCATCGCGGCTCACTGGCGTTATAAGTTGGGCGAATCCGGCGCCGACCATCACCTGGACGAAAAGCTCAACTGGCTCCGCCAGTGGATGGAATGGCTGCAGGATCTTTCAAGCCCTCGCGAATTCATAGAAAGTTTCAAGACCGACCTGGAACTGGACCAGATCTTCATCTTTACCCCCAGAGGCGACGTGAAACCGCTGCCGGTGGGGTCCAATCCCCTGGATTTCGCCTACGCCATCCACTCCGATATCGGCGACGCCTGCATCGGAGCCAAGGTCAACAATAAGATGGTGAAACTGGACTGCGAACTGAAAAGCGGAGACATTTGCGAGATCATCACCCGCAGGAATTCCGCTCCCAAAAAAGACTGGCTCGGCATCGTAAAGACCGCCGGCGCCCGCTCGCATATACGCAAATATCTGCGCGAACACGGGGAACTGAAAGACTAACAGTCTGCTGAAAAACCCTACTCGGAGGTATTTTGAGCGGATTTTGAAGCCGAGCCGAAGCGATGCGAAACGAGCATTCTCGACTAGAGACTGTGAGTTGAGCAGCGCAAAGGCGTAGGCAAAAATCGGCCAAAAGACCCCGAAAGGGGGTTTTTCAGCAGACTGCTAGGAGCCTGTCCGGCATAAGGCTTTTATGACGAAGTTGGCCGTTTGCTAGGCACACCCCCTGATACGGCACTGCCACAGGCTTGCCGATTGTGAAGCCGAATTGGACAGCGTAATGATCCCATGTGCCTGAATTACCGGCCGCACAGGCCCCTCTGATTTATGCATTTTACCGAATTTTCCGCTATAACCAGACAAAAAGTGGACGCGCTCAAAGACCGCATAGCGCGGTTGGGAATAGATCTGGGCCTGATAGAAGAACAATTCATAAAAGGCCGGGGCAAGGGCGGCCAGAAGATAAACAAGACGGCCAACGCCGTATTGCTTAAATATCCGCCCCTCGGGCTCATAGTACGCTGCCAAAGGGAACGTCAACGCTCGCTCAACCGCTTCCTGGCACTGAGAGAAATGACGGACGAGATAGAATTGAGGATCTCCCCCGAAACCTCGGAACGCCTCAAAGAAATAGCGCGCTTGAGAAAAAAGAAATCCGCCCGACGGCACAAAAGTTTAAAAAAAGCTAACCGTGATGGCTTCTAGGAAATTAAAAATGGGAGCGGGTGTTCTTTCAACGCTGCTGGCGTTATACGCGGGTTACTTCCTATACCTTTCCGAACAGGGCAATTTTCACGCCATTACTCCCGGAGAAGCTTACCGCTCCGCCCAGCTGGACCGGGATGAACTGGAACACTACATAAAAAAGTACAAGATAAAGAGTATTCTCAGCCTCCGCAATGACACTGATAATGGCAACGCGGGCTGGTATAAAGAAGAGATCAAAGTCAGCGCCGAGAATGGGATAACCCATTATTCCATTCCCATATCTCAAAAACAGGAACCTGAAGCGCGCAATGTAGCCGAAATAATCCGCGTTTTCAATTCCGCTTCCCGGCCGATCTTAATACACTGCAAAGCCGGCGCGGACAGAACAGGCCTGGCGGCGGCAATGTGGAAAATGAGCGTTGATAAGGAACCGAAAGCGGAGGCGAGGAAACAACTTTCCCTGCGATTCTTCCATTTGCCGGTAGGCGATACCACCGCCATGGACCGTTTTTTTGAAAAATGGAGTCCACAGTCTCGCTGACAAAAACCCGTATTTTTGCCGGACTTCCCACATGAAAAGCTTTTATTTTTACCTGCTTTGGCGATGCAATGAAGATTGCCTGTTTTGCGCAAAAGGCAAGCCTCCCCGTAACGCCAAAAAAGAGTTTACACCCGTAGAAGCCTGTTCCATAATAAAGGAAAAGAGAAAAGAAGGCTACGACAAGTTGGTGCTGGACGGAGGGGAACCGACGCTTTATCCCGCGCTGGACCGGATCATATATATCGCACTGGAAGCCGGATATAAAGAGATCAATATTGTAACGAACGGCGTGGTTCTGGCCGATAAAAAAAAAGTGGCGAAGCTTTTGAACGCCCATGCGAAAGCCGGGCAAAAAACGTGCCGTGATCACAGCGGGGCTCGATGGAACAAAGAGTGTTCCGATATAGAACTTCGCGGGTTCCGCAGGGGCTCGGCGGGAAGATTCGCGGCAGTTAAAGATTTTGCCGACAAAATAGGCTTTTCAAAAATAACCGCTGAAAGCTACCTGTCCGATCGTAAGAGAAACTGATTTCTCAGGATCAGAAGATTTCATCATTGGGTGAAAAAATTATTTATAAATTTTCCGTGAAAAACTGCGTTACCTTGTTTTTGTAGATCTCTCCTCCGACTTCGGCGCATTTGCCGTGCGAAGCCCCGGTTATGATCCACATCTGTTTCTTTTCCGCCCTGCACATGCCGTATAGGGTTTCCGCGTCGTGGAGCGGCACGATATCATCGCGATCCCCGCAGATGAACATTACGGGCATCTTAAGTTTGTCCACGTTTTGCGCGGGGCTGAACGGTTCCGGGTCGGCGCCCAGCTTCAACTTTACGAACGCCAGCGTCATAGGCACCATGGGATAATAGGGGACTTTTGTGCGGAACCAGCTCCAGTTAGCGATAACGCGCCGGTATGAGAGGAAGGTGTTTTCAGCCATCACGCATTTTAATTCCGGGTACTTGGCTCCGGCGAAAATAGCCACCGAACCCCCCATGGAGGAACCGAAAACCGCCGCGTGTTCCATGGCGCGCGGACGGTGGGTTTTCAGAAAGTCATAGGCCGCGTCGAAGTCGCGCGTTTCGAGGTATCCGACGCTTGAAATGGAGCCGCCGCTCTCTCCGGAGGCGCGGAAGTCGAAATAAAAAAGGTTGAAGCCTTTTTCCGCCAGGAAATGGGTGTCGCGCAGCAGATCGCCCCGGTTCACTCCCCAGCCATGGCAAAGTATGATGGTTTTTTCCGTTTCACCGCCCACCGCCGGAATGAACCAGCTTTTCAGGGTAAGGCCGTCGGCGGTGGTGAAATTGACGGTCTCATAAGCCAGGTTATACTGGTCGGGATGAAAATTAACCGGGGTACGGCGTTTGGGGGGTTGAATGATGGAATAGCTTTTAAAGTAAGCTATTGCCACGGCCAGCGCGGCCATAGCGAGCACCGAGAATAAAAACCAGTTGAAGATTTCCATTGCATTCATTAAAGTTTCCTTATTATTTCCACTTCATTACCGATATTCTTGCCGCGGCTTCCTTTATCCTTTTTTCCGGCGCGGTCAGAGAGAACCGGACATAACCCTCTCCCGAAGGGCCGAATCCTGAACCCGGGGTGATGAGTACGGAGGCTTGTTCCAGTATGCGGTAAACGCAGTCCAAAGAGCTTGTTTTTGCCGGAGGACGCGCCCAGACGAAGAAAGTCGCTCCCGGCTGGAAAACGTCCCAGCCTGCTTTTTTCAGAGCGCCGATGAAAAAGTCCGCCCGCTTCCGGAAAATCTCCCGGATCGGAGAGACCAGCCTGCCGTGGTTCTTAAGGCAGAAAACAGCTGTTTTCTGGATGGCGTTGAATTGGCCGGAGTCAAGGTTGTCTTTGAGTTTTGTCAGGGCGGCCACGGCTCCGGCGTTTCCTATCATCCAGGCCAGGCGCCAGCCGGTCATGCAGTAGGTTTTTGAAACCGAGTAAAACTCCACGGCCACGTCTTTCGCGCCCGGGATCTGGAAAATGCTGGGGCTGGGTTTGCCGAAAAAGATTTCGGAATAGGCCGCGTCCTGCGCTATCCAGAACCCATATTTTTTCGCGGCCGCAACGGCCTTGGCGTAGAATTTCAGGTCCGCCGCCGCGCCGGTGGGGTTATTCGGGTAATTCAGGAACAAGAGTTTTACGCCTTTAAAAAAAGACGCCGGCAGCGCGTCAAGATCGGGAAGGAAACCGTTCCGTTCATTTAGGGACAGTCTTTTTATCTTCCCTTCGGATAAAAGGACGCCGGTTTTATAGGCCGGGTAGCAGGGATCGGGAATGAGCACCGTGTCGCCGCGGTTTATGAGGGCGAAAGGAAGATGCGCAAGCCCTTCTTTTGAGCCTATGAGCGTTAATACCTCGGTTTCGGGGTCCAACGTGATTCCATGGCGTTCTTTATGCCATTCGGCTATCGCGCGCCGCAAAAGCGGGGTGCCTCGGCCCTGCGGATAGCAGTGATTCGACGGCTTGAGCACTTCTTTGGCCGCGACCTTTGCTATGGCCTCCGGGGTAGGCAGATCGGGGTCGCCGACAGCCAGCGAGATCACATCTTTTCCCTTGTTTACGGCTTCCCGGCGTTTTTTATCCAGATCCCTGAACAGGTAGGGGGGAAATGCGCCTGGTTTCTTGCCTAAGACGGTTTTTTTCATAGATTTCAATTTATGGCTGTGCCGCATCTGGCGCCATACGCAGGAGGCCGCCAAGGTCTAGGAGGTCGAAATAATCGTAGATCCCGGGGTTTTGATTTTTGAGCCACAGGGCGGCTCGCACGGCCCCTTCCGCGAAAACATCCCGGGAATGAGCTCTGTGGGTGAGTTCTATGCGCTCATGCGGCCCGGCGTAGAGCACGGTGTGTTCCCCGACTATATCGCCCGCCCGCGTACTGGTTACAGGCGCCTCCCCCCGGTAGATTTCTTTTATCCGCGCCTGATATTTAAGAGCGGTGCCCGAGGGCGCGTCTTTCTTGAATTTGTGATGGGTCTCACTTATATGAATATCGAATCCGGGCAGTTTGGCCGCCATCAGGCGGGCCACGGCGATGGTAAGGTTCACCGCCGGACTCATATTGGGAGAAAGGAAGATGGGACAGTTTTTTGAAAGTTCCCGGAGGAGCGTTAATTGATCCCCGTCAAAGCCGGTGGTCCCTATGACCAGGGGTTTTTTATATCCGGCGCACAGTACGGCGTGGGCGGCGCTGGCAGCGGGGGCCGTAAAATCTATTACCGCGTCGGCGGATTGTAAGGCTGATTCCAGGTCCTGAGCGATAGCGCTCCCGGAAGTTTTCAGATCGAACGCGCCTGCGAGGGCGCAATGGCTGCTGTTCCGGACCTTTTCAACTATTTTGACGCCCATCTTGCCGGCCGCGCCAAGCACTATGACGGCGGTTTTTGAGGAATTCATAATATCAATTATATTTATTTAACCACTCCCTGACAAAGACAAATTCGAAAATCGTCCCCCGGCATGCGGTTTTAGGAAAACTAGCCGGAGAAAAGCAATGAAGAGTACCGATAACCGTGGTTCCGGAGTTGAAGCGTAAGGTTGCCCATTCGGAAATATTTTTGCTATTGTTGTAAAGTAATGACTTATATACTGGCCATCATCATAGCGCTGCTGCTAGCCGTCATAGGCTGGCTGCTCAATAAGGTTTACGCTATGAAGCTGGATAAACCCAGCTCGGAGACGGAAGAAAGGGACTTATCCCTTAATAATACCTGGAACAAATTTGACGAGCTTTTAACAAGTCTTCTCACCATTCATGAGATAGGCATAGTCAACGCGGGCTCGATAAAGAAGGAGGATTTTTTTCAGACCGTGGTTGACAGCGCCTGCGAACTGATACATTCCCCCCGCGGGTCGATGATGGTGTTTGATGAAGCCACCAAGGAACTTAAGATAGTAGCCTCCAAGAATATCTCCAGGGAAGTCATAGAGAACACCCACATCAAGCCGGGGCAGGGGATTGCCGGACGGGCTTTTGAGACGGGGGAAACGATCTTTGTCACTGATCCGGAACATAATACACAATACAAGGATTTCATGGGCGGCGAGGAACAAAAAGATCCTTTCATCGCCCTGCCGCTCAAGGTCAAGGATAAGCCGTTCGGCGTCCTGAACCTGCATCTTTTAAGAAAAAAGGAATCCTTCACCGATTACGACCTAAAGTTTCTGACCCTGCTGGCCGGCGAGTCGGCCATAACCCTTGAAAACATAAAGCTTTACGAGAGCATCGAGAACTTTTACCTGGAGATGGTGCAAACTCTGGCCCGCGTCATCGACGCTAAAGATGCCTATACCGGCGACCACGCCGGCAGAGCCCGTCAGAAAGCCCGCGCGCTCGCCGAAGAGCTTCACATGCCGGACCAGATGATAAAATACGTGGAATACGCCGCGCTCCTTCATGACATCGGCAAGATAGGCATAGACGGGGGGATACTTTCAAAACCAGGCCGCCTGACGGAAGAGGAGTACAACGAGATAAAGAAGCATCCGGCTATAGGCTACCAGATCCTTTCCCCTATACACTTCCTGGGCCCGGTGGCACAGATGGTCCTTTACCACCAGGAGTGGTACAACGGCATGGGCTATCCGGAAGGCCTTAAGGGCGAAGAGATTCCCCTGGGCGCCAGGATCGTGGCCACCATTGATGCCTGGGACGCAATGATGAGCGACCGCCCTTACCGCAAAGCCCTCTCCCGCGAGATAGGGATTTCGGAGCTGAGCAAGGGCGCCGGCAAACAGTTCGACCCGCTTGTAGTGAGCGCCTTCCTAAAGCTTGAAAATAAGGAATGGCAGGAACCGAAAACCGGGGCATAATGCCGCAGGGGGACAAGGGTAAGTTGGGGACGCGATTCCCCCCACAATTTTATCCGTTACCCAAACCTTTTTAAACTCAATAAACGTGATTACAATCGTTCCAACTCCGTTAGGCAATCTGGAAGACATTACTATACGCGCGCTCAAAGCTCTGCGCGGCTGCGACCTCGTGCTTTGCGAGGACACCCGTCGTACCGCCAAGCTGATGGCCCGCTACGCCATAGCCAAGAAATTGTTCCGTTATAACGAACATGACGAACGCTCGCTCGCCGAAGCGGCGGGTTTTCTGCGGGCCGGCAGGAACGTAGCCCTAGTCTCCGACGGCGGCATGCCCTGCATCTCCGATCCCGGGCGCAAGCTTGTCGCCCTGGCTCGCGCCGAGGGAATACCGGTTCTCGTGCTCCCGGGCCCTTCGGCCGTGGTAACGGCGGCGGCGGGCTCCGGTTTCCCCTCCGATTCTTTTGTTTTTCTGGGATTTCTGCCGAGAGCGCGCGGGAAGATAGTGAAAGCGCTTAAAAAAGCCTTTGAACTGGAGAAGACGGTCATCCTCTATGAGTCGCCTTTCAGAATAAAAAAATTCATGGAGCTGGTCTGCGCCGAATTCGGCCCGGATACCAACGCCGTGATCGCCCGGGAATTGACAAAGGTTTACGAAGAATGGCTGACGGGGACAGCCGCCGAGATCCGGGACAAGCTGGCCGCCGTCAAAGAAGTGAAAGGCGAGATCGCGGTGCTGCTGCGCCCGGCTTCTTTTAAAGATGAGGCTGAGAGGCGGGAAAGAGGCGCGTCCGCGGCCGTGATGTTCGTTTGCACCGGCAATACCTGCCGGAGCGTGATGGCCCAATATTACGCTGCCAAGGCCGCCTCGAACCTGGAACTTGACCTAAAATTCACCTCCTGCGGCCTGGCCGCGCAGGGCGCCGCGGTTATTCCCGCTCCGGTAAAAATAATGCTCAAAAAAGAAAGCGTGCCGGATTTTGAGCATGTTCCCGTCCAGATCGCCGCCAAACTGGTGGAAGAGGCCGATCTCATCCTGGCCATGACGCACGCTCATAAGGCGGCGATCCTGGAAAAATTCCCGGCCGCGTTCGATAAGACCCATACGCTTGCGGAATACGCGGGTTTTGGAAACGGAGACGTGTCCGACCCCTGCGGCCGGGAGGAAGTTGTTTATTCCGAGACTTTTCGCATGATAAAGAAAGCGGTGGCTGTTGTGCTGGACAAAATGAAGAGTAAAATAGATAATAGATAACAGAGTACGGAGATCGGGGTTCCTTCGCTCCGCTGCCTGTTTTTTATCGGTTATTCTCTGGTAATTCTCATAACCTTATAAACCCATAAAGGAGATATTCCCGCCATGTACGAAGAAATTAAAAAAAACGACCCGCAGCTTTACAAAGCCGTTAAGGGCGAATTACTCAGACAGCAGAACAATCTTGAGCTTATCGCTTCAGAGAACTACACTTCCAGGGCTGTGCTGGAGGCCCTGGGTTCGGTTCTGACCAATAAATACGCCGAGGGCTATCCCGGCAAGCGGTATTACGGCGGTTGTGAGTATGTTGATATCGCGGAAAAGCTGGCTATAGACCGCGCCCGGAAACTTTTTGGCGCCGAGCATGCCAATGTGCAGCCCCATTCCGGCACCCAGGCCAATATTACGGCCTATCTTTCCCTAATAAACCCCGGAGACACCGTAATGGGCTTAAATCTTTCCCATGGCGGCCACCTTTCACACGGGCATCCCCTTAATTTTTCCGGTCGCTACTTTAAGATAGTGACCATGAACGTTCATAAGGACACCGAACTGCTGGACTATGACGAAGCCGCCAAGCTCATTGAGAAAGAACGCCCCAGGCTTATCATGGCCGGCGCTTCCAATTATTCCAGGATCTGGGACTGGAAGCGGCTTAAGCAGATGGCCGATAACTGGAAGGCCTTTTTAGTTACAGATGTCGCACACTACGCCGGCCTTATTGCGGCCGGGGTATATCCCTCTCCGGTGGAATACGCGGACGTAGTCACTACTACCACGCATAAGACCCTGCGCGGACCCCGCGGCGGCCTGATCCTGTCCAAGACCCAATACGCCCGGACAATAGACCGTACCAATTTCCCGGGCAACCAGGGAGGGCCGCTCATGCATGCCATATCCGCCAAAGCCGTCTGCTTTAAGGAGGCTCTGGCGCCCTCGTTCAAAGAATATCAGCGGCAGGTTATCAGGAACGCCCGTAAGCTTGCCCGCGAGATGCAGTCCAGGGGCTATCGGATAGTCTCCGGCGGCACCGACTGCCACCTGATGAGCCTGGATCTGCGCGCCAAGAACGTGACCGGTAAAGAGGCTGAGATCGCCCTGGATAAGGCCGGCATAACGGTCAACAAAAACACTATCCCTTACGACCCCCAGCCGCCCATGGTTACCAGCGGAATCCGGATCGGCACCCCGGCGATAACCACACGCGGAATGAAGGACCGCGATATGGCCGCCATTGCCGATTTCATGGATGACGCTATCAAACATAAGAACGATGATAAAATCTTAAAAGGTATCGCGGAAAAGGTCAGGGGTCTCTGTTCTAGGTTTCCCATGTATCCCTGGGCCGTCTGATAGCCAGATCCGGATACGGTTCAATCATAGCTTGGTACGATCCTTGGCGATTTTTTTGGTGTTTTAGAGCCTCTAATTGTTATAATATTTATATTAAGGGTTGGAAGCGGGCCGTTTTATCCCGAATCCTGAGATTTGAGCCGGTTTTAGGAAAAGTTCTACGGACCGGCGGTTGGGGTTTTCGGATAGCGATCGGGCGCAAAATTTTAAAGGAGCCGGAATGATCAAGAAACCTGTTGCTGAGATAGCTGTCATAGGCGGAAGCGGGCTTTACGCGATGCGGGAGCTTAAAGGCATCAGGGAAATAAAGGTCAAAACCCCCTTCGGCGACCCCTCGGACAAGGTCGTCCTGGGCGAAATTTCCGGAGTTCCCGCGGCTTTTCTGCCCCGCCACGGACGCAAACACGTCATTTTACCCTCCGAGATAAACAATCGGGCCAACATGTGGGCCCTTAAGTCACTTGGCGTTAAGACTATAATTTCCGTCAGCGCGGTCGGTTCTTTGCGCGCCGAGCTCCCCCCCACCCATTTCGTGTTTCCCGACCAGTTCAAGGACGAAACCAGAGGCCGGATTTCCACTTTCTTTGGCGGCGGCATAGTGGGACATGTGCCGCTGGCCGAGCCCTTCTGCATGGCGCTTGCCAAAATGATGTATAAAGAGGCCGGAAAACTGGGGATCCGGTCGCATTTCGGAGGGACCTATGTCTGCATGGAAGGTCCGGGGTTCTCCACCAAAGCCGAATCCCATTATCACAGGAAGATGGGATATTCCGTGGTAGGCATGACCGTGGCCACCGAGGCCAAACTGGCCCGCGAAGCAGGCTTCCACTACGCGCCGATTTCCCTGGTTACCGACTATGACTGCTGGAAAGAGGGAGAGGAAGTGGACCAGGAAAAAGTAACCACCACACTTAAAAAGAACATCGAGAACATCCGGCGCCTGCTGGTGAAGGTGATTCCCCTGGCCGCTAAAGCCGGTTGTCATGCCGATTGCGCCGGGTTAATAAAAACCTCGGTGTTTACGCACAGGGAAAATTTTCCCCCGAAACTTTATAAAGCCCTTAAGCCCATAATCGGGTAGGGGGCATAACGTGATTTTATGAAAAAAGAATCCAAAAGCCGTAAACCCGGCAGAAAGACGTGGGCCAGCGCTATTCGTAAAAAACTCATACAGGCCGCCAAGAACGCGCAGAAAAATTCGTATTCCCCCTATTCCCGCTATCCGGTGGGCGCGGCCGTGCTGGCCGAGTCCGGCAGGATCTACACCGGCTGCAATGTCGAAAACGCTTCGTTCGGCTTGGCTATCTGTGCGGAGCGCGTGGCCATTTTTAACGCGGTCAGCCACGGAGAAAAGAAGCTGCGCGCAGTGTGCGTAGCGGCAAAATCGGCCAGGCCATGCGGCGCCTGCCGGCAGGTTATCATAGAATTCGCCCTTAAAGACGCGGAAATCATCTGTGTGGATTGGCAACCGCTTGAAAAGAAGGAGAAGGTTACCTATACTAAGGTTTCACAGCTGCTTCCTAAACCCTTTAATCCTTCGGAAGCGGGGCTGTAAAGGATTGGAATCCGCGGAAATTTGCAGATGTTAACGCAACGGCGCAAAATTTACGGAGGTGTATAACATGGATGTTAAAACGCTGAGTAAGATAACCAAATGGATGGAATCCACCGATCTGGAGGAGATAACCTGGAAAAACGGAGGGGATAAGATCAGTCTTAAAGTTAACAATTCCCCCGAATCCCACAGCAAGTTCTCTTCCACCATCGTGCCAGTTTCCGCCCCTTCCATAGGTATTTTCCGGTTCACCCGGCCCGGCAAGGCCAACACCCTCAAACAAGGGATGTCCGTGAAAAAAGGCGCCGAACTGGGAGTGGTGGAGGTGGCGAAAGAATTCAAACCTGTTATCGCCCCGGTGGACGGTTATCTCAAGATCATCTCTATTGAAGACGGAAAGACTGTGGAATACGGCCAGCCGCTGTTCTTCATCGAACCGAAATAAAACGAAAATTGACGGGTTGCGGGCAACGGGATCCCCCGACCCCGCAACCTATCAAATTACCTCTGACCACTATGCCGCAGAAATCCTCGGTCATAAAATGCCAGAAGTGCGGGTATGTTTCCTATATTATAAGCGATACCTGCATCAAGTGCGGCTCCAAGCTTGAGAAGATATGCGGGGAATGCGGCTTTTCCAATGCCGTGGAAAAGAACCATTGCGATCAATGCGGCTGTTTGCTGGCACTGAGGCTTAATCCCGCCGGGGCGGCTGAGAGCGGGACGACAGGGGGAGCCGATTTGCGCCGTCCGCCCGCGGCCCAACCCACCGGTAAAAGCGCCGCCTTCCAGGTTGAGATGCAATCGATACAAGACGCGGTGTCAGAAAAAGATGCCTCTTTCAGGGGCCGCTGCCCGGCCGGGGCGTCCGGTGATACCGCCGCCGGGGAGCCGCCGTCTACGCTCACCCCCTCTTTTCCGCCGCCCTGCGCGGGCGGAGGATCAAAGACCAAGGTGCTGTCGGACGCGGGAGCAACCGCTTTGCAGCGCCCTCCCTCGGCTGACCATCCGGGAACGGCCGTCGTTGCGTCCGGTTCCGGAAAGCCCGGAGCGGAGCCGCGCAATTTAAAGAGCGTTTACGGCGCCATAGTAGCGGCCGGCCTGCTTGCCGGTTTAATCTTTTTACTCTACATCCTAGCGGCGCCCCATATTCCGAAACTTTCACTCAAAATGGCCGCAGGCTCCTATCTTAAACGTCTTTCTACGGGACGTTATGAAGAGACCTATGCGATGCTGTCCACTAACTCAAAATCAGCATGCTCCCTTAAAGACTACGTCGAATACAATAAACGATATTACAGCGGGGTCCCGGCTTGGGAGTTCAAGGACGTGGAAGTGTTCGCCATGGAGTCTGCAGCCGCCATGATAAAGTACCAGCTCAAAGAGGGGACGGGGGCCTGGCGCACGGATTATGTGTCATTCGTGAAAGAGCACGACAGGTGGACCCGGCCGTATGTCTGGATGCTCTTTGAGCCCATAGACGCGGCTATCGCAAAGCGGGATTATCCGCAGGCGCTGTTTCTTGCCCAGAAACTTTATCTTACGGATCCGATGGATCCCCGCACCGCCGGCTACCTGTGCGTGGCCGAATTTTTTATGGGTCTTTTCGACAAGTCCGTGGATTCCTGCAAGAAAACAGTTATTTCGGCGGAAACCTATCCTGTCGGATTCAGCACGGAGGCGCTTTTCTGGTACCGCTTTTATTATGCGGACAGCCTGCGTTTCGTGGAGAAATTCGCGCCCGCGGTGGAGGAGTACGGTGCGCTGCTCGCTTCCGAAGGGCTCTCCATGAAGGAGCAGTGTCCGCTTTTCCTCGGTCGCGCGGACGCCTTCGTTCAGTTGAAGAAATACGATGCCGCGCTGAACGACATGCTCAAGGCCGACGGGGTCTGCTTCGGGGACGTTAACCGTGTTGAGTTCGCCAAACGTATGCGGTTCATGAACGGGGACGCCCGTGCCGAAGCCGTCTCATTCGCCCAGCGGACCGAGCCAAGGCCGGGCCTGCCGCCTTTCGGCGAACTGAGACGCAGGGAACTGCAGGCCGTCGCCGCCAGGCTGGGTCCGAAAAAAATAAAATACATGCCGAGGGACAGCTGGATAGCCGCTCATCTGGCCGGCCCGGAATACAGGGTTGTGCTCCGGCAGGAGGTTCTCAATCCTCTTACCAGACAGAAAGAAATTGAAGATGTTTATGTGTTCATGGTCAATCTTTGGACCGGAGTTATAAAACTGGAACAGGGGACTCTGCCTCCCGGGAACGAGGTTCCCGCATGGAAGCAGCAGTAAGGGCGGCGGCAGCCGCCGATTTGCCGAACAAGGTGGAGGTTTATGTTTAAAAAGATCCTGGTTGCCAACCGCGGTGAGATCGCCATAAGAGTGATCCGTACGCTGAAAGAGATGGGCATAAAGTCCGTGGCTGTTTATTCCGAGGCCGACCGGTCCTGCCTGCACGTTCGCGAGGCTGATGAGGCTGTCTGCATCGGCCCCGCCATCGCCCGAGAGAGCTATCTGCATATCCCGGCCATAATATCCGCGGCAAAAGTTACCGGATCCGAAGCTATCCATCCCGGCTATGGGTTCCTGTCCGAGAATCCGGTCTTTTCGGCCGCCTGCGAGGAGAACGGCATAGTTTTTATCGGGCCAAGTCCCAAGGCCATCGCCATGCTGGGGCATAAATCCAGCGCCCGCAAGATAGCCGTCAAGGGAGGCATCCCGGTCACTCCCGGCACCAAGGACTGCGTAACCAAGGATTATCTTAAAGAAGCCGAGAAGATAGGTTTCCCCATCATGATAAAAGCCGCGGCCGGCGGCGGCGGCAAAGGCATCAGGATAGTACGGGAGAAAGGGCAGTTGAACCATGAATTCGAGATGGCGTCTTCCGAGGCTAAATCCGCGTTCAATAACGGGGACGTGTATTTTGAGAAATATATACAGTGCCCCCGCCACATCGAAGTGCAGTTCGCGCGGGATTCCAAAGGCAATGTGGTCGCCTTCCCTGAGCGCGATTGTTCCATTCAGCGCCGGCACCAGAAGCTGCTGGAGGAATCGCCTTCTCCCGCGGTTAACCAGAAACTTCGCGATAAGCTTGAAGAAGCCGCGATCAAACTGGCCAACACCGCCAATTATGTGGGAGTGGGCACGGTGGAATTCCTGATGGACCTTGAAAAAAACTTCTATTTCATGGAAGTCAACACCCGTCTCCAAGTGGAGCATCCTGTGACGGAAACCATAACCAGGACCGACCTGGTCAAGGAACAGGTGCTTATTGCCGCCGGCGAGAAACTGAGTTTGTCACGTTCCCGCGCGTCCTCTTTTGACGGGCACGCCATAGAGCACCGCATCAACGCCGAGGACTTTTCTAAGAATTTCGCGCCTTCGGTCGGACGCATAGAAGAATGGGTCGTTCCCGGCGGGCCCGGTATCAGGCTGGACACCCACATGTATCAGGGTTACACGCTTCCCATCTATTACGACAGCATGCTGGCTAAACTCATCGTATGGGGCCCGGACCGTGCCGCCGCCATCGCCCGCTCCCGGCGCGCCTTGGAGGAATTCAGGGTTCTCGGCCTTTCCACAACCATAGATGTGCATAAAATGATAATAGACTCTCCGGAATTTCAAGCCGGAGATGTGGACACCGGCTTCATGGAAAGGCTGCTCGCTCCGGCAGCCGCGGCTAAATGACGACCCGGAACAAGATCTTTACCCTCCGGAAAGCTCTTGCCGCCAGGCGCAAAGCCATGGGCGCCGGGAAGAAGACGGTTTTTACCAACGGCTGTTTCGACTTGATCCATGCCGGCCATGTGGCCTTGTTGGAAAATGCCAGGTCGCTTGGAGATATCCTTATAGTCGGGCTGAACTCCGACGCCTCGGTCCGCCGGCTAAAGGGCCCCTCACGCCCCCTGAACGGCTTGGCGGACAGAGCCCGGGTCCTGGCGGCTTTCGCCGCCGTGGATATGGTCGTTCCCTTCACGCGTGATACGCCGTATGAGCTTATCAAAGCCTTGAGACCGGATATCCTGGTCAAGGGCGCCGATTACTCTCACGGAAAGATCGTGGGGCGGGAGTTCGCCGGCAAGACCGTGAGAGTTTCGCTGGTCAAAGGCCGGTCCACTACCGGACTGATAAACCGGATGGGGTGCAAAAGGTAATTGCCGGCGGCTGCAAGTTCGGGATTCCGTCGGGGGCCTGGAACGCAAAACCAGCGGACACGATGTGCCCCAACCCTGATTTTTGGAACCCAACCCCCGGCAGGCCTGCCGTTACTATAGAACTTTCTAAACAGCCGTGACCGGTAGCCGCCGGCGTCGGGAACTCAAATAGAACCCGGTTCCGGAGTGAAATGCGTGAAGCTATCGCGTCTAGCATTTTCCCTATGATTACCCCCCTAAATTTAATAAAATAAAGGCATGTCTTAGGAGCGTGGGTCAGGTATTGGCCGTCCAATTCCTGACCCTTAATTTAATATAGAGGTAACCATGAAAGATATATTCGAGAAATGCCGCGTTTTCCTTACCGCCAAACACCTGATGGACGCAGGCATCTATCCCTATTTTAAGGAACTCGCCTCCGAGCAGGCTCCAGAAGTGACGATAGACGGCAAAAAATTCATCATGTTCGGGTCCAACAACTACCTGGGCCTGGCCAATGACCCCAGGATGAAGAAAGCGGCCATCGACGCGGTGAATAAGTTCGGTACCGGCGTGGCCGGTTCAAGGTTTTTAAACGGCAACACCGTGCTGCATACCGAACTTGAGCGTAAACTGGCCGCTTTCAAGGGCCATGAAGCGGCATTGATCTATGCCTCCGGCTACCAGATGAACCTAGGCGTCGTATCCGCGCTCGTGGGGCGGGGCGACGTGGTCATAGTGGATAAGCTGGACCATGCCAGCATACTGGACGGCTGCCGGCTTTCCGGCGGCGAGATCCGCCGCTACAGGCACAACAATATGGAGGACCTTGAGCGGGTGCTTAAGGTGGCGGGCCCTAAGCCGGGCAAGCTGGTGATAGTGGACGGCGTTTTCTCCATGGAAGGCGATATCGCGCCGGTGCCGGAAATCTCCAAATTGTGTAAAAAATACGGCGCCCGGCTTATGGTGGACGACGCCCACGCCACCGGCGTGATGGGCAAACGCGGCCGGGGCACCTGCGAGCATTTCGGCCTTACCCATAAGGACGTGGATATAGTCGTCGGCACCTGTTCCAAGTCATTGGCTTCGGTCGGCGGCTTCGTGGTGGGCGACGCGGACGTTATCCACTATGTCCAGCATATATCCCGCTCAATGATCTTTTCCGCCGCGCTGCCACCGGCGTCGGTAGCCGTTATTTCCAAGGCGCTGGATATTATCGATAGCGAGCCGCAGCGCATCAAGAAACTTTGGGACAATTCCAGGTATCTTATGGCGCGTTTTAAAGCCATGGGTTGCAATACCGGCGAAACCAAAACCCCTATCATTCCCATCATAGTGGGCGATGACGTGAAGACCTTCGCTCTCTGGAAAGTGCTTTACGACAACGGGATATTCACTAATCCCGTAGTGAGCCCCGCCGTTCCGCCCAAGCGCGCTTTGCTGCGCGTGGTGGTGACCGCCACCCACACCCGCGCTCACCTAGACCGGGCGCTGAGCGTTTTCGAACCCTGCTATAAGCAGGTCATGAAAAAAAAGCTTTCCCTAACGTGCTTTTAATATGTCGTTAGAAATTAAAGAATTGGACGAAACCGGCCTTGCCGCTTTCGTGGATTTTCCTTACGGCCTTTTCAAGGGGCATCCTTATTGGGTTGGGGACCTGAAAAAGGATGTCCGGCACCTGCTGGACCTGGGGCACCCTTTCTGGCGCCACGGAGAGCGCAAGCTTTTCATGGCCCTCAGGAACGGCCGTCCTGTCGGGCGTATCGCGGCGATCATAAACAGCAAACACAACGCCGTTCATTCCGAAAAATGCGGTTTTTTCGGATTTTTCGACTGCGCCTCGGATCCGGAAGCCGCCAAACTGCTGTTCGATGCGTCGCTGAAATGGATAAAGGCTAAGGGGATGGACAAGGTCCGCGGTCCGGTCAATCCCTCCACAAATGAGACCTGCGGCCTGCTTGTCGAAGGCTTCGACTCCCCGCCGATGGTTATGACGCCGTATAATCCGCCGTATTACGCGGACTTGATAGAGGCGGCCGGTTTTTCCAAAGCCAAAGATCTTTACGCTTTCCAGGCGTTCATTAAAAACGGTTTTCCGGAAAGAATGGAAAAGATAGTGCGGCGTATGACCCGCGCCGGGCGCATAACGGTGGAGCTGGTGGATATTAAACGCATCAATGATGCTCTGGCCGACGTTAAGGATATTTATAATTCCGCCTGGGACGCCAACTGGGGTTTTGTGCCCATGACTAACGAGGAAATGGATGAGATGGCCCGCGGCCTGAAGCCGCTCTTGAAGCCGGAATATCTTTACTTCGCCAAGGTGGACGGGCGTCCCGCTGGCTTTGTGCTTCTTCTGCCGGATTTTAATAAAGCCCTTCGGGGAATTAACGGCTCGCTGAACCCGCTGAATATTTTGCCTTTCCTTTATAGGATGTTTACTCCGATAAACCGCGGCCGCCTGCTTACCCTTGGGGTTAAAAAAGAATTCCGTCACAGGGGGATAGAGCTGCTCCTTATTAAACAGGCCGCAGCCTCAGCCGCCAAGATGGGCTGGGAATACGGGGACCTTTCCTGGACACTGGAAGATAACGATCTTATAAATAATGTGATTCTGGCTGTCGGCGGGAAAGTGTATAAACGGTTCCGCATCTACGAAAAAGCCATATAAAAACGCGAAGCAGTTAACTTTTCCGCAACCTTTATTTAATTTAACCGCCTTATAATATAGCTATGAGATTCTCAGACTTGAACGACCTGACTAAAAAAAAATCGGCGCCTGAAAAAAAATCCGCCACGCCGTTTCCATCAGCTGGCGCGCCCACGATCGAGTCCTTCCTTGAGCCCATAAAAATTCCAGAGTCCGAGAATACGGGCCCGCTTGAACCGGTTGTCATGCCGGCATCCTCTCCGAATAAAGCTTCGTCGGAAAGGCCCATTTCAAGGAAAGACCGGCAACGGAGGGATGAGGCCGCCGCCCGCGCGGCTGAACGGCCTTTTCGGGAACTGGACGCCCAGGCCAGGGAGGTGTATGCCCGCAATGTGTCGATTGCTAAAGAGTTATTAAACCAGGCGGGGCAGCCCTATATTGAAAAATATGAGCGTATTGTCCGCATGGCCGAACTCAATTCCCAAACACTTTTTGAAAATTCATTGTTCCTTGGCTACACTAATTACGCCACGGCCGATAATTACCTGTACGCGCATTCCGCCAATGTCGCCATTATCAGCCAGGCCATCGGCATGGTAATGGGTCTGGAAAAGAGCCTTGTGAATTTCCTCGGTTTCTGCGCCATGGCGCACGACATCGGTATGTCCGATTACGCTGAGATGGTGAGCTCGGCGGAACGTTTGAGCGACGAGGATTATTCAAGTGTGATGTTCCACTCCGAGGTCGGGGCGGCAAAGATAGGCCGCCTGCTTGACATGGATTACCGGTTGAAAGAACGCGCCCAAAAAGTGATCTTACAGGTACATGAGCGGGGAGACGCAAGCGGCTACCCGAATTCCCTGATGAACGAGGAGATAGACATCCTGGCACAGATCGTAGGCATCGCGGATGTGTACGAGGCCGTGTCCCACCCGCGTCCATGGCGGCCTGCCATCCATCCGCACACCGCCATAAAACGTCTTATAGATCGGGAAGAAAAGGGGTTCGACTCAAAGGTCATTAAAGCCATTATTGAAGTCCTTTCCATTTACCCTCCAGGTTCTCTTGTCGCTTTGAGCACCGGGGAAATAGCCAGTGTGATAAAAATCAACAAAGGGTCCCTTACCCGTCCGGTAGTGGCGGTGCTCCTTGACGGCGATTTTGAACCGGTTTCAACGCGCCTCATAGACCTCATGGAGCACCCATTGAAGGGTATCGAGCGCATTGTGGAGGAAAGCGAGCTTGTCGCGCGCAATCCTAATTTTGCGGCCCGGCAGGAACTAGCCCGCTGGTGGGTTGAGTGGTAATCCGGGAGGTGGGGCTTGATAAATAGATCAACATGGATAAAAAACAATTGCTTTTTATAGAGGACGAAGGCTATGTTATTGACAGGGTTCAGGAGATCCTGAAAGGCTTTCCGCAGTTTGTGGTGACGCATACCGCTATGGTGGATGAGGCCCGAAAACTTTTGGAAGAAACAGCTTTTGACGTTGTAGTAACCGATATTTATGTGCGGGGAGTTTCGGGGCTGGAACTACTGCATTACGCCAAAGAGAAGAATAAGGAAACCTGTGTGATAATGATCACCGGCGTGGACAACTCTGATCTCGCCGCTAAGGCGCTTAAGGAAGGCGCCTTTGATTTTGTAATAAAACCCCCGGCCCTTGATCGTCTGTCAAATATTCTGAAACTAGTCGCTCTTGTCAAACCCTGAGATTGCCGGCGGGAACAGGTTTAATTGAACCTCCGGGGTTAAAAATATCCATTACGATTCTCCGATCAACAGCCCGCTAATCCTCTTTCTTTAATATAGCCGTGATCAGCTGGAAAGGCCGCCGGATATGGTTGGTCCAGGAATTTTTGCCGTACCGTTTTTTAAGAAATATCCTCCCGGGGAACAGGTATCTTGCGAACAAAGAAGGCCGGTAAAGAACCGGTAGCAGATATTCAAGAAGCCGGGTGTGTTTTACCGCGGCTTTTTCAAAGAAATGGTTTTTCAACTTGTCCGCCCCACGCGGTTCAAAGGCGGAAAGCTCTTCGGCCGACATCAGGCCGGGCCTTGCCGTTGAAAATCTGGATAAGACGGGGTAGAGCACCGGCTTAAGTTTTCCGTCCTCCGCTATCGCGGCGGCTTTCCGCCAAAAGTCCCCGCGTTCAGCTTTTCCATATACGAATTCAAGCAGTCTGCCGATATCCTGAAGCGTTCTTGTCGCCAGGCAGCCATGGTAGAGCAGGGTGTGGGACGCCAGATGCAGCAGCTGGTCCTCTAAGCCCAGGACCGCAACCTCTATAGTTTCAGCGGCGGTATTCCCTCCCGGGGATTGTCGGCGTTCTGTCTTGGGAGGCGCGTTGCGGACCGGGCCGGCTTTAGCGCGGTTTTGCGCCGCCCGCGGACGAACCTCCGCCGCCGCATTTTCCCCACATAGGCTTTTGTCCGCCGGCTGCCGCCTGCCCGGCGGCAATTCCATGCCGGGGCCGGCGTATTCCGCCCGGCGCCAAAGGGCTCCCGTATCTTTCTCGTGCCAAAGTCCGGTGTGCAGATCCACTATAACCGGCGGCGCCGCGGGAGCCGTTATTTTGTAATAAGCCTGCGAACTGTTCTCCATGGGTTTGAATCCCAGGCCCGTCAGCATGGCGTCAAAAGCTTTTTCATCCTCCGGCCGGATCAGAAGGTCCAGATCCGTCATCCCTCGTTCCCCCGGCCCATAAACCCCTTTCGCCAGCAAGGCCGCGCCTTTTAGTAAAACAAGTTTCAGGCCGGCTTCCGATGCCGCCGCGCATACCACTCCAAGCGCGTTCAGGAGGAGCAGGTTTCGGGCAAGAGTTCCTTTATCAGCCATCGGGGGTTGTTGAGATTTCATGCGGTTTTACGGCGCTTTTGAAACGGTACCGGGTTCTCCCGATAGGGTGTTTTATAGAGGCGTGAAGGTGGAGATCAGCTTCTTGAATACGGGCAGGTATTTATTGAAAACCGATGCTGGAGAGTAGTAATGCAGGACGAAAAAGCCTTCCTTGGCGGGAAGGACGTAAAATTTTTCTCTGACCCGCACGGATTCTTCCGAAGTGCTTTCCGGGTGCAGGAACTCTTTAACCTCCCGCTCAAAGGAGAGGGCTTTTATCCCGTTCATCGCGGTTTCTTTTACAGGCGTATATTTTCTGGTCGGCGTTTCCGTCCTGCCTATGGCGTCTTTAGAGTTGCGCTCTATAAATTCGCCGTAAGTTTTAAAATCCCTGTTGTCCTTGGCGTAGTAAGCCGCGTAGATCATGACCGGGGCGTTTTCCACCCGCGGCCCCAGCAATTCCAGTTCGTAGATCTTATTCTTCGCTTCGGATGCTTTATCCCTGCCGGCCTCCCACCCCGCCGGCACCTGGCAGGTAAAGTGGTCCATATTATAGGGCTCGTGTTTGGCGGAGGCGTTCCGCCCGGCCTTGCCGGCGGCTTTGGCCTTGACAGGGTCGCTTTCGGCTGTTTTGCGGCCGCTAGAAGACTCAGCGGCCGTACCCGGAGCATTGTCGTCCGCATAGGAGCAGCCGCTTAAAAGGAAAAAAGCTAACAATAGTTTCAGCATAAATTTGAATTCCGATTACGGGACACGGACCTTCGGTTTGGGAACCCGGGAGGTGTTTACCGTTGTCAGCATGGAGCCGGTCCAGTCAGAAGCGCTATCGTAGTGGTCGGTATAGACGGTTTTATGCAGGAGGTCATTCTGGATCTTTTTTAAGGCCACCGTTTTTATTTCAGCAACGGAGCCGGTGAGCTCCTGGGTGGTCATGGCCATGGCGTCTTCCAGTCCCGCGCCGGTTTCCTCTATTTCGACCAACGCTTTCGCGTCAAGCGTCTTTCTGCGCTCCAGTTCCGATGAGACGGCCGACAGTATCTGCGAGGAGGCCGCCCCAAAGGAAGGGGTGCCGTAGTAATAGACCTGCCGGATCATTCTGTCGAATTTTACGGGGCTTTCGTTGAATCGGTCCATCGTTTCCATGCGTTTCTGGGCGTACACCGTGCTCTTTTCCATCCGCAGGAACAAGGCCTTGAACTTGGCGTCTCGGCGCATCTTCTCGGTGGTGTAGAGCGCCTGCATCGAATTGGCTTCCACTTCGTCTTCCTGCACGTAGGGCTTGTAGATGCCGGCTTTGGCGGCCCAGTCGTGCTGCATCTGATGAGTGGCTTCCTCCACGAATATGGGTGACGCGTATCTGGCCAGGGCGGCTATCTGAGCCTTGCTCTTTAAAAGAGTTTCGGCGGTCAGATTATTAACGCGCAGATACTGCTGTATCATCTCCGAGTCGAAGATTATCCTGCCGCTGGAGGGCTCGTACTTGGCGTAGCAACCCTGGCAGGACTCTATGGCGATATTAAGCTTGGCGCCTGAGTTATAAAACTTAAGGACTTTGTCTCCCGCCACCGTGCCCTTGATCTCGCTCACCAGCGCGGTCTGGAGCATCCCGGCCAGGAGTTGGTTGTTCTGAAACGAAAGTGTTTCTCCGGGCTTGGACTGCCGGGCGCTATCCACTTTCCGTTCCAGTGATATCGCGCCCTTGCTCTTGCTTTTATCGAAGAGGCCGCCCAACAGGTACATTTGCTGCTCTATCGCCTGATCTTTTATCTTATCCAGCTGCGGGGCGCTTAATTTGGCCTTGGCGGCGTCCGCGGCGGCCAGCTGGGTCAGGTAACGTTCGTAGCGGCCCCGGTCGGCGGGATCCAGATATTTGAAGACCGTCTCGTTCCTCAACTGGCTCTGGAAGGTGGCATCCGTCCGGGGCTCATTTTCCAGATAATTCTCAAGTCGTTTGCCTGCCTGTTCCGCCAGAAAAGCGTTGCGTTCGCGGATGGTGATTATCTCCCACTGGGATTTTCCGGTGGTGGAGTTGGTGCCGAACACTACCTCGAACTGCCTTATCGATCTTTTTACAAGTTCCTCTTTGTGGGCGGAATATCTTTTATATCTGGCCATCCAGCGCAGAATGGGCTCCGGGGCGGGCCCGATGCCGACCTTCTCCAGCGGTTTATTTAAGTCTATCCTTATAGAAAGCGCCCGGCTTAATTCAATCTCCTGATTGTCGCGCCAGGGTTTATCCAGAAGCTGTTCCAGATCGTTCACTGCCTGCGCTTTCGCTATTAGGGCCGCCACTTTTTCGGGGTCGGCCAGTTTCAACCTGTCCGCGAAAGCGGTATCTTCCAGGAAGGCCTTCGACATCGTCGGGTTGGCGGTGCTGATCGTCTCATCATAGAGCTTGAGCTTGGCGGTTTCTGCGTCGTTCAGGTCCTGCGCTTGGGCGCTGAACGCGGTCAGGCAGACGAGGGCCAGGGTTGGAAGCCCTTTGCCAGTCTTTGTACCCCTCCAAAATCGTTTCAGCCAAATGCTCATAATAGCGCCGTTTACCGGTTTTTTATTTTATAAGAAGGATCCAGCTTCCATTTAATGAAGTCGTCCCACAGCGAATCCCGCGCAAACAGGTTCTCATCATAACTCGGATCGTAGATCATTTTGGGGAAATAAGCCGCTATGCCCCTGGCGCGATCGTAATCCCCTCCGGTCGGAGTGGTTTTATTGTACGGCGCCAGCGTGGTGGCGATAAAATCTTTCAGCAACTCGCCTTTGGCCCGGACCTTGGAAGTCTTGCGGGCCTGTTTGCCCACAAGATCCACAAAATCGTACAGGTCTTTGGAACGGGGGCTGTAGGCGGTATCGTTGCCGTTATAGCTATATTCTAAAGCAAGAGCTTGTTCCTCGGCCGCCAGTACCTTTTTCCTGTGAACGGGGAGGGCCGCCGCGCGCACCCAGTCGTTCAGGAGGCGGACGAATTCGGGCAATTCGGAGGATTTTATGGCGGAGAGAGTGGTATTATCCGCGGTGGCGTCGTAATAGGTGTGAAAATCGTCCACTATTACGGAGCTCAGGGTTTCGGAAGTCATACCGGGGTCCGCGGTCAGGTCGGCCAGGATGGTGTCGTACGGGAAGCCCGCGCCGGGCACGATCTCTTCCGCGCCCACGATCATATCCACGCTGTCTTTGATCTCGTAGACTACGCTCGCCATCTGCATAAGGCAGGCATCCGAAGCGTAGATAGAAACTTTTTTACCTATGGCGTTCTCGATCTCTTTAAGTGCCATCCCCAGCTGCTTGTTCCGTATAAAATTCCTGGTCAGGTCGTCATAGGCTATCCCCAGTTCCGAGCCGGTGTTATCCGCGCCGCCTATATCCACGCGGCCCGAGCCGTGGTTCCAGATGATCGCCAGCACTTTCCTTGCCGGGTACTTCCTGTAGGACCATTTTGCGAAATCGACAAAATGTTTCCAGCTGCCCATATCGGACCCCGGCACTTTTACGGCGGGAGAATTGATCCTGTTCGTGTCGGTGTCCTTCTCTATGTAAAGCCTCCAGGAGTTGCCCCTGTCGCTCAATAGGCCCAGTTCCACGGTCACAGCCACCGTGTTTGTGGACCCGACCATCTCCATTTCATTAACGTCCGCCAAGGCGGCCGGGGCTAAGTTGTTTCTGCCGTTGATGAATACCAGCACCAGCCATTCCCTTTCCCCGGCTGCGGGAGCCGCCGGGGCTGCGGGGATCGCGGCGGCAGGGACCGGCACGGCCGCAGGCGGCACGGAACCGGCGGCTTTTATATTCGCCAATCCTGCCGGAATATCCTCAAAAGAGATATCCCCCGCGTTAGTGTTGATTATCAGAGCGGTTATCGCGGCTGCCAATGTTAATAACATGTTCCTTTTCATAAAACGAAAATTTATAATCCCAAACTAAAATTTACCTTGCTATATTATCGCTCCTGAAAACCCGCCACTCAAATGTCTTTGGGCCCAGTAGTCAATAGGTCGTTGGACCTATTTAAACCTTGTTCCCGCTTGACTTACGAGGGAAAGCGGGGGAGCGGCGCGTGACATAGTATAGCAGACTTAATTGACTTGTCAAGTGAGGAAGTGTGCGGCGGAGGATGAGAATGTCAGGCGGAGGCGGTTTTCCGGTGGTTTAGGTAGCCTATGAGGCCCGGAAGCATTGAAATAAAGATTATGGCGAATATAACCAGAGTAAAATTGTTCTTTACCACCGGGATATTGCCGAAATAATGGCCCGCCAGAGTTATCGAGAAGACCCACAAAAGCCCTCCCGCCACATTGTAAAGCAGGAACTTAGGGTAGGTCATGTTTCCGACGCCGGCGATAAACGGCGCGAAGGTGCGGACTATGGGCACAAAGCGGGCGATGATGATGGTCTTGCCGCCGTATTTTTCGTAAAACTGATGGGTCTTCCGGAGATATTCTTTCTTGAAAATGCGAGAGTTTTCAAAATGAAAGACCTTTGGGCCGATATAGCCGCCTATCCAGTAGTTGACGGTGTCGCCCAGGATGGCGGCCGCCGAAAGCAAGGCCAGCGTTTTCCAGGTATCCAGGTAGCCGAGCGCGCAGAACGTTCCAATGGCGAACAGAAGCGAATCTCCCGGAAGGATGGGCGCAACCACAAGTCCCGTTTCGCAGAAAATTATCAGGAAAAGTATAAGGTAGGTCCAGTTGCCGTAGTTTTGTATAACGGAACCCAGATACACGTCCAGGTGGAGGAATAGGTCGGCGCCCTTTAATAAAAGATGTGTTATGCCTTGAATTAACTCCATAATGATTGTTACCTCTCAAGGATATTCTATAATATTGGTCGTCCGAGGGCCACAGCCCTTTGGTGTCGAATCCACTCGGGTATTGTGGAGGCTATGAGGTTCGCCTTGGATATTTCTGAAACTGCCTTAATGGGCTGAGAACCTCTACCGTGAAGGCAGGGGTTTTTTATGGAGGGGCCATGAGTGCCGATTATATGCCGTTTTTGGCCGGGCTTTTAATATTCGCGGCCAGTGTTTTGAGCTTGAGGTTCGGGATCTCGGTGGCGATATTCGAGGTTCTGCTGGGCCTTGCCGCCGGCAATCTCGGTCTCAGCGCGGGAGAGTGGATGGTTTATGTTGCCGGCTTCGGGGGCATAGTGCTGACTTTCCTTGCCGGAGCAGAAGTCGATACGAAGCTTCTTAAGGAAAACCTTAAGGCCTCCGCTGTTCTGAGTCTGTTTTCTTTTCTGGCGCCTTTCGCCGGCGGTTTCATTTTGTGCCGCTGGTGGGCGGGCTGGACTTTATCCGCCTCTCTTATAACCGGCATCGCTCTATCGGAAACCTCGCTGGCGGTAGTCTATTCGGTCTTGGTGGAGACGGGGCGCGCTGGAACAAAAACCGGGAAGATCCTTATGGTTTGCACCTTCCTGACCAATACTCTGACCGCACTGGCCTTGAGCGTTGTTTTCCTAAAACCGAATCTTTATACGGTTCTTTTCCTGGCGGTCTCAGGCTTACTCCTCCTTTTAGCGAATCGCGTTACAATGGGAATAATCCGCCACCCGGCCCTGGCCGGGAAAGTAATAGAACCGGAAATAAAGTATATTTTTTTCGTGCTTCTTGCCTTCGTCTATCTGGCGGAATTGGGCGCAAGCCAGGCGATACTGCCGACCTTTATCTTCGGTCTTGTAATGAGCAGGCATTTTAAGGCGCAGCGCAGTACCGCCGGCATAAAGAGCCGTCTGCGCACGGTTTCCTACGCTTTTATAACGCCGTTCTTTTTCATAGTGGCGGGGATGAAGGTTTCGCTGCACGCGCTCTGGGGGGCTGTCGGGCTTTTCGCGGCCATTTTTGCGGTAAAACAGCTTGCTAAGTTCGCCGGGGTTTATTTCCTGATGAAAAAATATTTTCCAGAGGGCGGGATATATTCAACGCTGCTTATGTCAACCGGGCTGACCTTCGGCCTTATGGCGGTCCTTTTCGGTCTGAAGGCGGGGTTTTTGGACCAGGAGCAATATTCACTGCTGACCGGAGTGCTTGTGGCCAGCGCCGTCATCCCCACCTTCATAGCCCAGAGATGGTTTATGCCTATTGAAAATGAGGATCTGGTTTAATCCTGAAACGGGCAATAGTTAGCCCGAATCCTGCAGTTCAACTTGGTTTCCACTGGAAAATCAGGTGAACAAAAAAAGCAATACCTGCGTAGGTGCCGTATTAGACCTATG
>MGVA01000042.1 GCA_001800245.1 Elusimicrobia bacterium RIFOXYA12_FULL_51_18 | reverse complement strand
CGACACTACCGGTTGGACCGATAACGGCGCCAATACTTCCGTCACCAAGACCGGACTCAGCCTGGCCAACGGAGGGACATATTACTTTACGGTCAAGGCCGAGAACGGAGCGGGACTGCAAACCACCCCGGTCAACTCAAACGGCCAGACCGCGGATACGACCGCGCCTTCCAATCCGGGCGCGGTTAACGACGGCACCGGAGCCGACATAGCTTACTCAAGTTACTCTTCCCAGCTTTCAGCGAACTGGGCCTCCGCCTCCGACGCGCAAAGCGGCATAGCCAAATACTGGTACGCCATAGGCGCCACGCCCGGAGGAATTACCCTTACCGGTTGGATCGATAACGGCGCCAACACGTCCGTCACCAAAACCGGACTCAGCCTGACCAACGGAGGGATCTATTACTTTACGGTAAAGGCGGAAAACGGAGCGGGAATACAGTCATCCACTGTGAGCTCCTCAGGCCAGCTCGTTGATGCCACCGCGCCGACAAGCCCCGGACCGGTAAATGACGGGACCGGCGCGGATATAGCTTACGTTAATTCCGCCACACAACTGTCGGCCAACTGGACCGCCTCTTCCGACGCGGAATCCGGTCTGGTCCGCTACTTGTACGCTATAGGCACCACGGCCGGAGGAACCGACACTACCGGTTGGACCGATAACGGCGCCAATACTTCCGTCACCAAGACCGGGCTCAGCCTGGCCAACGGAGGGACATATTACTTTACGGTCAAGGCCGAGAACGGCTCCGGACTGCAAACCGCCCCGGTCACCTCCAACGGCCAGACCGTTGACACTACCCCCCCAAGCACTATAGTTTCCGTAAACGACGGCGCCGGAGCCGATATCGCGGTGACAGGCGCCTCAAGCCGTCTGGCCGCAAACTGGACAGCCGCTTCGGACGCGCAGAGCGGCATAGCCAAATATTGGTACGCCATAGGCACTACGGCAGGCGGCACGAATATTGTGGACTGGACCGACAACGGGATAAGCACTTCCGTCACCAAAGACGGCCTTAGCCTTACGGACGGCGCTATATATTATTTCACGGTAAAAGCGGAGAACGGCGTAGAGATACAGGCCCCCGCAACCAACTCTAACGGCCAGTTAGTGGATATAGATATTACTCCGCCGGTTGATGTACCACAGGTCCGGGACGGCACCGGGGCCGATTCGGCCTGGGCGGGTTTACAGACACAGCTTTCCGCTAACTGGGACGCCAGTTCCGACCCTGAATCCGGCATAGCAAAGTATTATTACGCTATAGGAACCACGGCCGGAGGGATAGACATTTCAGGTTGGACGGATAACGGCAATCTCACATCGGCCACCAAGACCGGCCTAAACCTGGCCGACGGGCATATTTATTATTTCACCGTAAAAGCGGAAAACGAGGCCGAACTGCTGTCTGGGGTTACGAATTCCAACGGCCAGACTATAGATCTAAGCTCGCCTTCTACCACGGGCGCCGTTAATGACGGGACAAGCACCGACATAACTTACACTAATTCCTCTTCCCAGCTTTCAGCAAACTGGACCGCCGCTTCCGACGCGCAAAGCGGAATAGCCAGATACTGGTACGCCATAGGCACCGCGGCCGGAGGGACCGACATTGCAGGTTGGACGGATAACGGGACCAATATCTCCGCCACTAAAACAGCATTAAGCCTGACCAGCGGCCAGCTATATTATTTCACGGTAAAGGCCGAGAATACAGCCGGACTCCAGTCCTCCGCGGTCAACTCCAGCGGACAGACTGTGGATACCAGCGCGCCTTCACCCCCCGGCGCCGTTAATGACGGCGCCGGCGCCGACATAACTTATTCAAGTTCCCCTTCCCAGCTTTCGGCCAACTGGACCGCCGCTTCCGACGCGCAGAGCGGCATAGCCAAATATTATTATGCAATAGGCACAACGTCAGGCGGAACGGAGGTTACGGGGTGGACAGATAACGGGACCGGCACTTCCGTCACCAAAACCGGACTGAGCCTTGCCGGCGGCCAGCTATATTACTTCACGGTAAAGGCCGAGAACGGAGCCGGTACGCAGTCTTCCGCCGTTAATTCCAATGGCCAGCGCGTTGATACTACCGCGCCGACAAGCCCCAACCCGGTGAATGACGGTACCGGCGCAGACATAACTTACATTAGCTCCAGTACACAATTGTCGGCCAACTGGGCGGCGTCTTCCGACTCTGAATCCGGGCTGGTCCGTTACTTGTACGCTATAGGCACCAGCGCCGGGGCGAACAATGTCGTAGGATGGACGGATAACGGGACCAATACTTCCGTCACCAGGACCGGTCTGAACCTTACCAGCGGACAGATATACTACTTCACGGTCAAGGCTGAGAACGGAGCGGGGATGCAGACTCTCGCCGTTAATTCTAATGGCCAGCGGGTTGACATTACGGCGCCGTCAAGTCCTCTTGCGGTGAATGACGGCCCGGGCCCCGACCTTGTTTATACGAGTTCATCCTCACAGCTTTCCGCCAACTGGAGCTATGCTTCCGACGCGCAAAGCGGCATAGCCAAATACTGGTACGCCATAGGCACAACAGCCGGTGGAACGGAGATATTAGGCTGGACCGACAATGGCAATGTCGCATCGGTCGTTAAAACCGGCCTTAGCTTGAACAACGGCTATGCCTATTACTTCACGGTCAAAGCGGAGAATGGAGCCGGCCTGCAATCCGGAGCCGTAAATTCCAACGGACAAACCGTGGATATTACGGCGCCCTCGGTTCCCGGTACCGTTAATGACGGTACGGACGCCGATATTTCCGAAACAAGGGCGCTCACCCAACTTTCGGCCAACTGGGGCGCCGGTTCCGACACGCAGAGCGGCATAGCCAAATACTGGTACGCCATAGGAACAACGGCCGGAGGAACAAATATAAGTGGATGGATCGACAATGGGACCGGCACTTTTGTCACCAAGACCGGACTGAACTTAACCGACGGGCAGATATATTATTTCACGGTTAAGGCGGAAAACGGCTCCGGGCTACCGTCGGCGGCGGTAAATTCCAACGGACAAACCGTCAACGCGGACCTCACCCCGCCATCCGATGTGGGATATGTGCTCGACGGTCTCGTGGGCGCTTCCGCCTGGGCCGGCTCGCTGACCCAGCTTTCAGCGAACTGGGGTACGGCGACGGACTGGGAATCGGGAATTGCCGACTACGAATACGCCATAGGCACTAACGCCGGAGAGTCGGATGTCTTGGGCTGGACATCCAACGGCGCCAACACCTCCGTGACGGCGACGGGCCTGAGTCTGGAAAACGACCTAAAATACTATTTCATGGTCAGGGCAAAAAACGGGGCCTCGCTGTATTCCAACCCGGTTTATTCAGCCGGCCAGCTAGTGGACGCGTCTCCGCCTTATACGCCGTCGCCTGTTAACGACGGCGAAGGCGCCGACATAGCTTACACGGATTCGGCTTCGCAGCTTTCAGCCAACTGGGCCGTTTCCGGCGACCCGCAAAGCGGATTGCGCCGCTACCTTTACGCTATCGGAACCACGGCAGGCGCCGCCGATATCGCGCCTTGGACGGACAACGGTTTGAGCACGTCGGTCACCCGGGCGGGGCTGGCTCTTTCCGATACACAGACTTATTACTTCAGCGTCAAAGCGGAGAACACGGGCGCCGGACAGAGCGTCCCGGTAAATTCCGACGGACAGACGGTTGATCTCACTCCGCCATCGGTTCCGGCGGCGGTGAACGACGGCCCCGGAGCCGATACCGGTTATTCCAGTTCCACGGCGCAACTGTCGGCTAACTGGACGCCGGCGGCCGACGCGCTGAGCGGTATAGCCCGATATCTTTACGCCATAGGCACAACAGCCGGCGCGGTAAATATCGCGCCCTGGACGGATAACGGGCCCAGCACCGCCGTTACCAGGACCGGACTGAACCTCGTTGAGGGCGGAATTTATTATTTCTCCGTAAAAGCCGTGAACGGAGCGGGCATAGAGTCCGGGGTCAGAAGCTCCAATGGGCAAGAGCTTGTCGCTCTTTCCGAAGATATCTCTCCGGTGAACGACGGGCTAGGCGCGGACATGGATTATGTTTCTTCGCTAGACACTCTTTCCGCCAATTGGAACGCCTCCCATCATCCCAGCGGCATAGCGGAATACCTGTATGCGATAGGCGCCAGCGCAGGCGCTATCGACGTTGTGGGCTGGACAGGCAACGGTACCGCCACCAGCGTCACAAGAACCGGCCTGAGCCTTTCCGAAGGAACTATCTATTACTTTGCGGTTAAGACACGTCCCAATCAGGGGATTACCTCCTCGCCCGTGATTTCAAGCGGCCAGAAGATAGATACGGCCAGCCCCACGGCCAAGGTTGAACTGACGCCCGCGCCGCCGTTGAAAAGCGGCATTTTTACGGCAAAACTTACGGTTACCGAAACCAATCCGCTCTCGGCCCCCCCTTCGCTTTATTTTACACCGTCCTCCGGAAGCGCAAGACCGATACCGCTCAGCCAGGTATCTCCGGGCGTATGGAGCGGCGCCGGTTTTATCGAATCCCAGTGTTCCTCCGGCACGGCGTCTTTCTCTTTCTCCGCCTCCGACATGGCCGGTAACAACGGCACGACCATAACCGAAGGGGGCACGTTCCTTATCGACACGTCGGTGTCCGCCGCCTCCGGCGGCACGGTGGCCAACAGCGACGGCAGCACCGTGATTCTCCCGGCGGCGGCCCATACCTCAACCCTCTGGGTCACAATTTCCACGCCAGCGGCTTCGCTTACGAGCTCGATAGATTCGCGCACCCACGACTCGGTGGGCTTGCGCGGAATCGTCCTGACCAGGGAATTCACGGCCACAGACTCCGTAAATACCAAAGTGAGTAATTTTAACAGGCCGGTGACCATACGCCTGAGCTGGCCTGACGCGGACAACGACGGGCGCGTGGACGGAGATTATGTATCGGAAGACCTCCTGAGGCTTTACTATCTTGATCCGGTTCTGGACAAGTGGGTAACGGTGGAAGGCATGCGCAAGAACACAACCCTTAACACCCTTGAAGCGGACGTCCCACATTTCTCCATCTATTCTATCCGCAGCCTCCCTTCCGGAGAGCAGTCAATGGACTCCATAAAAGCATACCCCAACCCGTGCTATATGGAGAACGACAACCTGACCATCTCCGGTATTCCCGTCGCGTCCGCCGGCGTTAAGATACTGATCTATAACGCGGCCGGGGAACTGGTCCGCACGCTTAAGCCGGGGGACGGCATTGACAACTTTAACGTAGGAACATGGGACGGCAGGAACTCTTCGGGTGATAAAGCGGCCAGCGGGCTGTATATCTATCTGGCTAAGACCGGAAATAACGGCAAGGCGACCGGTAAATTCGCCATACTATGGTAAAAAGGACCGCGATATTATTCCTGGCGCTGGGGCTCACGCCCTTGGTACCCGTTTACTCCGGAAATGGGACCGACGCCGTGCCATTCATGAAAGTAGATACCGGCGCCAGAGCCGCGGGCATGGGCGGAGCGTTTGCGGCCGTAGCCGACGACGCCTCCGCCATATTCCATAATCCGGCCGCAATGACGCTGGCCGACAGGAAAGGGATCATGTTCAGCCACGCGGAGTGGCTTGAGGGCATACGCAACGAGTGCATCTCCTACGTGCACACCTCCGGCACGGATTGGACTTTCGGAGCCGGGGCAAGCATGCTTTTCAGCGGCTCTATGAAAAAATACGACCGCAACGGCGGAGAGGCCGGCAATTTTACCGAAAATGAAGGCTTTATCTCGCTTGGGGCCGCGAAAAATCTGGGCGACAAATTGAGCGGCGGGCTGGGGATCAAGACAATTTATCAGAAGGCGGGCGAGGAAAGCGATTCCGCGTACGCCGCGGATGCCGGGCTGCTTTACCACTACGGCAAATGGCGTTTCGTTCTGGGGATGGAAAATATCGGCACAAAACTTAAACTTTACCGGAATAAATTCGATCTGCCGGCCGCGTACAAGACCGCCTTGGCCTGGCGCGTGTTAGATCCGGCCTGGATAACGATCCAGTTGACAAACAGGCCTATAGGCGGCCTTTCCGCGGCCATGGGGGTCGAATATAAGCTGGCAATACGCAAAGAGGACTCTGTTTACGCGCGCGCCGGCTACGTGTCGGGGCCCGGCTCGGCCGCCGGTTCGGGGATAGCCCTGGGCCTCGGCATCGGCAACACCGGCTTTAACCTGGATTACGCATTTACCCCCTTCGGGGACCTGGGAAACGTTCACAGGCTGAGCTTGAGCGCCAAATTCGGAGAAAGAACCAAAACGCTCCGGGCCAGGGAAGCAAACCTCACCCCCTATAAGCGCCATACGACCAAAGACCGGGGCTGGCAAAACCTGAAAAAGTAGGATTATTTTTTTATAGCGGTGAAAACAAAGTGCGGCGGCATATTGCGTATTTCAAGTTCCACTTTTATCTGCCGGAACTGTTTGCGCAGCAACGGGATCAGGTGTGTAGTGCATTGATACGCCACAAATCTCCCCCCATGCGGCAAATGCGCGTAAATTTCGCGGATCAGAGTAAACCGCTCTTCCGGAGAAAGAAAACTGAACGGGATCCCGGAAACAAAACAATCCGCATTTTTTATTTCCATCCCGCGGAGGATATCGGCCATATTCCGCACATCTCCCCGCGCGGTCCGCAAGCGCGGATCTTCGATCTCAGCCAGTTTCTTATAAAAACCTTCGTTCCGTTCTATCGCCGCCAGCCGGCCGTCGCGAGCCAGGATCTTTAAGATCTTTTTCGTCATCACGCCTTCGGCCGCGCCGAATTCCACAACTACTCTGGGCCCCCCCTGCTCTACCGCACGCACCACACGGGCGACCAGATACTTGGAACTGGGGTGAATGGCGGCTACGCCGGCATCGTTAATGAAAGTTTCAAGATAACTGAACGGTCTTTTGAGCATCCGGCCGCTATCCGCTCCGGCCTTTATCAATTCATTAAAACCGTACCGTCCTTTTGAAATTTTATCCTGGATAAACGCGTCCACGCGCCCGAACGCCGCGCGCCCGCCTTTTTTAATATTTATATTTTCTTTATTTTTCATGCGATATTCTTCCGCGCCTGATATTCCGAAACGCCCGGAACAACGACGGATATTTTCCCGCGCGGCTCCGGAATATTTCAGCGTGAAAAAATAAAGAGATTTTATTTCTTCGGTTCTTCCACCACTACTTCCTCATCGTCCACGATAGGCTCCACGGAACCTATCTTGTCGCCTTCCTCAAGGCGGACCAATCTGACGCCCTGTGTGTTCCTAGAGATGGCGCGGATATCCTTACAGGGCATACGGATGATCTTTCCCTTCTCGGTCATAACCATAAGATGGTCTTTATTCTCCACCAAATGTATGGCCACCACGGCTCCGTTGCGATCGGTTGCCTTGATAGTTATAACACCCGAGCCGCCGCGATGCTGATTGCGATACTCGTCCAGATCGGTCCGTTTCCCATAGCCGTTCTCGCAAACTGTCAGCAGGGTCTTCTTGCTCTTGGGCTCGGCTACCTCCATGGAGATGACCTGGTCGTCCTTATCCAGGCGGATACCGCGCACGCCCATGGCGTTCCTGCCCATGGACCGGACGTCGGACTCGTTGAACCTTATGGACATGCCGCATCTGGTGCCGATGATGATCTCATATTTACCGTCGGTGTGCCCGACGTTCGTAAGGATATCCCCGTCCTCAAGCGTTATAGCGTTTATGCCGGAGCGCCGGATATTGGAGAAGTCTTTGATCGGGGTCTTCTTGATATTGCCTTTGCGGGTGCACATTACAAGGTAGGATTCCCTGCCTTTGGCTTCTTCAAAAGACTCTATAGCGATAACCGAGGTAACCTTTTCGTCTTTGACCTGCAGCAGGTTCACTATGGCCTTGCCGCGGGAAGTGCGGTTCCCCTCCGGGATCTCGTAACCTTTCAGCGCGTAAACTTTGCCACGGGTGGTGAACAGAAGGATCGTGGCGTGGCTGGAGGTCACAAAGAGCTTTTCAATAAAGTCCTCTTCCTTGACGTCGGAACCGATGATGCCTTTTCCGCCCCGGCCCTGCACTTTATAGGTATCAGCCGCTATCCTCTTGATATAGCCGCCGTGGGACATCGTAATGATCACATTTTCTTCCGGTATAAGGTCCTCTATATCCAGTTCCGCGGCCTCTCCGGTCAGTTCGCTCTTACGCTTATCCCCGTATTTTTCCTTAAGTTCCTTCAGTTCCTCGATTATTATTTTGAGGACCCTTTTGGGGTCGGCCAGGATGGCGCGCAGTTCAGCCACCAGTTTCATCAGGGCCTTATGCTCTTCCTCTATGGCGCCCACTTCAAGGCGGGTGAGCTGGTGCAGGCGCATATCGAGTATCGCCTGGGCCTGGATATCGCTTAAAGCGAACTGCTTTATCAATTTAAGTTTGGCCTCAAGTGAATCCTTGGATTTTTTTATGATCTCCACCACGGCGTCTATGTTCTGGAGGGCGATGAGGTAGCCTTCCAGAATATGCGCGCGGGCCAGCGCCTTGTTAAGATCGTATTTGGTGCGATTGACCACCATTAGGCGGCGGTGGCGCACATAGTGCTGCATCACATCCTTAATTGGAAGTACCTTGGGCCGGCCGTCCACTATGGCCAGCATAATGACGCCGAAAGAAGTCTCCATCTGGGTATGTTTGTAAAGCTGGTTCAGGACGACCTGGGCATTGCCGTCGCGTTTGATCTCTATGACCACCCTCATGCCGCGCCTGTCGGACTCGTCGCGGATATCGGAGATATCCGGTATCTTCTTGTCTTTTACCAGTTCCGCGATGGATTCTATCAGCGTGGATTTATTGACCTGGTAGGGGATCTCGGTTATGATGATAGCTTCGCGGTTCCCCTTCATTTCCTCGATCTCGGCCCTCGCCTGCGTTTTAATAGAGCCACGGCCCGTTTCGAAATAGTCCTTGATCCCTTTGCGGCCGCGGATGATACCGCCGGTCGGGAAATCCGGCCCCTTGATGATCTTCATCAGATCTTTAATCTCGATATCTGGGTTTTCTATAACGGCGATGGTGGCGTCGCAGACTTCCACCAGATTATGGGTGGGTATATTGGTGGCCATGCCTACGGCTATACCGCTGGAACCGTTCACAAGCAGGTTCGGGAGCTTGCCGGGCAGGACAGAAGGTTCTTTCATAGAACCGTCGTAGTTGGGAACAAATTTCACGGTGTCTTTTTCAAGATCGGCCAGCAGCTCATCGGCGATGCCGGAAAGCCGGGCCTCGGTATAACGCATGGCGGCGGCTGGATCGCCGTCCACCGAACCGAAATTACCCTGGCCGTCCACCAGCGTATAGCGCAGAGAGAACGGCTGGGCCATGCGGACCATCGTGTCGTAAATAGCCACATCCCCGTGCGGATGGTACTTACCCATAACATCTCCGACCACGCGGGCGGATTTCTTATATGGTTTATTATGCTGCAGCCCCATGTCGTCCATGGTGTAAAGCACACGCCGGTGCACAGGTTTCAGGCCGTCGCGCACGTCGGGCAGAGCCCGGCCCACGATAACGCTCATGGAATATTCGATATAGGAGGATTTCATTTCCTCGCTTATATCGCGGTCCACTATATTGGTAAAAAGATTTTCAACCGGCTGGTGTTTGGGGTCCTTGTGTTCTGTCATAGATGCTCCTTATAAATCAAAAGCGGTAAAGAGTCGCCTCGTTACGGCCGCGGAAAATAATTCCTGAAGATATTTAACCTGAAAAATTCAGTTGAATTTTCCCTTTCGCGGAGCTCAGGTGCGCTTCGCGCGGCATACGCCCTCGAAAACCTGGCGCGCATTGCGCTTGGTTTTCGACCCGCTGCTGCGGGGAATCCCGGCCGTCTAATGGCCATAGGCCCTGATACGGCACCTACGCAGGTATTGCATTTTTTTGTTCACCTGATCTTCCAATGGAAACCAAGTTGAACTGCACGGTTCGGGTTAACGCCGGCATGTTAAAACTCTTCGACACCCGTTAGATATCCAGGTTTCTGGCTTCAAGGGCGTTCTGCTCTATGAATACCCTTCTGGGCTCCACCTTATCACCCATAAGCGTGGTAAAAATACCTTCCGCCTCGGCTGGATCCTGGAGAGAAACCTTCAGAAGCCTGCGCTTGAAGGGGTCCATCGTGGTTTCCCAAAGCTGATCCGGGTTCATTTCACCCAAACCTTTATAGCGCTGGATATTGGCGCCGGCGGAGCCTATCTTCAGAACCGTTTCGAGCAGAGTCTTCATGTCATTGGTCTTGACCGAGGATTTTTCCGTGCAAACCTCGAAAACAAAATCCTTCTTTCCCTCTTCCGCGCAAACATGGTTTTCCACCGCATATCCGAGGGCCTTAAGCTTCTGATTTATATTGGTTATGCGGGTAAACTCGCCCAGGGACTGGAATTCCGGCCCCAGGTTTTCGCTTTCCATATCCAGTTCCCCCTCCTTCAGCTCCTTGGAAAGCGTTTCCTTACGTTTAGCGATATACTCATTGGAGTAGCTGAGCCACTCATTCTCCGTATAGAAGTATTTATAGGTTTCAGGAGCGGTCTCTATGCGGTAAAGAGGGATCTTTCCCCCGGCCGCAAAAGTCAGATAGTCCGCTAAAGTTGTATTTTTAGTTTCCATCTTCCTGATCACGTTTTCAAGCGAAATGACAAGAGCCAGCAGGTCGCTTAACTCCTTGGTCTCCATCTTTTTTCCTTTGGCGTTTTTGACCAAAACGCTAGCTATAGCCTCTTTCAACTGCCAAGCCTGGAGTTTTTCCTCGTTGTCGAAATAACTTTCAAATTTCCCCTTTTTGACCTTATAAAGCGGCGGCTGCGCGATATAGATATGGCCCTGCTCTATAAGAGGGCGCATTTGACGGTAGAAAAAAGTAAGGAGCAGGGTGCGGATATGCTGGCCGTCCACATCGGCATCGGCCATAAGCACTATCTTATGGTACCGTAGCTTTTCCAGGTTAAACCCGTCTTCGCCTTCCCCGACACCGGTGCCGATAGCCGATATAAGCGTGCGCACCTGCTCGTTTGAGATTATCTTTACAAGCTGCGATTTTTCCACGTTCAGGATCTTTCCCCGGAGCGGCAGAATGGCCTGGAACACGCGGTCCCGACCCTGCTTGGCCGAACCGCCGGCCGAGTCTCCTTCCACTATAAAGATCTCGGCTTTGGCGGGGTCTCGTTCCTGACAGTCGGCTAACTTGCCGGGCAGTCCGGAATCGGTAAGCGAGCCTTTGCGGCGCGCCAGTTCCTTCGCTTTCCTGGCGGCTTCCCTGGCATCGGCCGCGCCTATGGATTTCTGACAGATAGCTTTGGCTGTGGAAGGATGTTCCTCAAAAAAAACGTTCAACATCTCTCCGGCTATGGATTTAACGATCCCCTCCACATCGGAATTGCCGAGCTTGGTCTTGGTCTGGCCTTCGAACTGCGGGTGAGGCAGCTTTACCGAGATGACGGTAGTCAGCCCCTCCCTGACGTCATCCCCGGTGACGGTATACTCCTTATCTTTAAGCAAATCGTATTTTTTAATGTAATCGTTAATAACCCGGGTCAAAGAAGACCTGAAGCCGGACACATGAGTGCCGCCCTCTATGGTCTTGATGTTATTAACGAAAGAGTAGATATTTTCGGAATAATCTCCGTTATACTGGATGGCCAGATCCAGCATCACTTCGCCGTCGGTCTTGGAAATAAATATAGGCTCTTCGTGCAGCACGGTCTTATTGGTATTAAGAAATTTAACGAATTGTTTTATGCCTCCCTCAAAAAAGAAGGTGTGTTTTTTATCTTCGCGCTCGTCTATTATGGTGATGCGGGCTCCGGGATTCAGGAAAGCGAGCTCCCTGAGACGGTTCGAAACCGTATCGAAGGAGAAAATGACGTCGCCGAAAATTTTTGTATCTGGTTTAAAAGTTACGCGGGTCCCATGTTCCGCGGTCTCACCTTTGGCCTTAACGTCGGCTTTCGGTTTTCCGCGTTCATAACCCTGGGTCCAGACCTTTCCTTCCCGGTAAACCTCCACTTCCATCCACTCGGAAAGAGCGTTCACCACCGATACGCCCACGCCATGCAGGCCGCCGGAAACTTTATAGCCACCGCCATCAAATTTGCCGCCCGCATGAAGCACGGTAAGAACCACTTCCAACGCGGATTTACCCTTGAGTTTGGGATCCTTCACTTCCTTCATGGGATCCACCGGGATACCGCGCCCGTTATCGGTAACGGAACAGATATTTTCTTCCTTAAGAACCACTTCTATGCTGTTGCAGCCCCCGGCCAGGATCTCGTCTATTGAATTATCCACCACCTCATAAACCAGATGATGCAGTCCCAGCGCCCCGGTAGATCCTATATACATTGCCGGCCTTTTTCTTACCGCTTCAAGGCCCTCCAGCACCTGTATTTGCGAAGCATCGTAGCTTTCAGTTTTCGGGTTATGGGTCTTATTCATGTTTTATTCCTTTAAGCCATGGTTTGGCGAAATATTTGTTAAGACTTTTTAAAATTTGTCTGCTGTTCATAAAAATCTCGTTATAAACCACGGAAGACTCGGTCTTCACCACTATATAACCTTTGTTAACTCCTAATAATTCACAATGTTCGGCTATCCTTCCTATCTCTTTTTTCCAGACGGCGTCAAGAATAACCAGCCTTTCCGGAATTATTCCGCCAAGCGTCTTCCAGGATTTTTTAACGTATCCTATATTGGTCCAGTTAGATGATCTTTTGGTTAGAAACATTATGATAGTGGCTTATAATAAGGGGTAACTGAAAATATGTACCGGTAAAAATTTCGGCAAATCCCAATATCCACCGCCTGTTATCTGTTTTATAAGTCAGATCACTGCGTTCTGAGCGGCATTACTATGTATGTAAAGTCTTCGTTGCCGGGTATTCTAGCCATGACCGGAGTTGATGGAGTGTTAAAATCAAGAATAATGTTCTGTTCCCCGACAGTCCTCAGTATGTCCAATATAAATTTGGGATTAAAACTGATCTGAAAATCTTTGCCTTTATAATCAACTTCCAATTCATCCTCAAAATCCATGGTCTGGGAAGAAGAATTTACAATAAGCATCCCTTTTTTAAAGGTGTATTTAACCACTCCGCCGCGCTCGTTAGAGCATATAGCCGCCCTTTTGGTCACGGCCGCCAGCTTCGGAGTATTTATCTCCACGGAAATTTCCTTGGTTTTGGGAATGATCTGGTCATAAGCCGGAAAGTTACCCTCTATAAGCCTTGAAATAAAAACCGTTTTTGCTATTTTAAAACCGATCTGATTAGGAGAAAGCCCCACCAATATTTCATCTTTATCGTCTATATCCGACGATTTTATAAACTTAACCATTTCATTTAATATTTTGGAAGGCACTATTATTTTAAAATCTTTTTTTATTTTCACTTTATCCGTGGAAGCCAGCGCCAGGCGCCGTCCATCGGTGGCCACCACGCAAAAAATTTCTTTTTCATATTTCCAGAGGAGACCGTTTAAAAAATGCCTATCATCCTCCGTTGAAGCGGAAAAAATAGTACCGCTTATCATTGAAAACAGTATTCCGGAGGGAATCTTGAAGGAGTTGCTTTCATCAAGGTCCGGGATTACCGGATAATCGTTTTTGGGCGCGCCGCTTAATTTAAATTTGGATTTACCGCTATTTATAGCCACTCTGTTGGAATCATCAACCGATATATTAACTTCCGACTCTTCTCCCATATTCTGGACTATTTCCATAAACTTTTTTATGGGTATAGTTATGCTTCCCTCAGTCTTTACATCCACATTTATATGATGTTTTATGGCCATTTCCAGGTCCGTAAAAACCACTTTAAGGCCCTTATCTTCCGTTTCCATTAAAAAGTTCTGTAGTATAGGTATGGTGCCGGTTTTGGCGGAAACGCCGGCTTGTATGGTTTGGAGACCTTTTATTAGTTTTTCCCTATTACTATTTATTTTCATCGTATTCTCCGTCTTTAATAGTGGGTGTTTATAATGTTAATAATGTTAGTTCTATTTGGAAAAAATACTAACATCTCAACCAAATTTACTAATACATTCCCCAAAAAATCTCTTTTTCAGGGGTTATGAAGAGTTACTAACAGCTTTTATCTTAGATATCAACTGGTTTATCACTTCATTAAAATAGGGATCCGTATGTACCAGTTGTTTTATTTTATCCCGCGCGAACATCACAGTGGTGTGGTCCCTGTTGAAAGAATCTCCTATCTCCGGGAGAGACATTTCAGTGAGGTCGCAGGCCAGAAACATCGCTATCTGGCGCGGGAAAGCTATAGCTTCGGTTTTACGCGGGGATTTAAAATCTTTCCTGTCCATGCCGTATTTATCGGCTACCACGGTTTTTATCAGGTCGATGTTTATCCGGCTGTCTTCCTGGTCTCCGGGGGCGATGTGGTCCTTTATTATTTCCTTTACTATATCTATCGTCGGATGGGTACGCATATTGGAACAGTAATTTCCCACGGTTATAAGACAGCCCTCAAGTTCTCTTATATTCTTTTTTACATTCTCAGCTATAAAAGTTATGACATCGTCCGGAATCGTGAATTTATGCATTTCTTTTTTCTGCCGGAGAATGGCGATACGTGTCTCAAAATCGGGCATCTTAATGTCCACCGCCAGGCCGGAAAGAAACCTGGAAACCAGGCGCTGGTTCAGGGCTAATTCCTTGGGAGGCCTGTCGGAGGTTACTACTATCTGTTTTTTTGATTCGAAAAGGGAATTAAAGGTATAGAAAAATTCTTCTTCGCTTTTATCCTTGCCGATAAGGAACTGAATATCGTCAAGGAGTATGCAGTCCAGTTTTCTGTATTTATTTCTGAAAGCTTCCGGGGTCTTGTTCTGCAGGTTCTCTATATATTCGTTGACGAAATTTTCGCTTGCCGTGTAAATTATCCTGGCGCCGGGGTTGTTTTTAAGCATCTCATTAGCGATTCCGTGAAGAAGATGAGTTTTTCCCAGACCCGGAGCGCTGTAAATGAAGAAAGGATTGGATTTACCGGGTTTCTGAGCCAGGGCTACAGCGGAAGCGTAGGCGAATCTATTGGAAGCGCCCTCTATAAAAGTCTCAAAAGTGTAATTGGGATTGAACGCAAAAGCCTGGGTTTGACCCATGCCGGGCGCGCGGGTAAGATGGCCTTCGCGAGCCGGTTCAATTTTCGGCGCCGGTTTTGGTTCGCTTGATGCGAGAGATAATGAATAATTTATAGTGAAGTTATTTCCGGTTACGGCTAACGCCGTTTTCACTATATTTTCTTCATACCGTTCTTTAACGGTCTTATATATTATCGGATCCGGTACTTCCAACTTGAGAGTGTCGGCCTCTATTACCAGCGGCTTTATCGGCCTAAGCCAAAGATCCACGGCTTCAAGACCTATATCGCCTTCAAGCCTTTTTAATATATCCTGCCAAATTTCTTTTATGTCTGTAGGGTTATCCACAACTTATCCACAACTGTTAGTAGATTATGCCAAAACTTAAAAAGTGTTTATAAAACAAGCATTTTTTTGGTTAATAACTATTTTTAATATTATTAATGAGCAACCTGCTATAGGGCCGTGTTAAATAGATATTAAATGCTTATTAAACACATTAGAACCTTTAATAAGGGTAGTTTTTTTAACCGAAAAAGTCAACAGGTATTTTCAGGTATTGTTTGTGGTATATTATAATTAATAAATGGGTGAGGATTGCGGAAACCGTAATTTCCGGCTTACCTATTATCCGAATTAAGCGGATAGGCCGGTATTTACCGGAAAGGGACCATTTTGTATCAGGCGGTCACTCCTATTTTAACTTTCCTGAAGCGGGAAGGGCTGTTCCCGTGGCACATCATAGCGGTTTGGGTGGGTTGGCCCTTGCCGCAATTCGCCACGCCCCACAGACGCCAGGAATTCTCGTTCGCGATGGCGTCGCAGGAATTCCAGAATTCCGGCGTGATGCCCTGGTAGGTGGGATTTTTTATCATCTTCGTTTTTTTTCCGTTCTTTACCAGCCAGCCTATCTCACAGCCGAACTGAAAGTTCAGGCGCTTCTGGTCAATGCTCCAGGATCTGTTATTTTCCATGATGACGCCGTCTTTTGTATCTTTGATAAGATCCTCTTCGGATACGGATCCCGGCATAAGGCTGAGGTTGCAGATCCTTGTTATCGGTATATTATTATGGCCGTCGGCCCGGCAAGAACCCCAACTGCGGTCTTTGTTTATTCGACCGGCGAATTCCCTGTTGGTCATGTAGCCGCTCAGGACGCCTTCTTTAACTATGTGCCAGCGCTGGGCTTTTACCGCATCGTCGTCGTAACCGGCGGTGGCCAGGCCGCCGGGCAGCGTGGCGTCGGCCACAAGATTTACTATGGGCGAACCATAGCGGAAATCCCCCAGTTTTTCGGTGGTGGCGAAGCTGGACCCCGCGTAGGATTCTTCGTAACCCAGAACCCGGTCAAGTTCGCAGGCATGGCCCACGGATTCGTGGATCTGAAGGGCCAGCTGGTTGCCGTAGATGATAAGGTCTTTGCGGCCGCGCGGGCAGGCCGGCGCGGTTAAAAGCGCCACGGCTTCGCCGCGGACGCGTTCCGCGTTTCCCGGCAGATCCAGGCTTTCTATAAGTTCATATCCCATGGAGAGGGTCTGGCCGCCGTGTGTGGACGGATAAGAACGGGTCTGGGCTTCGCCTTTGTCCACGGCATGGCAGACGTAGCCCGCGCCGCTTGAAAGCAGCACCTGCTCGATCCTGGAGCCTTCCGTGGTCATGTGCCACTGGTGTTCTCTGATAAAGTCCATGCTGGAGACTGCGGATTTTATTTTCGCGTCCTTTCTCAGGACTTTATCAATAGCGAAAAGCATATCCAGTTTCTTCTCTATGGCGACTGCGAACGGATCCGTGATGAACGGCGTTTGCCAGAAGTCCCGATAGGCGGGTTCATGGGCGAGGCGCACTTTTTTATTTTTTAAAGTGGCGCTGGCTTTGGCTATGTTTAAGGCGAATTTGGTCACGCGCTCTATTTCGCCGGCGGTCATTAGGTCGCTGGAAGCGAAGCCCCAGGCGCCGTCAAAAAGTATGCGCACGCCGAAACCCAGAGTCACGGTGTCGTTAAGAGCGCCGATCTCTCCTTGTTTTACGCTCAACGTCTGGCGCCTGGCCTCAATTATGCGTATGTCGCCGAAATCGGCCTTGTGTTTATCCGCTATTTCAATGGCTTTATTAGCGAAGGTGAACATTATGGTCTCCGTTTAGAGTGATCTGGTTTTAAAAGGGCGATGCTTGATTTTAGAATTCCGTAGATGAGGAGAAATTAAAATTCCTTATCTTGAGGGCCGGCGCGGATACACGGCCCCAGGAAATATACGCCTGCGGCTTATCGCCCACGGCCTCCACTCTATTGAACGCCTCTACGGCGCTTTCGGTGAACCGCAGATTTTTTATCGGATAAGCCACGCGTCCGTTCTCTATCATAAAGGTTCCATCCCTGGTCATGCCCGTCATTTTCACGGTGAGAGGTTTGAGAAGGTTGGTATAGTGAAAATTGGTCACTAAAATACCTTTTTTAGTGCTTTTTATCATTTCCTCCATGGATGAGCCGCCTTTCAGCAACGCGAGATTAGCCGGGATGGGACCGTAAGTATTGGGGACTGGCAGGGCATGCCCGGTGGTTGTTCTCCCCGCCAGGGCGGCGGTTTTTCTGTCGTGGACCAGCGCCCGCGCGACGCCGGTTTCTATAAGCGTAACTTTTCGCCTGGGCATCCCCTCATAATCAAAAGGCATGCCGGCGCTTAAGCCGTCCAGAGCGTTGTCCTCTATTGTTATCTTTTCGCTCACGACCTTTTCACCCAATTTTCCTGTTACGAAGCTTTGTCCCTCCTGATAGAACTGCGCGGCGAAACCGTAGATGCCCATAAATAATACGAGATCAGCGGCCGCCGCCGGCTCAAGGATCACTGTGTAACGGCCGGGTTTTACGCTCCTCGGATTTCTGGAAAGAAGCGCCTTTTCCATGGCCGTCCGGTCAACGCGGTCGAAGTCTATTTCCCGCGCATCGGAGGCGGGGGATTCCGCCCAGCCGGAACCGTTCCCGTCCCTGACGGTCACGCTGTATATGGCGTAGCTTTCTTTGTGGAACGCGCGTACTCCGTAAGTGTTGGCTACCGTGATGGCCGCGGCGCCGTTCTCATAGGTCCCGTAGGCTGTCGCTCCGGCCTTTTTGCATTTTTTTATCAATATGCCTGCGCGTGCCGCCCGCTCCGCCGGCGGCAGCTCCGCCGTGCCCGGAAAAAATAGTTTTTTAGTCTTCTTAACGGGAACGGGTTTCGACAGCGGCATAAGGCGGGGGTTTTTCTTCTGGGTTCTAAGCGTTTCAAGCGCGCGGGAAAACCCCATTTTCAGCGCGGTTTCGGAGGGTTGGTTGAGGGTAAATCTGGTCACGCGGCCTTTGTCGGTCAAGCGAACCGATATTTCGGTGGCGGTGTTGGAGACGTTTTGGGAAATAACGTTGCCGGCAAAGCGGGTCAATGCCGAATCCGTAGAGGTTATTATTACTTCAGCCGGGCAGCGTCCGGCCAGGCGCAGGATACGTTCGCAGATGGTTCTATGGTCGTGCATCAGGGGAAACCTCCGAAGGCGCTATAACCTGGTAATTTCTTATCTTTAACGTTTATCATGCCGGCGGTGCAACGGCAGGAGCTATTATCAAGCGGCAAATGAGGGCGGCCGGGAACTGAAATTTTGGGGTTAAAGCGGTTTTCTTTCCGCGCCGGGTAAAGGCTGAGGCTGCGAGGCCGGATTTTTGTGGCCGCGCCCGCCGTGCTTCTTTTCTTCATGGGGAGCCGCGCCGGGGCCGGAGGGAGCTTTAAAGAGCGACTGGGCGGAATCCCTCGATTCCATCCATTTGCGCAGATTCTCCTCGTTCTTTACGGCGTAAGCCTCCGGCAGGGAGAAAACGCCGAGCTTGTTCTTTTTTGTATGTTCGGTTATCTCCTCCGCCGTTTTTGCGGATATGAATGACAATCTTTCCAGTACCTTGAGGTTGTTCAGGGTCAGGCCCACGAGATAAATTGAGCCGTCTTGGTTAAGGCCCAAGGCGAGGGTCTTTTCGGCAACCGAGTCAAAAGCCTGATAAAGCCATTCGGATTTAACTTCCGGAGACAGGTGGCTTAAAAGCAGTACCTTTTTAGCCCCGGTGTTGAAGGCCAATTGAAAAGCCTCCGTGATTCTGTCCTCCGAATTTTTGCCTTTGGCTTCCAGAAACCCGGGGTCTTCGGTATCAAGCCAGGTCAGGTCGGGATGCCGGGGGGATTTGTCAAATGAAAGGATCAGTATGGAATCTTTAAAATTCTTAGCCAATTTATAGGCGTTCTGAAGAAGTTCAAGATGTATATGCACGGCGCGCTCCGCGCCGAAAGCGTTTACAAATTCCGGATCGATGCGTTCCGTAACGGGCGGTTCTATCAGGAGGATTATACAGTTGTCGCGCTTGGAACTCATAGTGTACGGTGGCTTTTTAAAGTACGAACTTTAAGTATATTATACAATATAATCCGTTATCCGGGCCGTACAACACGGGCTTTGCGGGCGGGCGGCTCCGGCCGCGTGTTCGGTTTGCTGGAGAAGTCAGCCCTCACGGGTGTCTCAACAGGGCCGATGGCTGTAAAGCGGTCACAGGAGATAAGCCGGCATGAACAGGGGCGAGAAACAAAAGATCATAATTTACGGCGGCACTTTTGATCCCCCGCACAGGGGACATTTCGCCCTTATCGGGTCCGCCTTGAAGGTTCTGGACCCGGCGGTTCTCTATGTGGTTCCCGGTCTGCGTTCTCCGTTTAAAGATCTCCCCTGCGCCGCTTTCGGCGAGCGCGCCGCGATGCTTAGATCCGGACTGAAGTCCGCCGGCCTCGGCGGAGAAACGCGCGTAAAAATACATCCTTATGAATTTGAACGCGGCCGCCTGACCTATACCTGGCGGACAGTGTCGTTTTTCAGAAAGAAACATCCCGGCGCAGAGTTTTACTTCTTGATGGGTTCCGATTGTCTTGAAACTTTTCACCGCTGGAAGAATTACCGGCGTATCCTGGCCGATGCCCGCCTGCTGGTGGGGACGCGTAAAGGTTTTCCGCTGAAAAATCCGCGCAGGCTTCCCTATACGCTGCTCCGGGGCCGGTTTCCTCTGATCTCCTCTACCACGCTGAAAACGGGGCTTTTCGCGGGTATTGAGCAGCCCGGACTTTTTAAAGGCGCCAAAAAATATATATCCGCGCGCGGGCTTTATTTTGCCGGCCTGCGCCGCAGGGTCGCCGGGATGATGACTCCGGCCCGGTTCCGTCATACCAGGGAAACCGCACGGCTGGCGCTGGAACTGGCCTTGAAATACGGCGCCGATCTCCGAAAGACGGCGCTTACCGCATTGCTGCATGACGCCGCCCGCGACCTGGGCCCGCGCGCTTTGTCCGCGTACGTCCTGAAAACCCGGCTCAGGGTCCCGGCGTTAAGGGAAACGCTGGAAAAAGCCCCCATTATCCTCCATTCTTACGCCGGCGCGGAGCTGGCGGCAAAAAGTTTCGGCGTGAAAGACCGCGCCGTCCTGAAAGCCATACGCTCCCACACCCTGGGGGCGGTTTCTCCCGGGCTTCTGGACAAGATAATGTATGTCTCAGATCTGGCGGCCGCCGGCCGGAATTTTCCAGAAGCGGGCGCGGTCAGGCAACTGGCTTTCAGAGACCTGGACGCGGCTTACGCGGCCGCCAATTATGTTAAACTTGTCTATGCGTTCAAGTCCGGCGGCTGGCCGCATCCGGAAAGCGTGAAAGTATGGAACAGTCTGTTAAAAAAAGGCAAATAATGATCCTCACGGCCGGCGGCCTGGCTACGCTGGTCCTGGCCTCGGCGCATTACCTTTCTCCCATCTCAAGGCGGCTGGCCGCCAACGAAGACGTTGAACTTGTTCTGTTGAACAAAGAACGGCCGATGCTTTTTATTTACCAGTCTTTTTCAAGGACCCTCAACGCCGTGCGATTGCCGGCCAAAGCCGCGCGCAGCGGATCGGCATATCAGCGGGCTTGCGAAGTTTTGAAGCTTTTTTCAAAAAGCGGGGACACCGCGCGGGAAGATCCGGCTTACATAGAGGTCGCGGCCACGGGCGGGCCGGATATGGACGCCTTTGAAAAACTGGTCAACACCTGGCGCGCGCGTCCGGCGCAGCTTGGCGGGCTGTTCCGCTATCTGCGGGATTTAAAAAAAAATGAAGCCACAAATCTTTCCGCACATGATCTCTTCCTTTTAACGCTGGAGCTTTCCCGCCTTAATTCTTCCAATTTTATAAAGGAAGATTTTGATAAGTCCCGGCCCGGCGAACTTCCGGAGGCGGTTGCGGCGGTTAGAGAAACGGAACCGGCTATGGATCTGGTACGCCTTGAGGTCCTTAACGCTTCGGGCAGGAAAGACCTTGCCCGCCTGGTCACCAAATACCTCCGCAAAAAAGGTTTTGACGTGATAGACTTCGGCACTTACGGCAGTGTGGAAAAACAGACAAAAATTGTAAACTGTTCCGATAACCTTGAAGGGGCACTCCGGCTCAGGGAAACTCTGGGGCTGAGGGGTCTGGAGATATATTCCAAGGTTGACAGGATAGGCATTGTCCAGGCCAGAATAATACTGGGCGCGGATTTCGACTACACTAATATAGAGAGGGGAATAAAATGATAGATCTGGTTACAGTACTTAAGACGGCCGTGGCCAGCGGGGCCAGCGACATTCACATAGCCGTCAACAAGCCGCCTATGATGCGCAGGAACGGAGAGATGATCCCGGTCACCGATACGATGCCGGTCCTCAAAGCCGAAGATACCAAAACGATGATCTACTCCGCGCTTTACGACGAACAGCGCGCCAAATTCGAGGCGAATTGGGAACTGGACTGTTCCTTCGCCATCACGGGCGTTTCCCGGTTCCGTCTGAATGTTCTGGTGGCCAGAAACGGCGTAGAGGCCGTTATGCGCGTTATCCCCTCCATCATCCCCACGCCGGAACAGTTGAATCTGGGCCCAGTTATTACAGGGCTTTCCACCCTGCACAAAGGACTGGTGCTGGTGACCGGCCCTACCGGTTCCGGGAAATCCACCACGCTGGCCGCCATCCTGGACCTCATAAACCAGAAAAAGCGCGGGCACATGCTTACTATCGAGGACCCCATAGAATTCACCTATGAGGCCAAGAGCTGCGTTATACGCCAGCGCGAGATAGGCCAGCACACCAAGTCTTTCAGCAACGCCCTGCGGGCGGCGCTCCGCGAAGATCCCAACGTTATTCTGGTGGGCGAGATGCGGGATCTGGAAACCATTCAGTTGACCATCACCGCGGCTGAAACAGGACACTTGTCGTTCGCCACCCTGCATACCCAGGACGCTCCTTCAACCGTGGATCGTATAATAGACGTTTTTCCGCCGCACCAGCAGACGCAGGTGCGCGTGCAGCTCGCCAGCTCTCTTCAGGCAGTGGTTTCACAGATACTTCTGCCCCGTAAGGACGGCAAGGGGCGCGTCGCGGCGCGCGAGGTTATGATCATGACGTCCGCCATCTCGAACCTTATACGCGAAGGCAAAACCCACATGATCTACAGCGCTATCGAGACCGGGGCCAAAGTCGGCATGGTCCCCATGGACAAGGCGCTGGCCAACCTTGTAAAACAAAATCTGGTGGCTTTTGATGTCGCCGCGGCCAAGGCTCACGCCCAGGAGACGTTCAAGGCGCTCTGCAACCAAGTGTCGCAAACGGCCGTTTAATCGCGGGGCTGTGGGATAGTCGCCGGGCGGTTTTAAACAGGAGGCGGGTATATGGACGGGGAGATAGAGATTCTTAAGAAGATATTGATGTTTAAGAATTTTTCCGAGACTATGCTGGAAGAATTCAGCCGGACCTTTAAAAGGGTTTCCTACAAGGCCGGAGATATTATATTTAAGGAAAAGAGCGAAGGCGACACTCTTTTTATCATTGCGGAGGGACAGGTGGTCATAGAAAAAGGTCTGGACGAGGCCGGCAAGGAATACAAACCGCTGGCCATACTTGCGGACGGGGAGTTTTTCGGGGAGATGTCCGTGCTGGAAAATCAGACGCGCTTCGCCCAGGCCCGCGCGGAGAAGGACTCGTTACTCTACGAGATAAGGCGCGCGGAATTTTTTAAATTCATCAAGGAAAATCCGGAGAACGGCACCGCCATTTTCACCGAACTTGTGAAGGTTATAGCCAAGCGGCTGCAGCATACCTCAAGCGAACTCACTATGCTGTTCGATATGAGCAATCTGGTTATGAGGGATTATAAGTCCGCGGCGGAATTTATAAAGCTGACCGTTGAGGATATCTCAATTTATTTTGAAGGCGTCTGGAACTTTCAGGGGTATTCATACAACCAGTTCAATGAAGAGTTTGAGGAAGTGGTTTCCAAAAACTCTTTCGCGAGGGAGTCCGCCGGCCTGGAAACGAAAGGGGCGCTCAAGAGCGGCTGGATCAACGACTTTTCCTATCTCATGGTTTTCTATGCGCACGGCCGGCCGGCCGGCTATATAACTTTTTCCAAGTCTTCCGGCGTCTCCAACTATGAAAAAAATAATCTGACCACTATATTTAATACAATATCTTCCATCATGGGCTCCGCGATAGAGAACATCGAACACAGGACGGAAGCCGCGCTCATGCAGCAGCTTAAAACGCAAAAGTACACTATATGACAGACAATCAACCGGTTCAACAAAAACTTAAAAAGATCGCTATCGCGGCCGCCAGGCTGGCGGACGCTAAGAAGGCCGAAGCGGTAGCTGTTTACGATATGGACGGCCGCTCTGCGCTTGCGGACTATGTGGTAGTGGCCACGGTAGACAACCCCGCTCAACTGGACGCCGTGGATGAAGAGATATCCATCAACCTGAAAAAGGAAGGCCTTTACGCTCTTTACAGGGACGGAATGCGGTCCAAAAACTGGAAAGTGCTGGATTATGGCGGAATTATCGTACACATTTTTGAACGCAAGGCCAGGGAGTTTTATTCTTTCGACAAGGTGTATACCGGGTATAGCGAAATAAAATGGCGGGAAAAGCCGATTCCAAGCTTAAAAAAGACGGAACCTAAAGCTGCGCGCAAAAAGGCGGCGCCCAAAGCCGCAGTCAAAAAGACCGGGAAACCGGCGGCTAAAAAAGCTCCGGCCAGGAAAACCAAAGCCGGGAAAGCCGTCTCCAAGAAGGCCGCGCCAAAGAAAAAAATCTCTAAAAAGAAAAAATGAAACTCTCCGCGCTTGAAACGGCATTGAGGGCCGAGGTCAAGGCCGCTTTTAACCTGGATGATGCTCAACTGAAGCATTTTACCGTCTCCGCCCCCCCCTCCCATATCAAGGCTGATCTGTCCGTGGCCTGGCCCATCGCCGCTGCCCGGACACTTAAAAAACCGCCGTTAAGGATAGCGGAAGAGCTCAAGGCCGCTTTGACGGGCAAATATGACGCCCAAGTCCTGCCACCCGGCTTCGTGAATATCAACCTGAAGGATAGTGTTTTGGTGGACGCCGCCGGGCAGATATTGTCCGACGCCGGCTATTTTTTAAACCCCGCTTACGCCAAAGAGAAGATAAATATAGAATTCGTTTCCGCCAATCCCACCGGCCCGATGCATCTGGCTTCCGGCCGCGGAGCCACACTGGGCGATTCTCTGGCGCGCATTATGCGGTTTTTGGGGTATAGTGTGGCGGAAGAGTTTTATGTGAATAATATGGGCAAGCAGGTGGAACGGCTTGGGGCTTCGCTCAAGGCTAGATCCCTAGGGGCCGAGCCTCCCGAAGACGGTTACAAAGGCGGGTATCTAAAAGATATCGCCGCCGGCCTGCCGGAAGACGCCTCCGGCTGGACGGATAAGCAATTTTCAGAGTACGCGGTGAATAGTATGCTGGCGCTTCATAAGGCCGACATGAAAGCTTTCGGCGTGGAATTTGACCGCTGGTTCCTGGAGTCGGAGCTGCACGAAAACAAAAGTCCAGAGAGGACGCTGGAAGAGCTGCAGAAGCGCGGCATGATCTATGAAAAAGAGGGCGCCGTTTGGCTGGGTACTTCGACGGTGATGGATTCCGACGACAAGGACCGCGTGCTGGTGAAGTCGGACGGACACAACACGTATTTCCTGAACGATATATCTTATCACCTGAATAAATTGGACCGGGGCTTCACGAAACTGATAGACATCTGGGGCGCGGACCATCACGGCCATGTGCCCAGGATGGAAACGGCGATCTCCGCGTTGAGCGGGGAAAAAGAGGCTTTCAAGGTGATCATTCACCAGATGGTGGCTTTGAAGCGCGGGGCGGAAACGGTTAAGATGTCCAAGCGCGAAGGCGATTTTGTTTCGCTGAAGGAACTTCTGGAAGAAGTGGGCCCCGACGCGTGCCGGTTTTTTTTCGCGATGCACAGCCCCAATTCGCACATGACCTTTGATATAGACCTGGCTAAAAAAAGATCCAACGATAACCCCGTTTTTTATGTGCAGTACGTGCACGCGCGCATCTGTTCTATCTTCAACAACGCCGAAGATAAAGGCGTGGATCCCGGCACGGTTTTTGATGCCGCCAAGGTGGCGCTGAACTCCGAAGAACGCGGGATGATAATGAAGATGATGTGGTTCGGCGGCGTTCTTGAGGCCTGCGTGCGCGATTCTTCCCCCCATCTCCTGACAACCTACCTGAGCGAATTATCCGCCATGTTCCATTCTTTCTATGACAAGCACAAGGTCCTGGACGCTTCCGATCCCGGAACCACGGCCTTCCGCCTGTTCCTGCTGAAAGCCGTAAAACATGTGATAGCGCAGGGGCTAGGACTGCTGGGCGTCACCGCCCCCGAAAAAATGTAAAAACAGCGCAGGCGCTTATGTGCATAAAAAGCAGACGCCCCACTTTTGGCGGGGCGTCTTTTGTGAGTCGGAATATTTTTAACTTCAGTTTCGCGTCACTGCGAGGAAGCAGCGGTCCGCGCGTACGGGCGCCGGGTAGAAATCGAATATCGAGGCGCCGTTTCCGCCGCGGTACATATTGTTGGCGGTGTTGCCTGCCGATATCAGATTATTAAAGGCGTCGTAATAGTAGAATGTGGCCTTGCCGTAGAAGGGCATGGCGTTTTCTACGATGAACCCTTTGGCGTATGCGCCCTGGTTAAGGTTGCAGACGGTGCGGTACTGGGAGTAAGGATGGCTGTTGTTTGTCCACCACCAGTCGTAATTATTCCACCACTCGTTGTGATCCGGACCGTGATTGTTCCAGCCGTTATGGCCCCAATCATTGTTCTCCCAGTTGGGATGGCCATTGTGATGAGGATGCCAGTTCGGTTGTGGGTTAGGCTGGGGCCCGTGATGCCAGGGATTAGGCTGCGGGTTGGGCTGGGGCCCGTGATGCCAGGGATTAGGCTGCGGGTTGGGCTGGGGCCCGTGATGCCAGGGATTAGGCTGTGGGTTAGGCTGAGGCCCGTGATGCCAGGGATTAGGCTGCGGGTTGGGTTGAGGCCCGTGATGCCCCGGATTAGGCTGCGGGTTGGGTTGGGGCCCGTGATGCCCCGGATTAGGCTGCGGGTTGGGTTGAGGCCCGTGATGCCCCGGATTAGGCTGCGGGTTGGGTTGAGGCCCGTGATGCCCCGGATTAGGCTGTGGGTTAGGCTGGGGCCCGTGATGCCCCGGATTAGGCTGCGGCCCAGGGCCGCCATGATGTCCAGGTCCGGGATTCCCGTGCCCCTGATGCCCTGATCCGCCGTTGTGCGGAGGTTGAACCGGAAACGGTTGCGGGTTCTGATTGGAATGTCCGCCTCCGAAACCGGAGTGATTCCCGGCTTTTAAATCATTAACAGCGGTGTCAAGGCTGCCGGGGTTATCGAATGAGACGACTTGCGCTGAAACGAAGCCCGCATAACATATGAGCGCTATCAGGGCGGTAAAAGTGCGTCCGCTTACTTTGATCATGAATGTCCTCCTACCAATAAAACTTACCAAGTCAGGTATAGACTATCACTTTCCCCAGGCTTTGTTTGAGGTTCAAAGGTCCCGGTATTTGCCGGAAAACGGCCCATATCTAAATAGGACTTATGGGTAAAATCTTACATCTCTTACATTCAACTTAGAAGTGCAACTGGTAGTAAAATACCAAATTACAGCGGTTTCGCTATAGGGGAAAAGCGGGTAGCCGCTTTATTTACCGCTAGTGTCGTGTCCCGTAAATAACTATACAAATGAAGGCTCAGATTTGAGCCGGATGCGAGGCGCGACGAGCGAGCATGCCCGTAGGCCTGTGAGTGAGGAGCAACGAAGCAGCCGGCCAAAGATGAGCCTCCCCCAGGGGGCTGGCGGGACCCCTTCCGGGGATTACCCACAGGTGGACACCGCAAAGCGGTTTCCCCTACGCTTTTGGCCGTCTGTGAGCCAGAGGCCCTTTATACGGCACCTGCGCAGGCATTGGGCTGCAACTGCGTCGCGCGTTCGCTTACGTAGCGCTGCTACGCCGCGCTCCGCGCTCCTTGTTTCACTCCAAAACTCGGCCAGCCAATTGTATGGTTATTTACGGGACACTACACTAGACAGCAGGAAGAGGTAATCGGAGAGGCGATTCAGGTAAATGGCCGGGAGCCTGGCTTTAAGCCGCCAGGAAAGGAGTTCGCAGAGGCGCGCTCTTGATCGGGAGAGATGTATTAAAGCCTCGATTCGGTTTTTACCGGGGAGGATGAATTTTTTTAAGGATGGCAGATGTTTTGAGCGGCCGGATATAAGGATTTCAATGTCGGTAATGAACCCTTTTACCTGGTTGGCGGTAGGCGCCCCGGCTATAAATCCGGCGGCGGCTATTAATGAGCGCTGAATATCGGTGATTTCCATTTTATCTTTTTCGGTTTTGAGTCCGGCCTTAATGACGCCTAAAAGCGAGGTTAATTCATCAATTAAAGCGTTGGTCGTTATCCGCAAATCCGTTTTTTTAATTCTTTTACCCCCGAACAATTCGGTAAATCCGGCGTCGCCGGAGCCCATGGCGGGCTTAAATTTTTCAGGCATAGTTTTATAGATCTTTTTTGAACTCGCGGATTTTTCCCAGCACCGTCTCACGGATGTCCTGAGGCAGTTCGCCGCCGGCTGCGGCAAATCTGGCCGCTATATCATTCGAATCGAATATTCCGTCCGGCACCAGGATGGGAGAAGATTTATGCGAGCCGTCCGGCGTATCCCCGTCGTCTATTCCGTTGTGTGTATAGCCGCCGCGCTTAAGCCAGGTCAAAGCCCTCGGCTTGTACTCGCGGTCATAGCACAATTGAAAGTCGGTGACGGCCTTGTCGGGAGAGAACCAAACGATCAGGTCGAAAAACTCGTCCGAGAACCATCGCCTTGGCGGATCTCCCGGTATCTGACGGACATTAGCGTTCTCGCGCAACATTATGAAGGTTATTGTATATATATTTAGGACAAAAAACACTTTTATACAAGAGGATATGACTTCGTGGTATAATTTATATTATTCCTGAAATAAAAAAAGAAGAGATTGTGTGAATTCAGGAATGACCGGATGACTTCTTATTTACGGCGCAGTCCTTCAGGACTGGCCAGGGAGTATTTATGACAGACAAAGTGCGGAAAACCATTGAAAAGATAAAACCTATGCTTGAGGCCGACGGCGGATCCGTGGAATTGTTGAATGTGGACGAAAAAAGCGGCATCGTAAAGGTGCGGCTTACCGGCGCCTGCGGCTGCTGTCCGCATGCGGCCATGACGCTCAAGGGCGTAGTGGAACGCATGATCAAGGAAGACGTGCCGGAAGTGAAAGAAGTGGTGGTCGGCTGACAGTCCGTTGAAAAGCCCCTTTCGGGGTCTTTTGACCGGTACCGCGCCTTTGCGACGCTCAACGCACAGTCTTGCAGCGCTTCGGCCCGGCTTCAAAATGCGCGCAAAACTACCTGGAGCGGGTTTTTTAGAGGACTGCCGGCCCTGGAATTGCGGTTGTCGCCGTTCTTTGTTGAAGATTTGGAGATAATGTAAGATCCAATTTTAGGTTTAACAAAGACATCATCTGTGATAATAGGTGTTTCTACAGGTATTTATTACGCCTTTAATAAATCTCCACTCCCATTCCAAATATTCGGACGGCACGCTTTCGCCCGCGGAACTGGCCTTAACGGCCTCAAAGGCGAAGATAGATTATTTTTCTCTTACCGACCACGACGTCTGCCTGGGCTGGGACGAGCTGGAGCCGCGGCTCAAAGAACTGGGCATACATTATTTGTACGGGATCGAATTGAGCACGAGTCTCCATGATAATCTGCATATTCTGGGCTATGGCCTGAACCTGAAAGACCCGGCGTTCCAGGAGAGAATCTGGAATTTCCGGGCCCGCCGCATCGAGCGTGTGAAAAAAATAATCTCGCTGCTAAAAGAGCAGGGGTTCGCCGTCACTTTCGAGGAGCTTAATACTCTTGTGGACCATGCCTATGGCCGGCCGCACATTGCGGATCTGATGAAAAGTAAGGGTTTCGTTAAAACCCGGCAGAAAGCTTTTGAGAAATATATAGCCTACGGCAAACCCGCCTATGTCGCGCCATGCGGGCCCGGAATAGAAGAGGCTATAAAGACCATAAAGGATGCCGGCGGTTTAGCGGTGCTGGCCCATCCGGGAGTTGTTCGGAACATTCTTGAGCTGGGGAAGTGGGCCGAGATGGGGTTGGACGGCATAGAGGCTTTTTATCCCGCGCACACCAACGTCCTCACCCGGGAATTCCTCGCTATGGCTAAAACGCACGGGCTACTGGTCACGGCCGGCACCGATTATCACGGGCCCGACACCGGGCGGGGAGAAATGTACGGTTTCGAATTTCACGACGAATTCTTCGGGCCCCTGAAAGGAATGTTCTTATGAAGATAATAGCGCATCGGGGCGCCTCCGGTTACGCGCCGGAAAATACCCTCTCCGCTTTTGAGTTGGCCATGAAAATGGGCTCCAAGGCTTTTGAATTCGACGTCCACCTCACCAAAGATAAACAACTGGTCGTTCATCACGACTATGACCTGAAACGTACGGCCGGCAGCCCCGCGAAGATCTCCGGGCTGGATTATGCCGAACTGAAAAAGATCAATGTCGGAAACAAATTCGGATTCCCCGTGGAGAGGATCCCCCTGCTGGAAGAGGTGGTGGACCTTATTTCCCCGAAGGCCGAGTGGATAAATTTCGAAATAAAGAACGACGGCGGCGCCTATCCCGGTATAGAGGAAGCTCTGCTTGGATTTATCCGCTCAAGGCCCGCTTTGTCCGCTAAATCATTATTCTCAAGCTTTGACTACACGACCCTCAAAAAGCTGCGCGTGCTTGATAAACATATCGCCCTAGGCTATCTCGGCCATAATCTTAGAGCCGTCTTTCTTCTGCCCGCTATAATGCGGGCCCGGGCGGTAAAGGCCGTTAATTTTCATATAGCTTTGCGTCTCGCTTCAAGGCTGAATGTCGCATTGCTGCGCAAGGCGGGGTTTAAAGTGTGCGTTTATACCGTTAATGAGAAGGCCGCCGCGCTCCAAATACAGAAGATGGGGGTAAGCGGTATTTTTTCCAACTATCCGGATATACTCAGTAAAGAGAAGAAATAGACCGATGATCACCGGAACTGAATTAAATGCGGAAATAAAACGACTGATGGCCGGGGGGTTGCGCGCCGGCTGTATGGCAAGGCAGTTTCCGGATGTGGCCGAGCTTACTTTCAGGATAAACAACCTGAAAAAGGAAAAAAATACGGTAATTTGCGCGCATGTTTACCAGACGCCGGATATTATTTACGGCGTAGGAGATTTTATCGGGGATTCCTATAAACTTGCCGACGATTCCCGCAAGACCCGTGCCGATGTTATAATTTTTTGCGGCGTGCATTTTATGGGGGAGACGGCTAAAATACTTAATCCCGGTAAAAAGGTTTATGTGCCGTCGGCCAACGCGGGGTGTTCTTTAAGCGAAAGTATTACGGCGGAGGATGTGCGCAAACTTAAAAAGCGATATCCAGGCCTGCCGGTGGTCACATATATCAATACTTCAGCCGATGTTAAGGCCGAATCGGATTGCATCGTGACCAGCGCCAATGCGGAGAGTATCCTGCGCAAGTTTTATGAAAAGCATGAGCGGCTTATTTTCATCCCGGACCGGTTTATGGGGATGAATCTGGCCAAGGTTCTGGGGAAGATTCCGGGGAAAGACATCATACTGTGGCAGGGATCCTGCGTGGTGCATGAGAACTTCGACGCGAAGACCATAGCTGTTTACCGTAGGAATTATCCTGGGCTGGCCGTGCTGGCGCACGCGGAATGTCCGTCGGATATAATCAAAGCGGTGGATTTTATGGGCGGCACAGGCGACATGTTGAATTATATCGAGAAGACGAACGCTTCGGGCTATTTATTGGTAACGGAATGCGGTTTTGGCGAACTAGCCCGTATCAAATTTCCCGAAAAGAATTTTATAGCGATGTGCCGCTTATGCCCCTATATGAAGTCCATCACGCTTGAAAATATTTTAGAAGTCCTTGAAAATCCCCGCCCTGAATTAGAAGTGACAGTTCCTTCCGATATCGCCGTCCAAGCCAAAAGATCCATAGAAAAAATGTTCGAACTGGCAGCATAGGGTCCAGATGCCTGTTGATGGACGACGGTGGGTTTCCTGGGCGATCCGGGACCAGGTTTTTGGGAAGAAGCCCGTGGGCTTCCATTGGCTCCGGAACTCGGGCAAAAGACAAAGCTTTTGCCCTCAACCATCCTCGCCATCCCGGAGGGATTCATTCCAGCTCACGGGCTTAAACCTTCAAATGGATCGCCCAGGGAATTTGCCATCGCCTATGCGGCGGAATAATTCAATAGGAGGAAAAGATAGCGGCTACCTTTTTCTATGCCAAAAGAACGGAGTAGGAACTTTGGACTTGGGTAAAAGGGTAATCCGTTATATGCCTTTAGGGTCAACCGCGGGTGCGCTCCAGGAGGAGAAGCATCATCAGGCTGTAAAGGATAAGAGCTTCTTCGGCCGGAGACAAGGCTTCGTGCTTTGTTATTTCGAAGCGGCCTTCAAGGAAGGCGGCCTTTTTTTGCAGCCGCATTACCAGGCGCCCATCGCTGGTTTTTACCGTATAGGCCGGGTGGAAAACGTAGCCGCTAAAAAGGCCAAGCAGCGGGATCATGTTCATCAACGTGTCGAAAACCTTAACCCAGGGGTCTTCCTCGCGGATTTGATAAACCGGCGCATCCCCGTCGAATATTTCATAATTCGCGCGCCATAAAGAAGCCATGCCGTGCCGCGCAAGCCGGCCTATTTTCTCCCCTTCGGGCCCGGCAAGAGCGTAATTGGCTGAAATATCCAGCACCCTGTCCGCGTCTATCTTGCACACGAGCCTGGCTTGGGCCTGATCCGAAAAGATCTGCACCGATTCTTTGAGTTTTAACGGCGCCTGTCGGACATAGCAGACCGGGGAGCCTGCCGAGTCCGTCACCGGGATCTGGGTCGCGAAAGTAAAAAATTTAAAGCTTATATTAAGTGGATATTCCATAGGGTTACTTGTTTAGTGTGCCGGTTTTTTTGCAAGGACTATGAGGCGGTTGGTTTTGTCGGACAAGGGGGCGCCGGAGAAACTGCCCCAGAATTTTATGGGCTTTAAGCCGGCTTGGAGCATGGCCTCGCTCATCCGGGCTTTTGAATACAAACGTGAGAAGAAACTTTTTTTCCGGATTTTGCCGCTTTTTATCCGTGTCCAGGCGCTTATGACGCCGTCTTTTGTCAGATTGGCTTCCTCAAGGTGATAGGAACCGTCTTCCAGTTTCATCCAATCCTTCGGCCTGAAATTTTTTCTGACAAAATCCCCGTGAACTATGTCTATCATGAAAAGTCCGCCCGGTTTCAGCGCGCGGAAGATCCCCTTAAGCGTCTTTATATCATCCGGGAATCTTTGGAAATAACCGAAGCTTGTGAATAGATTGATAACGGCGTCAAACTCGCCTTTAAATTTAAGCCGGCGCATATCGCCGCGCACAAGCGTCAGCTTTACTTGCGCTTTCTTCGCTTTGGCCGCCGCTTCCTTCAGATAATCATTGGAAAAATCATAGCCCGTTACCTTCAGGCCCTTTCCGGCCAGTGGTATCGAATGCCGCGCCGGCCCGCAACAGAGATCCAGCAGCTTTGACCCTTTCTTAAGATGCAGCTGCTTCAGCACGAAAGCCGTTTCTATCGGCGCTCTAGCCACCGCCGCCGGGGAAGCCGGGTTGTAAAAAGAATTTTTAAAGAAATTTTTATGCCACTCGCGGGGTACTTTCACGGAATCAGCCTTTTATTATGTTCCTGTATACGCCCGGCTCGGAGTCGGGGATTACGGCTGCGTCTACGGTTTTCTTAAAGAAATCTATGGGCCCCGCCCAGCCTACGATAGCGTAACCGTAGCCGGCCTCGCGCATGGCCTCAAGCGTCCTTATAAGCAGACCTTTGCCCACACCGGATTTTCTCGCGGATTCATCCACTCCAATGGGGCCGAAGAAACCCAAGGCGGCTGCGTCATAACAGGCAAAGCCTACGACTTTTGTGTCTTTTACGGCCACAAAACAGGAGCAGGGGAGGCGGGCGAAAGCGACGCCGCATTCCGATTCCCAGCCGGCGGAAAAATTTTCGCCCACCCAATTTAAAACAAGATGTTTTTCGGGCGCTATGGCGCGCTTTATTTCTATCCCTTCGGCGCGTAGCTCGTCCAGGGTCTCGCGCGCGTCTGGAAGTTTATAAAGTTTTACAAGAAGGTCGGACATTACTCGCCTGCCTGTTCCTGCGGCTGTTCCTGTTTTTGTTTGGCGTCGCCCTTTGGGGGCTGCCCTCCGTCTATGGGAGGCGCCGGCTTAAGTTTCTGTATGGGCTGGTCGGCCGCCGCCTTCCTGTTCGGCGCCGCTTTTTTTGAAGTTTTTCCTTTGCGTCCGGCGGCCTTGATTATCGGGTTGGTCTGTTTGTCGAATTTATAAGTGGGAATGGAATCTATCTGGTTGAATCTGTATTCCGAAACCGGCTTCACCGCGGATTTTTTTGTTTTTTTCTTGGTTGGGGGTTTTTTCTTGACCGGGGCTTTTTTCTCCGCCGGAGCGCTTTCCTGGACGGGGTCAGTGGAGGTCTCCGAGTCCTGAGCGTAAACCGCCAGAGCCGCGCCCAGGAATACCGCCAGCAAAAATGAGAAGATGTCTTTAATTTTTTTCATAAATGATCTCCTTTTAAACCGGAAACCGCGATTATTCGCTAAATTTTATTTCAGTGGGCCTGGGATTTGACCAGGTTGCCGAATTCCACGTTTCCCGTAGCCTTCATTTTTCTGTTCTTAATCTTCCTTAAATTTTAATTGATTTTTCGGGTTATAGCGTTTTCCGCCGCCTTTACGCTCGCTTCTATAAGGCAGGCCATAGTCACGGGCCCAACGCCTCCCGGTACGGGGGTTATAGCCTCGATTTTGTCTTTTAAGTCTTCAAAATCCGCGTCGCCGCACATTTTGCCGTCGGGCCCAATGTTAGTGCCGATATCTATGACCGTGGTTCCGGCGGCCAGCATTCCGGCCTTAAGCCAGCGCGCCTTACCTGTTGCGCTGACTATAATATCGGAGGCCTTAAAGATGGACGAAATATCGGGGGTTTGGGTATGGCAGACGGTCACGGTGGCGTTCAGGTTGGTAAGCATATGAGCCAGAGGCCTGCCCACCACTGCCGAGCGTCCGGCTACCGCTATCTTTTTGCCTTTAACTTCTATGCCGTGGTATTTTAGCAGGCGCAATACCGCCAGCGCTGTGCAGGGGACGAAAAAACCGGCGGTTTCCATATCTCCGGCCTTTGAAATGAAAAGGCGTCCCATATTCACGGAAGAAAGCGCGTCAACGTCTTTGCCAGGCGCAATAGCGTCCCACATAAGCGGGCTTTCGAAACCGTCAGGGAGCGGGCGTTCCACCATTATGGCATCCACTTCAGGATCATTTTTCAGTTCGCCCAAAACCTTTAAAAATCCGGTTAATCCATGCCGCGGCTCCGGTTGTATAATCCGGACTTTTATCCCCAGTTTATCGCAGGCGGCCACCTTTCTTCTGACATAAACGCCGGACGGGGAATCGTCTGAATAATTAATGATGGCAAGAGACGGCGGACGGCCGGCGCCGGCGGTCACCGCCGCGATGCGCTCAGGCAGAGCGTCCAGAATTTGCCTGGAAAGCGTTTTCCCTTCCAGCAGTGTTCTCATAGGTATATGGTATAAAAGTAAAACGGGAAGCGCAAAATGTTTCCGGTAATTTGGTGGGATCTAAGGAGATCAGGAATAAAAAACCGCCGGGTTTTAAAGCCAGGCGGTTTTTATATTGTTAGAAAAAAAATTACTTCTTCTTTTTCTTGCCCATTTTGGCGTTTACCATTTTGGCGCGGGCAACGTCGCCGGCCTTGTCGAGATAATAAAGGAAACCGGCTTCCTTTTTGACTCCGACTTTGGTGACTTTCTGGGGTTTGCCGCCCTTTTTGCCGCCGCGGGCCATCTTGGCACGGGAAACATCTCCGCCTTTGTCTATGTAATAGAGAAAACCGTCTTCTCTTTTTACGCCAACTTTTTGTACTTTTTCACCCATTGTGAAGCCCTCCTGAAGTATGTGTTTACGAACAAATTTTACACTATATCGTCGTAGAATGCAAGCTTATAAATTGCCTGTGAATGCGGGAAAACCGTAGGTTGTGCGCAAATTCATTAATAACAATTTCTTCGCGGCTTTTAATCGGCAGCAAGAACGGCGGAGTGGGATTGCTTGCGGAGATAAACTCTTTTCCTCGCAGAACCAGTTGCTGGATTTCATTCGCATCACATGAAGTACCAAGAATTTTGATAATCTGGTAAAAATAGGTTTCTTTATTGACAACATGAACACTCACGGACTGGGCGGCCGGTCCGGCGGCTTCTTTTTCCAGCTTCGACTGCCATTTCGCGAAGATTACCTAGTGTAGTGTCTCGCAAATCCCTTTACTTTTGACTGGCCGGGTTTGGAGCGAAACAAGGAG
>MGVA01000041.1 GCA_001800245.1 Elusimicrobia bacterium RIFOXYA12_FULL_51_18 | reverse complement strand
GTATAGGTTGAAACCGTGATGGATTCAGATGTTTCGGTTCCGTTCATATCCCTGGCTTTGGCTTTGAAGGAATACTGGGTATTGGGAATAAGTCCCGTAAATTTAGCCGCCACGCCAGGGTCATATTCTTCGTTCGTGTTCAGGTTCCCGCCGTTATTTCCACCCACAAGATATAACTTACCACCCAGTGGTGCGACAACCAAACCTTGCCGAGCGGAGAGCATCGCCGCCTTTTCCGCCCAGGTATTCGCCGCGGGGTCATACTCATAGTTTTTGTTCTGGTAAGCACCGGTGTACCCGCCAATCGCGTATAGTTTCCCGCCGATTGTCGCGGCAGCCACACCATAACGTGCCACAGGCACGACCGCCTTTGTCGTCCACGTATTCAACACAGGGTCATACTCTTCATTTCTATTCAGATACGCCCCATCAAACCCGCCCACGGCATATACCTTACCGCCGATTGTTACGGCGGACACAGAGCTGCGCACAGCCGGCATCGCGGCCTTTGTCTCCCAGGTATTAGTTGCTGGGTCATATTCTTCGTTTACGTTCTGGTAAGCACCGGTGTACCCGCCAATCGCGTATAACTTACCACCTACTGCCGCGACTGCCAAATGGCGCCTCGCAGTGGGCATAACCGCCTTTGTTGACCATGTATTCGACGTCGGATCATACTCTTCATTCGTGTTCATAGCCGGACTATATCCGCCCAACACATATAGCTTGCCGCTTAATGCCGCAGCGGCGAGATAGCACCGCGCAGTGGGCATATCAGCCTTTGTCGACCAGGCATTCGCTACAGGATCATATTCTTCGTTTGCGTTAAGGTAAACCCCATCAAACCCACCCACCACATATAACTTACCGCCGATTGCCGCGGCAGCGGGATATTGCCGCACAGTAGGCATCGCAGCCTTCTCGGTCCAGACATTTCCGTTCCTCCAGCCCGCGTATGCCCCGTCACGAGCCACATTCACGCCCGACGAACCGACCTCCAGGTTCGAGAACCCGGGCGTAGCCGTGTAAGCGGAAGCCGTTATAGTGCCGGCCGTTATCTCGTCAAAAACGATATTTGTCGGAGTTTCCACGTAGGTAACAGTGGTGATAACGGAGCTGTAGGCGGCATCGTCTTCGGTGGAAACTTTCACTTTGAAATAATACGTGGTATTCGGATTAAGCGCCAGATACGTTGTGGTCTGCGAACCTATCGCCATTGTCCCCGACGATAATACGGTGGAAAAATTATCGGATGAGAGCACAACCAGCGGAGCTTCCGTGCCGGGGGCGTCCAGGACCCAGGAAACATCGACTGAATTAGTGGAAACGGCGGGAAACTGAACGGAGGCCGGAGTCGCCGCCACGGCAATGGCGGCCGCGGCTGGGAAAGACAAGCAGAACAAAACCGCAAGCCGTACCCTGCCGGCGGTAAATCTCCAGAAAGAATCCTTGAACTTGTCAATCAACATTGTGCGCGATCCTATGTATTATTATAGTAAGGCCCTGTTTCAAAGATATTTCGCCTTTCCGGCTTTCATAAAAACAAAACCGGAGAGCGTTTCCTCATTTTGCATGCTGTTCCCCATAGTTAAGACAAGGGAATGTATACACCATGACAACATAGCGCCTCCCGGAGTTAAAATCCCGAAGAAAACACAAAAAACAATCCGACTTTTTTCTGTTAGTCAGGGGCCCTGGTATACCGGGTTATTAAATTGGAGGATCCCGAGCATCGGATTCCCGGATATCCCCAGGAGCCATTTATTAAGTTCCGCATCATATATGGCGCACCGTAATTTCTCCGAAGTCCGGAAATAGTCGTCTCTTTTCTTTATCCGCAGCGATTCAAAATCGTATTTACCATCCGTAACACTTACTAGCCGGACAAACTGGAAATCATCGTCGGATTCTATCGCGGCCTTTCCCATGTCGCCGGGTTTAAGCCCGGCCAGATGCTCCTCTATAAACTGCTTTTCAAAAGGAGACCAGGGTATCCCGCCTTCGGGCGCGGCGGCAAAGCTCTGGGAACTGTTGTTGACCATGTCCGTCTTCCTCTCTTCCACGGTGTACTGATGGGTGGAATAGACAAGGCCGTATTTGGCGGCCAGCGCCGCGAACGAGGCTCCACCGGAGGTTTGCTCTAAAACAGCCCCTTTTATACGGTACGCCTCCGCCTGGACTTTAGGATCGTAATGAATGAACCGGAAAAGACGGTTCTGCGCCAGATATTTTCTCAAAAAAACTTTCTTATACCGATCCCTGCCCCCTGCTACGGTGAATTTGCCGGATTCTTTATCAAAACCGAAATGTTTCTTTATGCAGTCCAGTATCTCCGGCGCTCTTGTTTCCCTGTCCACACGCGCTAGTTCAGCTTCATAGTCCGCGGAAGTTATCCCGGCTCCGGCATTCCTGCTGAGAATCTCCTCTCCCACGGAAGCTTCAAGCATCCGCATGAAACCCGCCTTTCTTGAGTTAATGGCATCGGAGCCGTAGCAACTTTCGGCGGCGGAAAAGTCCGCTAGATCCAACTCCGTGATCACGCCCTTTTCACCTGTTTTTGCCACTACTCCGGTTTCACCGGATTTCCCCTCCGCCTTAGCCGGTTTAGCATGCGCATTCCCGGGAGACCGGGAGCCGGCGGACACGGAAGGCGCCTTTGAGCCACGAATATCCGATGATACTCCGGCAAATGTTAAGCTGTAAACGGTAAGAGTAAGAAAAAGCGGCAGGAAAAACAGGCCAGGATACCGTGTTGAAAACCGCACATGAACACAATCCATACTAAGGTCGGACAACATTAGCATAGTACCGCACCCTCTCAATAAGCCGCGGAATTATGCCTAAAACAGTTTATTAGCGGCGGCCCATTTATAGCAAGACATTCGCGCAATTCAACACCTATCCATAGCGCAGGTTATAGTATAAGCTATAGGCTTATTGACCGCAATAGCACATAAGTCACTTTCAACAGTACAGCGCCTTTTATGGTTAAAGTATGGACAAATACCTGTTTATCTCGTAATCGGTGACCTGGGTGCGGTAGCTATCCCATTCTATGCGCTTGTTCTCGATAAATTTTCCGAAAACATGTTCACCCAGCGCTTCCCTGAGCAGTTTGGACTTCTCGGCCTCTTCTATCGCTTCCAGCAGGGAACCGGGCAGGGTCTCTATCTTATGCGCCTGGCGCTCCAGGTGATCCATTTCGTAGATATCGGCCTCCACTGGTTTGGCCAGCGGCAGCTTGTTTTTAACGCCGTCCAGACCGGCGGCCAGCATCACCGAGAAAGCGAGGTATGGATTGCAGGCCGGGTCCGGGAAACGGCACTCTATGCGGCTGGATTTTTCCGCTCCCAGCCGCAGCTGCGGCACCCTGACCAGAGCGGAACGATTGCTCCTGGCCCAGGCGATATAGACCGGGGCTTCGAACCCCGGCACCAGCCGCTTGTAGGAATTCACCCATTGATTTGTGACGGCGCAGAGCTGCCTCACATGCTTAAGAATGCCGGCGGTATAATGCTTTGCCGTATCGGAAAGATACGCCGGATCATTTTTGTCAAAAAAGGTGTTCCGGTCTCCCTTAAAAAGGGACTGATGCACATGCATTCCGCTTCCGTTGACGCCATTCAGGGGTTTAGGCATGAAAGAGGCGTACACTCCGTGCTTGGCGGCCACCTGCTTAACCACCAGTTTATACATAATAACTTTGTCCGCCATACCGAGGGCGTCGGAGTAACGGAGGTCTATCTCGTGCTGGCTGGGCGCGACCTCGTGGTGGGAATATTCCACCGGGATCCCCAGGTCTTCCAGCAGCAGGATGGTTTCCTTCCTGAGGTCCGCGGACTCGTCAAGCGGCACCGTATCGAAATAGCCACCGTTATCAAGGGCCTCCGGTTTGGAAGAACCTGAAAAATAAAAATATTCAAGCTCCGGCCCCACCATGAAACCGGTATACCCCAGAGCGGCGGCTTTTTTAAGGTTCTGTTTTAAAATATAGCGCGTATCACCGGGATAATGTTCGCCCCGGGGGGTCACGATATCTCCGAACATCACGGCGCTTTGCGGCCCGTCAAAAGAGGCCGGCATGAGTTTAAAAGTGTCCGGATCAGGCATGAGCAGAAGATCGGATTCGTAAATGCGGGCAAACCCCTCCACGGAAGAGCCGTCCAGCCCCATACCGTCCTTAAGAGCATGTTCAAGCTCCCTGCGGCTGATAGAAACCGATTTAAGCTGGCCCAGAATATCCACGAAGCAAAGTTTTATAAACCGGATATCTTTCTTGCCGGCAATATTGAGGATTTCCTTGACTTTGTTTTTGTCATTCATCGTTTCTCCTTAAATTAGCAGTTCAGTAAAAGCCGCGGGGACCGGATCACAATGAGAGATGAATCTTCCATCTCTCAACCTGTACCCCGCCGCCCGCTACTTTTTACCCGCTTTCTTAATAGCCGCAAGCACTTTTTCCGGCGTGAAGGGCGAATCAAACAACCGCACTCCGACGGCGTCGTACAAAGCGTTGGCCACCGCCGGCAGCGGACCGTTGATCCCGATCTCCGAAACCGATTTGGCGCCGAAAGGCCCGTTGGGCTCGAAGGTTGGGATCAGGAATGTCTTTATGGGCGGCATGTCGAGCGTGTTAAAGATCTTGTAGCGCCTGAAACTGGCGTTCAGCGGCGTGCCGTTGGAAGAAAACTCCAGTTCCTCCGAGAGCGTGTGGCCTATGCCGTTAAGCACGGCCCCGTCGTTCTGGCCCTCGGCCAGTTCGGGATTGATCGCCGTGCCGCAGTCCACGCAGGAGACATAGTCCAGGATCTTTATTTTTCCCGTTCCGGTATCCACTTCCACTTCCGCGAAATTAGCCGCGAACGGAGGCGGAGAGGTGTGGGCGTAATGCGAAGCCGAAGCTATGATCTGGTGCTGATCGTAATAGTAGAGTGAGGTATTGGCCACCTCCGAGAGGCCGCAGGCCGCGCCGTCATTGGCGACCACTTTGCCGCCTTCCAGGCGTAAGTCTTCTTTTTTCCTGTCCAGGATCTTCGCCGCCACCGCAATTATCATTTCACGGACCTTTTCGGCGGTTTTTTTTACCGCGTTGCCCGAAATAAAAGTGGTGGAGGAAGCGTAGGCGCCGACGTCGAATGGCGTAAGATCGGTATCGGAAGAATAGACGATGAAGTCTTCGGCCTTAACCCCCAGAACCTCGGCCGCTATCTGGGCCAGAATAGTATCGGAGCCTGTCCCCAGGTCGGTAGCGCCGACCATAAGATTGAAGGAACCGTCCTCGTTCATTTTTATGGTGGCGCTGGCCATATCAACCTCGGGGATCCCCGAGCCTTGCATCATGCAAGCCATCCCCAGCCCGCGCCGCAACACGCCCTTCCCGCCTTTATTTTTCTCCTTTTTAGCGCGCCAGTTTATGGCTTTCAGGCCTTTTTCTATCCCTTCGTAAAGGCCGATAGAGGTTATGACCTGCTCTACGCCTTCCCGCCCTTCGCCCATAGCCTTGAACACCGGAGAGCCCTCGCCCAGCCGTATATAGTTCATTTTCCGGAATTCTACGGGGTCCATGCCGATCTTGGCGGCCATAATGTCCATCTGGGATTCCCAGGCAAAAAAGCCCTGGGTGGCTCCGTAGCCCCGGTAAGCGCCGGCTACCGGCAGGTTGGTATAAACGCTCCGGCCCAAAAACTTTATATTGTTCTTCACTTTATAGAACGGGATGGTATGCGAACCGGAGCACATCATCACCGTCAGGGCGTGCGAGCCGTAGGCGCCGGTATTGAGAACTATATCCATCTCCGCGTCGGTAATGGTGCCGTCCTTCTTGAAACCGGTCTTAAGACGGACCGTGGAAGGATGGCGGGTGCGGCTGGAGATGAAGGTCTCTTTGCGGGTGTATTCAATTTTCACCGGCTTGCCGGTCTTGAGGGAAAGCGCCGCTGCGATATCTTCCAGCAGAACCTCCTGCTTTGAGCCGAAACCTCCGCCTATGCGGGGCTTTATGACGCGTATTTTTTTTACCGGCAGCTTTAGCGCCTGGGCCACGATGCGGCGCACGTGGAAAGGCACCTGAGTGGAGGTCCTTATGACCAGCCGACCGAAAGGATCGAAGCATGTGATAACAATGTGGGGCTCTATGGCGCAGTGCTGCAGATAAGGCATCTTATAGCTGTGCTCTATAACAAAATCCGCGTCCTTGAACCATTCGCCGTTCTTCACTTCGAATTCGAACTTCGCGGCGATGTTGTGCCTGGCGTCGGGGATATTCTTCGCGTCTTTCTCGTCGTGAATCACCGGAGCGCCGTCTTTCATGGCTTCAAAGGTGTCGAAGACGGCCGGCAGGATCTCGTACTCGGTCTTTATCAGTTTGAGTGCGGCTTCCGCAGCTTCGGGAGTCTCCGCGGCCACGGCGGCCACCCGGTCGCCGACGAAACGCACTTTATTATCCAGGATGTAAGTATCGTAAGGGGAAGGTTCGGGATAGCCCTGGCCTGCGGTGGTATGCGGGACCCGCGGCACGTTCTTATAGGTCAGCACGGCTTTCACGCCCGGAACTTTTTCAGCTTCTTTAGTGTCTATCTTCGTTATGCGGGCGTGAGCGTATGGGCTCCAGAGAATGCGGCCGTAAAGCATGCCGTTAATATCCACGTCGTCGGTGAAGACGGGTTCGCCGCAAGCCAGGCCCAGGGAATCCATTTTCAACACGCGCTTATTCACCACTTTAAAATCATTTTTTTCCACAACAATCTCCTTAACAAATAACGATAAACTCACTGACGGCGGCGGACCCCCCCCCATTGCTTGACCCTTTAAGCCTTTTTTATTTTTTTTGCGGCCATTTTTACGGCCTGGATCTGCTTCACATAGCCGGTACAGCGGCACAGGTTGCCGTCCAGATATTTCTTTATATCGTCTTCGGAAGGCGAGGGATTAACATCCAGCAGATGTTTGGAGGACAGGATCATCCCCGGGATACAGAAACCGCACTGAACCGCGCCGGCTTCAACAAAAGCCTCCTGAAGCGGATGAGGGTTCCGGACCGTACCCACGCCCTCTATGGTAGTGATCTCGGCGCCGTGAGCCGTGAAAGCCGGTATGAGGCAGGCAAGCGCCGGTTTGCCGTTGAATATGACGGTGCATGAGCCGCAATCGCCGGTATCGCAGCCTTTCTTTGCGCCCTTATAGCCGTAACGCCGCAGAGCGTTAAGGAGGAACTCATTGTTCTTAACGGCGAAATTTTTTTTAACTCCGTTCACGGTGAGGCTGATCCTGAACACGCCGTTCACGGCTTCAAGTCTTATACTTTCCTTTTTCACAAAACCTCCAGGAATCTTCTGAAGAGGCTGGCGGAAACTTCTTTCTTGAATTCGCTCGCGCGGACAACATCCATATCCCGTTCCAATTCCACGACGGCCGCGTCTATGACCCCGGCGGAAAGTTCAGCCCCGGCCAGGACTTTTTCGGCCCCCCGCGCCCGGAACGGTTTGGGCGACAATGCGCCGACCGCCACACGTATCTCATTCATGGAGCCGCTATTAATTTCCGCGGCCATAAAAAGCGTCAGGTAAGCCTCCCAACTGGCCTCTGTCTTCGCGAATTTTTCGAACCGGCAGGTCCAGTTCCTGGTTTTGCCTGGAATTACTACCTCCAGGATCAGGCAGTCGCGGCCGGGACGGAATTTAAAATCCGCGAGATAGATGTCGGAAAAGGCGCAGGTCTTAACGCCGGTTTTGCAGAGTATTTTGACTTTCGCATCCAGGCCCAGCAGCACGGCCGGAAAGATATTAAAAGAATGAGGCCGGGCGATATTGCCGCCGATAGTGGCCATGTTCCTTATCAGCTGGCTTGAACACCGCGCGGCCGCCGTAGAAATAACTCCGCCGGCCCAGCTTCCTACGAGCTTCGAATTATCTATATCATCAAAAGTCGCCATTGCGCCTATGACAAGATCAGGCCCCCGCATCTTGATATAGTTTAGAGGCAGGTTTTTCAGCTCAACAAAATTAACCGTCGTTTCCGGCAGAGTCTTTGCCGCCAAAGTTCCCCCGGCCACGGCCAGCGCCTCATTTTTCCGGCTCAAAAGCTCGGCAAGGGCCGCTTTAGGCGTCACGGGGAAACTGCAATATTTAATATTACTCATGCGACCTCCGGCCAACTGTGGATGCAGATATGTAATTTGAATATTGAAACGGATTGTCAGGTTTTTTATCCGCGAATCCGGCCTACCCGCCATTAACCATGCGGACGCCGCACCACGGACCATCATAAACCTCGCGGCAAAAGCGCGGAATTTAATTTATCCCGGATACTCCGGATGCAATAGAATTCAAGGCCCTTTCCAGCAGAACTCCGCACATCTCCCGCCGATAACCTGCTTCGGATCTCACATCTGTGATGGGAGAAACTTCGGTCTTGACCAGGGCCGCGGCCGTGCGGGCATTTTCTTCGTTCAGCATCCGTCCGCACAGGTAATTAGCGGTTTTAACCGCCAGAAGGGGCACGGGCGCCACGGAAGCCAGGGCTATGCAGACGGATCTCACCTTTTCCCCATCCATTTCAAGCGCCGCCGCCACGGCCGCTTTGGAAATACCGAAATAAGACCTGGGCCCGAGCTTTAGATAGGCTCCGGAATGTTTCCACTTCGGGACTTCAAAAGCGACTATCAGTTCATCTTTCCGTAAAACGGTCTTTTTGGGACCTTTAAAAAGGGCGGGGAGGGCCAGTTTACGCCTTTTTCCTTTAAACTCCAGCAATACTTGCGCCTTTTCCGCGCAGAGCGCGCAGACGGCGTCCGCGCAGGGACTGGCGTTGGCGGCATTGCCGCCTATGGTCGCCATATTCCTCAACGAGGGGCTTGCGAAATGAGGGATGGCCGCGCTTAGGACCGGCAGCCAGCGCCGGACCAGCGGAGAGGCCTCCAATTCGGCTATTTTAGCCCCGGCGCCGATCATCAGTGAAGTCTTAGTTTCCTTTATGCCGCGCAATTCTTTCAACCCGCTTATATCAACCCAAACTTCAGTTCGATCGAAGCTACCCCCCTTCGGACGGGCCTTGACGCCGGCCGGCGCGGCATTGGCGCCCGCCACAAGATCGGTACCTCCGGCCAAGTATCTTCTGGCACCCCCAAAAGAAGGAAGGCTGCGCCATAACGCCTGCAGGGTTGGGGGTTTGACTACGATAGGAGGCATAAAGTTATCATTTTAGGCTGTCAAGACAATGTGACGGGCTTTTCTTCCCGCTACCTGCAACTTTTTGATTTTTCCACCGCACTGAGGATCTTCTCATAACCGGTACAGCGGCAAAAATTACCGGTAAGGCCGCGTTTTATATCTTCTGAGGTGGCCCTGGGATTTTCGCGCAGGAGAGCTTCGGCCGCGATTATCGCCCCTGGAATACAAAAGCCGCACTGCACAGCCCCCTCTTCCATAAAAGTCTTCTGCAGGGGATGCAGACCGCCCTCGCGTCCCTTAAGTCCCTCGATAGTGGTCAGCTCTCTGCCCTGCAGTTGAACGGCCATCATCAGGCAGGAGTTGACGGCTTTTCCGTCCACCAACACAAGGCAGGACCCGCACTCCCCTTCTCCGCAGCCTTCCTTGGTCCCTTTAAGGCCCAGATCAACGCGAATGAACTCAAGCAGGGTCCTGGAGGAATCCAGATCCCGCTCGATCTTCACGCCGTTAACCGTGCATTTAAGTTTGAATATGGCGTTCAACATGCCGTATTTAGAAAGTCAGGCCCATGCCCGCTATGAATTTAGTGCCGCTCAACTTTATAGAGTCGCTCTCTCCGGCAAACCCGCGGTCGAACGACATGGAATTCAATTCATACCGCACTTCGGCCACGAAACTCAGGTGATTGGAGGTCCTTATCCTTATGCCTATGGGTATCCTGAACATTAAGCCCGGCGCGAATTCCACATCGGGCGCGACAGAATTAACACCCCACACATACGGCAGATCTATGGTGTTCAGGGATAATCCCAGGCCCAGCCCGGTGTAAGGGTCTATTGTCTCCCCTGGTACCCTTAAAAGCAGATCGAAGCTCATGCCGAAAGTCTTTACCGTAGCGTAATCGTTGCTGGAGAAAGTAAAAGCGGCCGGAGCCGTGCCGTCCACGGACCAGGTGGTATCCTGGGCCAGAATATTACGATTCTCGTATGAGAATTCAAAATCTCCGCCTATCACGCTGTTACTGTAACCGCCAACGCGCATAGCCAGCGGACCGGAACCGCCGGTTTTGAGTTTATCGAAGGTGACCGTCCCGGCATGATAGTGATTATACGCGTAGGTAGGATACGGCCGGTTGGGGGTAATATTTATACCGAGTTCGTTGGTGTAAGTGTTGTCCAGGATAATGTTCGAGTTTGTATTGGAGAACTCAAGCCTCATATCCGGGGAACCAAAACCGTAGAACACCTCAAAGAAACCGTATTCGTATTTCCCGCGCACGCGCGGAGCGGGCGCCGTAGGCTGCTGGTAGTAGGTCGGCTGCTGGTAGTAGGTCGGCTGCGCCTGCTGTTGTTGTGCCTGTGCTTGCGCCTGGGTCTGGGGCTGGACCGGGGTGGCCGCGTCTCCGACCCAGTCTTTCTCAACGGTCATCTCAGCCGCGCCTATAGCCTGCGCGGTCTCCGTCTTGATAAGCCTGGCGTTGACCTCTATTTTGCCGCCCTGCATCTCCACCAGAGTGCCGGTGACTATGGCTTCCACGCCCAGAAGTTTCCCCAGCTGCTGCGTGCTGGTCGCGTCCATCATGCCGGAGTTCTGGAGCTTCAGTTCCCCCATTACCTTGTCCAGCATGCTGCGCTCCACTATCTCGAATTTCCGCAGTTTTATCAGCTTCATCGTTATGCGCTCAGAGATCACGGAACCGTCTTTTGTCGCGACGCGCCCGTCGGCATAAGAGAAAGGAATGATGGCTATTTTCTTATTGGTTATGGAGGAGCCGGCGGTGGCTATTTCTTTGGCCAGCTTGGTATAACTGTCTTCCGCGAACGAAACGGCGCTGAAACTGAAAAACACCGCCGCCGTTATCGCCACCCTGAACATCTTTAAGTTAAAATACATTATCCTCCCCTCCTGAATATCAAATCGTTGACGTAAATCCGCGGTTATTTTCTATTACCGGCAAGCCCCGTCCAGACCTTCTCCGGCAAAATAGGCACGGATCTTACTCTGACCCCCGAAGCGTTCCTGACCGCGTTACCTACAGCCGGCGCAACGCCTATCAACGGGACCTCGCCCATTCCTTTGGCGTTGTACGGTCCTTCGGCATAGGGTTTCTCTATGAAAACTATATCATATTCAGGTTTATCGGCAATAGTGGCCATGACATAGTCGGTAAAATTAGGGTTAAGCATTATTCCGTTCTTGTAAACCAGGTTCTCATAGAGAGCCCAGCTCATGCCCTGCAAAATACCGCCCTGGGCCTGGCCTTCCGCCAGCCGCGGATTAATAAGCCTGCCCACATCGTAGGCCGCGTAAATATTCAAAACTTTGGTGACCCCGGTCTTAAGGTCCACTTCAACCTCGGCCGCATCGGCGGAGTAGGAGTAGGTCACATAGGCGTCGCCCTGGCCGTCGCCCATGTTATAGGAAGTATGGGGCGAAACATACCAGCCTTGTTCGCCCATCTTCATACGCCGGTTCCAGCATTCCTTCACAACTTCGGCAAAGGTCACTGAAACCTCTCCGATTGAGAACACGCCCCGGAAGGCGCTCATCGGGCTGGAAGCTTGCGCGCCTTTGGCGAGAAGCAGGTCCAACGCCGTCTTGAAGATGCCGGCCCGTATAGGCGCGGCGGCCTCAAGGATGGCGTTGCCGCTCATGAGAGTGGTGCGGCTGGCCACGGTGGGCCCGGAATCAGACACCTTGGAGGTATCCACTTCCTCCAGTTTTATGTTATCGTACGGGGCGTTCAAGGTTTCGGCGCAGATCTGGCTCAGTACGGTCAGGGCGCCCTGCCCCATTTCGGTGTTCCCCACGTTGACACCAACGGTCGCGTCCTTGTAAATATTCACATAGGCGCCGGCGCGGTCAAGATACCGGCCCTTTGCGCCAAGGCCTACTCCGTAATAGGCCACGGACACTCCCAGGCCCCGGACTTTGTCTGGACCGGAGGCGGGGCGCGTGGAATTCGGATTATGCGAACCCGCTTTTGAGTCCCAGCCGGATCTTTTTCTCACGGTTTCAAGAAGTTCTTCAAGGCCGCAGGAAGCGCCGATGGTCTGGCCGGTGGCGGTCTTGTCTCCGGGGCGCAGGATATTTTTTAAGCGAAGCTCTATGGGGTCCATCTTCAACTTGTGCGCAAGATCGTCCACCAGGGATTCCTGGGCGAAACAGATCTGCGGCTGGCCGAATCCCCTGAAAGCGCCGCAAGGGACCTTATTGGTGGCCACGGCATAAGCCTCTATACGCACATTTTCTATCTTGTAAGGCCCGGCGGCGTGCACGGCGCCGCGCCACAAAACTATCGGCGACAGTGTGGAATAAGCTCCGCCGTCCAGGACATATTTAACCACGCAGGCCGTGATCTTCCCGTTCTTGTCGGACGCATAGCTTACCCTTGACCAGGACGGATGCCGCTTGGACATGGAGTTAAAATCCTCTTTCCGGTCGTAAATCAGCCTGACCGGCCTGCCGGTCTTAAGCGCGCAGATGGCGGCATGCGAGGCCACCAAAGCCGGGACGTCTTCCTTGCCTCCGAAACCTCCACCCGTCACGGTCTGAATAACTTTCACTTTATGGTATCCCAGATCCGCCACAGCCGCCACGCCGTCAAGGACGTAGAACGGACATTGGGTGGAGCTGTAAACGGTCAACCCGCCGTCGGCTTCGGGCACGGCCGTTACGCCCTGGGTCTCCAGATATGCGTGCACCTGGTAGTTGGTGGTAAATTCCTCTTCCACCACGGCATGCGCTTCTTTTATCGCCTTGTCGGGATCGCCCTTTTTTATTACGAACTTTGCGAAGACATTGTCATCACCGTAAAGCTTTATGGCCTTCTTATCCATGGCTTTCAGCGGATCCTCTACAAAAGGAAGCTCTTTGTACTTTATCTCCACCAGGCGCGCGGCATTTTTGGCCGCCTTTTGGGTTTCCGCCACAACCAGGGCCACGGTCTCACCCTGGAACTTCGCTTCCGTCTCCGGCAGAAATGGATAATCGTCAACCACCAGCGGCCATTTATTCGGGCCTTTTATATCCTTGTGTGTAACTAAAGTTACGTAGCCCGGAACTTTCCTGGCTTTGGAGTCTGAAACGCCTAAGATCTTTATGCGGGGGACCGGGCAACGTACGGCGGCGGCGTAAAGCATGCCGGCAAAATCCTGGTCGGCCGCATATCTGGCCAGGCCGGACGCCTTTACCAGCGCGTCCTTTCTGACTACAGGTTTACCGATATAAGAAAATTTATCCATGGTTCCTCAAACATAAACTTATGGACCAGAAATGTACGGATCAACAACTCCCCGGCATCCGGCTTCAATCTCTTATCTATCGCCTATTCTCCGGCGACTCTCATATGCTTTCCATCGCGCTTATAATGCAATTTCACTATCTCCGCCAGTACCGAAACGGCTATTTCGCCGGGCGCCTTGCCGCCGAGATCGAGCCCAATGGGAGAATAAACCCGCTTGTCTTTCAGCGGGTAAAGTTTCTGTTTCCCGGCCAGGCGGAATATTTCCCGCACTTTATCGGCGCTCCCTATCATGCCGATATAGCGCGCCCTAGTCCTCATCGCCTCTTCGAGGCATTCCCGATCCAGCGCATGGCCACGGGTAACTATCACCACATACGTATTCTCGTCCACATCGGCGCGAAGCACGGCTTCGTGCGGCTTTTCGAGCATAACAGCTGAAGCATTAGGAAATCTTTCCGTATTGGCGAATTCCGGCCTGTCGTCTGCGACCACGCAGGGATAGCCGGCCAGATCCGCGGCCTCAGCTATCTTCATGCCCACATGACCGGCGCCAAGAACCAGTATTTTGAGAGGATTTTTATAGACATCAATAAATGTTTCCACCTTGCCCATGCAGATCATGCCGGTATTGGTAGTCCGCAGGCCGGAGGCACTTGCGCGGGCGCCGCCTTTAGGCTTGAGGTCAAAAACGAATTTCCCCCCCAGGCCTTTTTTTACGCAGGCCACGGCCTGCTTTATAACCAGCGCTTCCAACGCGCCCCCGCCGACGGTCCCCTCTATGGAACCGTTCTCGAACACCAGCATTTTGGCGCCCGCTTCGCGCGGCGTGGAGCCGTCCGCGGAAATTATAGTCACGAACGCGGCGCTCTTACCGCTGTCCATGGCCTCACCCAGCATTTTTATGAGATTTCTGGATTCCTTCATTATTTCACCGTCCACTCATCCACTTTCTTTTTGGTATCGTGCTCCAGAATCTCGACCGCGGTTGAGTCTTTTCCAAGGGCCTTCGCCCATTCATTCGCCATGATCTTAACCAATTGCTCCTGCTGCGGCCTTGTAAGACTGCCGAACCGCGGATCCACATAAACGCATAGCGCGTCATTATTGTTATAGCCGACATCCACAACGCCAAGAGTGCCCAGCGCCTGCGCCCCCTTTTCCTTCAGCTTCTTTATCACTCCATCCCTGGAGTCGTCGGTGTTGCTGATTTCTTTGACAACGACCATATCCGAGGCCGGCGCCGCCGCCGAATTTGCGGAAGAGGAACGTCCGGCAAATTTGCCGGCTATGGCGATTAAAAGAAGTACAAAAAATATTTTCAGTACAAGCGAGCCCGGCTTTTTAGCTATTCCGGAGTCCCCTTTAGCCCCAAGCTTCTTCCTGCAACGCGGACATATTTCTTCGTCTTCGTCCACCTCCGTTGAGCAGTTATAGCACCTCTTGGTATTACCCATAGTTCAATTCCTCCAGATCATGGTGTAACATACGGCCCATCATGCACATTATATAAATAATATGCCGGGACGGTCCCGAAAGTCTCCAGACTATAGAACGACGGCAGCCCTCAGAGCCGCGTGCAAGCGATGTCCCCGAATATTTTTTATGAAAATCCTACGCTCTGGGAAGGACTTTATAAAGTTCTATCGGCTCGGCTTTACCCTTTAGCGGGATCAGGCCCACGCCCTCGAATTTCGCCTCTCCGTCCAGGATGCCGCCTATTTTATCCAGCACCGATCTGCTTATAAGGATATCCGTCCCGAGTTCCTTGGTCTTCGATTCAAGGCGCGAAGCTATGTTGACCGTATCGCCTATAAAAGTGTATTCCAGCCGCGCGAGCGTGCCGATATTGCCCGCCACCAGGCCGCCGGTCTGTATGCCTATACCGAAGCGGACCTCTCCGGGACTTTTACCCGAGGCGTTGAAAGCGGCCAGCGCTTCGCGCATAGCAAGGGCGGAGCGCACCGAGTCGGCCGCGTAATTCACTGAGCCCAGCATCGGAGTATAGACCGCCATCACGGCGTCGCCCATAAATTTGCTTATCACCCCAAAGTTTGCGGTTATGGGCGGGGTTATGTACGAAAAATAATTATTCAGGAATTCCACCACCTGTGCCGCTGACATCTTTTCGCTCAACGGCGTAAAATTACGGATATCGCAGAACATCACCGCCGCGTCCAGGTGTTCGCCCCCAAGATTCACTTTCTTGTTTTTCAGAAGCTCGCGGGCGATCTCTATTGACATATATCTGCCGAACGTGTCGCGAAGCTCCTCCCGCTCCTTAAGACCGTCCACCATCTCGTTGAAGCCCGCCTTGAGGCGCGCCACTTCATCGGCGAAATAAATGCGGGTTTTGACATTGTAATCGCCTTTTGAAACGCGGCCCATCTTGCTTATGAGCCCTTCCAGCGGGCGCTGTACGCTTTTAAGTATAAAGGTCAGGCCGAGTACGAGCGTTACCACACAAACGATGACAAGCGACATTAAGACATCCGGGAAATCCGACAGCTGGACTCCCCTCATGGAGGCGGCGTACAGCATCAGGAACGGTATTATTGCGGAAACAGAAACCAGCAAGGCGACCTTCGCAAAAAGCGGGATCGCAGTCCCTTCACGTATCTTATAAAGCTCCTCTTTCTCGTAAAGCAAGGCGACCAACTCATCAACCCTGGCAAGGAAGCTGTCCACATTCGCCACCGATACGGACAGTTGGGCGGCAATCACAAGTATCATTGCCGGGAACAGATCTTTCAAAAAAAGCTCCCAGGTCAGAGAGTGCCCGGGCTTAAAGATATATACAAGTACCCGCACCGCCGCAGATAAGGCAAAAAACAAATACAGGTCCCTGTATATATGGCTTATCTTGGCGCGGATTTCAGGTTTCAGGCCCGGGTCAAAAGTCTTGGTGAACTTGCGGATAGGAGAATACCAGAGAGTTATCAACAGGAACATGAAAGCGGCCATGACCGGGCGGGCGGACGCCATATACGAATAAGCCGGAAGAGAGCGCAAACTGCCCTTAACCCCGCTGACGACAATAAGGTACAAATCGGAAAAAACGGCGTCAACCGAGATCAGGTAAAAAGCCAGGTAGCCGAAATAAAGAGCGCCCGATATTTTTTTCTTTTGTTCCTTGGTAAGTTCGGTTTCGGGCATATGTTCCCCTGTGGTTTCGAATAAATCTAAGAGAAAATCAATATATTATCGCATTTATAAAAGTAAGTTGAAAAATCGGCGGGGTCGCCGATCAAGAGAACTGCTAATCCGCCGCTCCTCCGATCTTCAGTTCCTCATACTGCTCAGGCGTGTCGAAATCCTTTATTATATTTCTATCCTTCACAATAAGGCCCAGAACTTTTACCGACGGATGGTGCGTGACCCAGTGCAGGCCTTTATCCGCGGGGCCGTCGAAACATAGCTGGAAATATTTTCTGGGAATAATGATGGGATGGCCGCGTTTGTGGGGATATTCACCGCGAAGATCCTTTTGTTCTTCACTGTTCGCGGCGAATCTCAGGCACTTGGGTATTACAATAAAATCTTTATTCGAACGCCAGAAATCAGCGACCAGCTTGTAAGTTTCCGGAAGTATGGTCGGTTGATCCACGAGACAGATCATCACCGCTTCCGCTTCGCCGCCGACAAGTTTCAGTCCAGCCCTAACCGAGGCTATCTGCCCAAGTTCCGGGGTTTCGTTGAAAGCTGTTCTTTCTTCTTTCGGTTTCCAGGCCGCCAGTACTTCCGCGCGGCTCGCGCCGAGAATAACGACCGTTTCCTTTACCCCCGCGGCTTTAACGCCGGCACAGACCGCCTCAAGGAAAAACCGCCCGTCATATTCGAGCAGGGCCTTGGTCCGGCCCATCCTTGAAGAATCCCCGCCCGCTAGTATTAAAGCGCTTAACATTGAGGGTGTTTCAATCGCCGAAACTGATGCCCAGATCGCGGGCCGTAATTATGGTGTCGCAGTCCAGCGGCACAACCTTCATGCGGCTGGTGGCTTCTTTAAGAGGCACATAGCGGACCGTGGGAGGATCCAGCGCAACCATCACTCCGGAACGGCCTTCCTCCAAAGCCCGCACCGCCGCCGCGCCGAACCTAAGCGAGATAAGCCTGTCGAAAGTGGTGGGACTGCCGCCGCGCAGCAGATGCCCCAGCACCACGGTGCGGCATTCCTTGCCCACAAGCGGTTCCAGCTCTTTTGCCACGCGTTCGCCCGCGCCGCCCAGTTTCTCCGCGCGGCCAAGCTCCTTGCTGACGACGGAAACTGTGCCGCCCTTTGCTTTTGCGCCCTCGGCCACCACCACTATGGCATAATGCTTCCCGCGCTTGGGCCTCTCTTTGAGCGCCGCGGCTATCTTGTTTATATCGTACGGGATCTCCGGTATCAGGATAGCATCGGCATTGCCGGAGACGCCGGCGTTCAGCGCTATCCAGCCGGCATAGCGGCCCATCACCTCCACCACCATAACGCGGCGATGCGCCTCAGCGGTGGAATGCAGCCGGTCCAGGCACTCGGTGGCGAATGAAACAGCCGTGTCAAAACCGAAGGTTATCACGGTTTTGTCCAGATCATTGTCTATGGTTTTAGGCACGCCTATGGCGCGTATGCCTTTTTCGGCCAGCACATTCGCTATCCCCAGGGAACCGTCCCCGCCCAGGGCCACCAGGGCGTCTATCTTATTTCTCCTAAAAGCCGCTACCAGCTCGTCGCTACGGTCTTTTTCGTACATTTTACCGTCGGCTCCAATGGTGGGATACTTGGTCGGATTCCCTTTGTTGGTGGTGCCCAGTATGGTTCCCCCCAAGTGGGTTATGCCGCGCACGGAACGCCGCGTGAGCGGGATCAGCCCGCCCTCGGGATAGTCCTCCGGCTTCATAAGTCCGTTATAGCCGTCCCTTATGCCGAAAACCTCGTACCCCTTGTTCAGGGCCGAAACAACAACCGCCCGTATAACGGCGTTAAGCCCCGGCGCGTCCCCGCCGCCGGTGTTTATGGCTATTTTTTTGATCTTTACGCCTGTCTTTTTCATAGCGTCTCCTTTATGCGCGGCTCAATAATCGCATTCGGCATAAAAACGGGCCGAGCATAATCATTTAGTTAAAAGTTTTTTTGAGATCTTGTTGACTTTTTCGGCCAGTTTGAACTCATCCACGTTCACAAGCCTGCCGTTCTTGACCACGACCTTTCCGTTCACTATGGTATATTTGGTCCTGTGTCCTGCACCGCAGAACAACAGGGAGGCCAGCGGGTCCGAGCCGGAACCGGCAAAATCAAGCCCGCTCACGTCAAACACGGCCAAGTCGGCGGCTTTGCCCGGTTCGATGGAACCGATATCTTTGCGGCCAAGCACTTCCGCGCCGCCGCGGGTGGCGATCCTGAAAACATCGCGCGCGGACATGGACCCCACGCCTGATTTTACGCGATGAACCAGCATGCACTGGCGCAGCTCGCCGAGCATATCGGAAGTGTCGTTAGAAGCCGAGCCATCCACGGCCAGCCCCACCGGCACCTTATTATCCAGAAACGTCCTTATAGGGGCGATGCCGGAGCCCAGACGCAGGTTGGAAGACGGGCAATGCGCGACTCCGGTCCCGGTCGCCCCCATTCGTTTCGCTTCTTTTTCGTTTATATAGACGCAGTGGGCGAACCAGGCATTCCCCTCAGAGACCCACCCAGCGGATTCCATATAATCGAGCGGACGCATTTTGAAAAGTTTCAGGCAGAACGCCTCTTCATCCGCGGTCTCGGCCAGATGGGTATGCATTCTCACACCCCACTTTTTGGCCATTTCGGCGGTAAGCTTCAAAAGCTCGGTGGTCACGGAGAAGGGCGAGCACGGCGCCATAACTATCCTGGTCATGGCAAATTTATTTTTATCGTGGAATTTATGGACCAGACGCTCGCAATCCTTCATTATGAAGTCCTCGCTTTGCACCACTTCGTCCGGAGGCAGCCCGCCCTTGGACCGTCCGCGCGACATGGAGCCGCGTGTGGGATGAAAGCGCATGCCTATTTCGCCGGCGGCCGAGATCTGGGTATCGATAAAACGGCCGCTGTTCTTCTTAGGGAAAACATAAAGATGGTCGGTACTGGTGGTGCAGCCGGTCAAAAGCAGCTCTCCCAGGCCGGCCTGAGTGCTGGCGTACACGGCTTCAGGCGAAATATGCCGCCATATCTTGTAAAGGTATACGAGCCAATCAAAAAGTTTAGCGTCCTGCACCGCGGGCAGATTACGGGTTAGGGTCTGGTAAAGATGATGATGCGTATTTACGAAGCCGGGCAGAACCACACAGTTTTTGGCGTCTATAAAGGTATCAGCCTTCACCTTCAGCCCTTTGCCTGTTTTTTTGATCTCCGGCCCCTCAATGTAAATATCTCCGCCCTTTATTTCTCGGCCGCTGTCGTCCATAGTGGCAAGGACCAAAGAGTTTTTTATGAGTATGGATCTTTGCTTCATGATATCCTTTTGACCAGTACAATATAAGATGTAAATATTATAGTAAAATAACTTTGAATGAAAAGACAGCGGGAAGCAAGCGACAGGCACCAGGAACACAGGTCTCTGCAACCTATACCAAAACCGACCTTTATGCTCAAAGACGGAACACTTATAAACGGTCATAGAATCATGCAGGAACTGGGCCAGGGCGGCATGGGCGTGGTCTATAAAGCCTTTGACCAGAACCTGGAACGCGATACCGCGATCAAGATGATCCTGCCTGACCAGGCCAACGATCTCAATAAGAAACGCTTTATCCGCGAAGCTGCGGCCATAGCCAGATGCAACCACCCCGGCATAATACGGATCTACAGCTACGGAGAATTTGAAAAGCTGCCGTATTTTATAATGGAATACGTCAACGGCAAACCGCTCAGCAATTTCTTGGAAAAAGCCAGATTTTTAAAAACCAGCAAAGACATTGAAGAACTCAAGCAATACGGCTATCTGGAAGATAAGGCCGCTGGCGAAGAGGATCTGCCCTATTTCCTAAGAAACCAGACGCAATGCCCACTCCTGGACGAAAATTACGAGGAACATGCCGCGACGCTGATAGCCAATGTGGCTGACGCCCTTTATGAAGCCCACTCCATGGGCATACTCCACAGGGATATAAAACCCGCCAATATCCTCATTTCGAGAGGCGGCACGGCAAAGCTGGCAGATTTCGGCCTGGCAAAGATGAAAGATTCCCTGGAGCTTACAGCTATGCACCAGATCCTGGGGACTTTAAGATACATGGCCCCGGAACATTTTTCAAAGGAAACCCTGACCCATTTGACGGATATTTACAGCTTGGGAACGGTTTTTTATGAGTTGCTGACACTCGGCCATCCTTTTGGAACGGACAACACCGCGGAATTCATCAAGGCCGTCACTATGGACCAGTGCGCGGAGCCGATAAAAACAAATCCGAGACTCTCTCCGGCCATAAATTCCGTTGTAATGAAATGCCTGGCAAAGAAACCGGCCGACAGATTCCAAAGCGCTCGTGAACTGGCCGATACCATACGCATGAGTGTGCGGCATAAAGGCTTGAAAACGCAGATATTTGAGGGAGTGAAAAACATATTTGCGCCTGGAGCCGCGCCAAAGGCCGTTCCGGAACCGGAGAAAGACTATGAAACCCGATCGGTATCCGATGAGGACAAAGCGGCAGCGTTAAAATTATTTGAAGAAGGCAGAAAATCTTATTTCAATGAATTGGATTTCAGCAAGAGTATTTCCCGTATGAACGAGGCAATAGAGCTGGACCCAGGATTGATCAACGCTTATCTTATACTTATACACATCTCCAGCACAAACATAGGGGACTCCCCGACGGTGACAAAAAATCTGGCGAAACTCAGGCGGCTGGAAAAGCACACAAAGAACGAGCAGGAGAAACTCAAGATCTCTCTTATTTTAAGCCTTTATGAAAGAGACCCCTTATTCCCAAGATTTGCGGCCAAATATCTGCGCCAATATCCGCAGGACCCGTATACATACATATTTCTGATGTTTGAGGCCCTTAGACAGGACAATTACCCGGAAGCCAAAAAAAATCTTGCAAAATGGAACGAGTTTTATCCTGATTCAACGTTTTTTAATAGCGGCATAGACACCCAGTATTATATCCAACAGGGAGATATTTCAAAAGCTCTGGAAATATATGCCCGTGATATTGCTGAAAAACCGGAAATAATAAATCTCAGGATAGGCGTTATCCAGCCGCTTATAGAGACCGGCCGCCTGGCGGAGGCCGAAAAGCATATCGAGGAAGCGCTGAAACTTGATCCGACAAGCGAACTGGTGATACTATTTGCCGGCGAATTGAACCATTACAAAAAAAACCACGCTGCCGCTTTTAATTATTTCAGGAAGTTTATAGGCATAACCGGAACCGAAAGCCTGAAAACCTCCACCTATTACAACCTTTATCTTCTCTATCATAAAAACAGCGACATGGAGCAGGCTGAAAAGCATTTAAAGATCGCCCGCAATCGCGGTCCGGAATGGGACTATAAATCAGTGGAGGAGATCGCCGAAAATATCGCCGCAGCCGAAGTCTCCCCTTCCGTTTTTGACGATATAAATCCCGACCGGTTCAGTTTTCTCATAGACAAAGCCAAATCCATCAATCTTAAATCCGCCTGCTCCGGCTATAACAACGCGAATCAAGCATGTTTAAGGTATTATGAATTAAACCACGCGGGAGATTGCCGGAATCTGGGCATGTGGCTTTCATACAACATGTCCCCCAGGGAAAGAAAAGCAACGGGGTTGTTTCTACATTCAATACCTCTTTCCTCCATCACCGACGCCGAGGGCAATATCCTTAAGACAAACTTCAAAAAATGGAATTCCGCGTATTGGAATTATTCGGCCGGCATAACCTACCACACACCCGTCGGACACCACCGGATGGCATTTGTCGCTGCGGAGCTGGACATTTCGCACCAATGGACAAAAACTGATGAGGGGAAAACAGAGCTTTTTATAGACGAGCCCAGCTCTTCCTTGAGTTACCAATCCTATATAATAGCCATTCCGAAAGATTTTAGAATCCTGTCGCTTTCATCGGAGCCTGATGAAACAGTGGAAATAGATGAAATGAAATTATTTATTTACACCAGATTCTTTTTCGCTTTCGAAAAATTCAAGTTATCGGTTTCAGTAAAAAAGTGAGGTGGGAAGGCTCTAAACATGACAAAATCCAATTTTTTAGCGACGTACAGCCTAAAACCGAAACCGGCCGCTATCTTCATTGCGGATAGGAACCCTGCAAAGCACCCTGCACGGCGGATTGCTCCCCCGCTGATTTCATAATGCCGTGCGCGCCATAGAAAAATTGGATTTTGAACACTCGGCCAGAAACCCGGCCGCTTTTGTGGAATAATATTACTGTGATATGCCTTTCCTGAAATTAAAAAAACCGCTTCACGGCCTTAAAGAGCTCAGGGACTTCGACCCCGGCCTTTCGGACCTCTCCGCCCTGCTGATCGGCGCCAAGCCCGTACTCTATACCGACTTCTCCTCCGACAGCTGGCCTTATATCAAAGGACTCTGCGAAGCCTTTAAACTTAAATACGTTATGCCGGAAGCCATCTACGGGAAACAAGGGTTCAAAGCCATCCCCAAGTCCGGCAAACGCATGCTGCTCATAGGTAAAACACTGCCTCCTTTGAAGGAAGCGGCAAAAAGCTGGTATCGTTCCCCCACCGACCCGGCCTGGGGCGTTCTCCTGGGCTACCCCGAATGCTGCGTGAAGGCTTATATCAACTGGCGCTCGGTCGCGGATACCATAGACCTTGTAAACCACACTTTCGCCAATACCACTAAACAGCGGAGATTATTTTTCGGCCTGAACAATATCTTCAATTATTTCTCGCGCCTTACCGGCAGGCCGGCGGACATGGCCGCCTTCGCCAGCATAAGGGCGGCCAATACGGGACTGGACCTTTCCACCCTGCAGGTGATAAGCTGGCATCCATGCGCTTACGATTGCCGGCACAGCATCGAGCTGGCAAAAAATATTTTTTCTTTTCTGGAAGAGTATCTCCCCGGGCGCGCGGCGGAACTTAAAAAACACTTGGCCAGGCCTATCCTGTTCCGGGACAAGTATGAATATGCGCCTCTGGAGGGAACGGCAAAGAACGGCAAGGCCCGCTACAGCGCCATCGCAGCGCCGAAAAGCCTGCTGCCGGGCGCGATCGTTAAAAAAATAACGGCGGGGAACGTTCTTTCGGCCGGCAAAAAGGGGCTCTCGGTGTTTAGAGGCATAAAACGGATTCATGAGATAACATCCGCCAGCCCCTTCTCCCTGCTTAATTTTACGGTTAAATAAATTATAGAATCTATACCATTAAAGTCTTACCGCAAATGGAGACAACACATGCCTGAAACCCCCAAGTTCCTGTCGGACGCCCAGCTAAAGGCTGAAACCGAGCGCTGCCTTTACTGCGAAGAGAAACCCTGCAAGACGGCCTGTCCCGCGGACTGTTCTCCAGCCGATTTTATCATGGCCGTTAAAGCTGGTGAAAAATCGGATTTCAAGAAAGCGGCCAAACTTATCATGGGGAGCAACACGTTCGGCGGAGTTTGCGGCGCGGTGTGCCCGGACTGGTTCTGCGTTAAAGCCTGCTCCCGCAAACTATTTGACAATCCCATAAACATTCCCTCCGTCCAGGCAACCGTGATCCGGAAGGCCAAGGAGTTTGGAGTCCTGTGCGGCTTCAAAAAAACCAAACCCAACGGCAAAAGAACCGCCGTCATCGGCGCGGGACCGGCCGGCCTCGGCGCGGCGGCGGTTCTGGCCCAGCTGGGATATAAAATAGATATCTACGAGAAGGATAAAAAGGCAGGCGGCGCATGCCGGCTGATACCGGACAAAAGATTGAACAAGGAAACCCTCAGGACCGAGATAGAATTTATAAAAACGCTAGGCGACATAACCCTGAAGACCGGGCAGGCGGTTAAAAACCCGGCCGCTCTCCTTAAAAAATATCCCGCCGTGATCGTAACCGCCGGAGTTGAGAAACAGATCAAGCTGAATATTCCCAACGAGCAACTGGGCATCGAAGGCCTGGAATTCCTCCGGAATATTAAGAAGTATAAGGTAAAAGGACGGAACGTGGCCGTTATCGGAGGCGGGGCCGTAGCGGCGGACTGCGCCGTTATCGCGCTTGAGAACGGGGCGGCCAAAGCCGAGATCTTCACCCGCAAGAATATCGGAGAGATCCAACTGCCGTCGAAAGAACTTGAGGAGATACTCAGGGCCGGAATAAACATAAACGGCAAGTCCCGCATCACCGGAATATCCGCCGTCGGCGGAAACACAAAAGGGATTATAATAGTCCGTCTTGATAACAAAGGAAAAGATATACCGGGCACCGCCCAGGCGTGCGCCGATATCGATCTGGTGGTGCTCGCCATAAAGAATCTGCCGGTATTCGATGAAAAGTCCGCCGCCGGACTGTTCTGCGCGGGGGATGCCAAGAACGGCCCGTCCACCGTGGTGGAATCCGTGGCCTCGGGCAAGAACGCGGCTATGGAAGCGGACGCGTTTATCCGGGGCAAGCAAGCGCCGGCCGTAAGGGATAATAAGAAAAGCGCGGTCATTCTCAAAGGCCGGGACATGCTGCCCGTAGGCCTTACGACCGACTTTTTCGGCCGCAAGATAAATTCCCCTTTCATCATTTCGGCCAGCCCCCACTCTGACGGTTACGACCAGGTTAAGCTGGCTTATGAGGCCGGCTGGCCGGGCGTGGTAATGAAAACCTCATTCGACGGACTGGATATACACATACCCTCGGAGTACATGTTCACTTTCAACAACTCCACCTACGGCAACTCGGACAATGTCTCCGGACACCCGCTGAACAGGGTGTGCGGAGAAATACGGCGGCTGGTAAAGGAGTACCCCGACAGATTGACCGCGGCCTCGACCGGCGGCCCGGTGACCGGCAACGACGAATTCGACCGCAAAGGCTGGCAATCCAACACCCGGAAGCTTGAACAAGCCGGCGCCATGGCTGTGGAATATTCCCTGTCGTGTCCCCAGGGCGGAGACGGGACCAAGGGGGACATCGTCTCCCAGGACCCAGAACTCGCGGCCAAAATTATCGGCTGGGTAATGGAGATCTCCGATCCCGACGTACCCAAGCTCTTCAAGCTGACCGGCGCCGTAACTTCCATTTACCAGGTGGTGGACGCCATACGCAAGGTCTATAAAAAGTATCCGGGTAAAAAGGCCGGCATAACGCTGGCAAATTCTTTCCCCGCCCTCGCTTTCCGCAAGGGAGGCAAAGGGCGCTGGGAAGAAGGAGTAATCGTGGGGATGAGCGGGGAAGGCGTGGCGCCCATCAGCAACCTGACCCTGTCTAAAGCCTCAAAGCTCAATGTCCCCATCTCCGGCAACGGCGGCCCGATGGATTATAAAGCCGCCGCCCATTTCCTGGCGCTGGGCGCGAGATCCGTGCAGTTCTGCACAATAGTGATGAAATACGGCTTCGGCATTATAGACGAACTGAATTGGGGTTTAAGCCATCTGCTGGAGGAAAAAGGCCTTAATTCGGTGGAAGAACTGATCGGCATCGCGCTTCCCAATCCCGTTACGGGCTTCATGGAGCTTTCCTCCTTAAAAGGCATTCCGGAAGTGAACCCGGAACTCTGCATGCACTGCGGCAACTGCGCGCGCTGCGGCTATTTGGCCATGACACTGGACGGCGATAAGATCCCAGGGGCGGATGCCTCCAAGTGCATAGGCTGTTCGCTTTGCGTTAAAAAATGTTTCGCCGGCGCGCTAAGCATGCGTAAGCGCACCGCCGCCGAACTTAAGGTGTGCCCGGAGTAGGGGCATCAAGGACTTAATCATGAAAACTATTCTGATCAAGAACGCGCTTATTGCGACGCTGGGCGAACAGAACAGGCTGTTAAAAAACCACGCCATTCTGATAGAGGGCGGTCTGATAAAAAAAATCGCCCCGCAGCGGTCTTTCAAGGGGAAATACACGAAGGTGATAGACGGCTCCGGCAAACTAGCCATGCCCGGTTTTATAAACGCCCATATGCATTTCTACAGCACCTTCGCCAGGGGGCTCGGCAAGGCTAAGCCGTCCCGGAACTTCACCGAAATACTTGAGAATCTCTGGTGGCGCCTGGACAAACAATTAACCAACCCAGATTCCTACTACAGCGCAATGATCCCCCTTATAGACGCGGTCAGAAAAGGCGCCACCACCATAATAGACCACCACGCCAGCCCTTTCTCGGTAAAAGGCTCGCTTAAGGCCATAGAGAAAGCCGTCAGGGAGACCGGCCTGAGAGCTTCGCTCTGCTACGAACTTTCCGATCGTGACGGAAAGGAGATAACCGCGGCTGGGCTTGAAGAAAACACGGAGTTCATAAAATACGCCGCCGCACTGGATGATAACCAGATCAAAGCGATGTTCGGCCTGCACGCTTCTTTCACCATTACGGACGCCACCCTTGAGGAGGCCGCTTACCGCGGCCATACGCTGAAAGCCGGTTTCCATATCCATACCGCGGAATCCCAAAGCGATCAGCTCTACTCCGAAGCGCATTACAAGATGCGAGTGGTGGAACGCCTAGCCAATTTCGGCATACTGGGCCCAAAGTCCATAGCCGCCCACTGCGTCCATATAAATGAGAAAGAAATGGATATCCTGGCCCGCACCCACACCGCCGTGGTACATAATCCCCAGTCCAACGCCAACAACGGCGTCGGCATCGCCGACATTGTGACAATGGCTAACAGGGGAGTCCTGGTCGGACTCGGCACCGACGCCATGACCGTCAACATGCTGGAGGAAGTGCGCGCCGGAGTATGGCTGCAGCACCTCAAGCACGATCCCTCGCAGGGTTTCTCGGAACCGGTAGCGGCCCTGCTTACCAACAACGCCGAGATCGCAAACCGCCAGTTCAAGAATGTGGGAGTACTGAAAGAAGGCTGGTGCGCCGATATAATTCTTCTGGATTACTATCCCCCCACCCCGCTTGAAACGGATAATTTCTACGGCCATTTGGTCTTCGGTCTTTCCCAAAGCGCCGTTGACACCACCATAGCCGCCGGCCGCATCCTGATGGAAAATAAGAAGCTGAAACTTGATATAGACGAAGAAGAAATTTCCAGAAAATCAGCCGAACTGGCGAAGAAACTCTGGAACAGATTTTAATTTTCAAAACAGATATGCCGCTCCCCAATAAATACAGTTGCTGAAATCCGCGTAAACCGTTTCCCCCTTCTTCTATTACCGGCCGCGTATGCTTTAGTATAATAGTCATATCGCGATTTAAACTAAATTTGCGGCGACAGCCGAGAACTGAACGCATACGCGCAAGTTCTCAAAGCAGGCTATCTTTCAGGAGGATTTTATTATGGCTATAAAGATCAACGGTTCGTCTCTCACAATTGAGGATGTGGTTCAGGTCGCGCGCCATGGTGCGGCGGTGGAACTGAGCGCCGACGCGCTGGGACGCATCAAGAAATGCCGGGGCATGCTTGAAAAAAAGATCACAGCCCACGAAATAATGTACGGCGTAAACACCGGCATAGGCGAATTTTCAGAAGTGGTCTTAAACGACGAACAGGTCAAGCAGTTCCAGCGTTATCTGATATATAATCACGCCGCCGGAATAGGCAAACCGTGCCCCATAGAACACGTGCGCGCGGCGATGTTGAGCCGTATCAACGTCCACGCCAAGGGCTGTTCCGGTTGCCGGCCGCAGATAACCCAGACTTACGTGGAAATGCTGAACAAAGGCGTAACGCCCGTGGTTTGTGAAAAAGGCAGCGTCGGCGCCTGCGGCGATCTGTCCCCCATGAGCCAGCTGGCGCTTTCGCTGATGGGCGAAGGCGAGAGCTTTTATAAGGGCGAACGCATGCCCACCAAGTCGGCCCTGGAAAAAGCGGGCATCCCCGTGCCCGGCCTGGAGGCGCGCGACGGCCTTGCCGCCATAAACGGCTCCAACCTGATCACCGGCATGGGCTGCCTTGAGCTTTACGACGCCGAACGCTGGGTTAAGCAAGCGGAAATAACCGCCGCCATGACCCTTGAAGCGCTGATGGCCAACATGAAGCCTTATGACACACGCCTGCACGAACTAAGAGGATTCAAAGGCGCCATAACTACCGCCGCCAATATCCGCTCGGTAACCGCCGGTTCCGACCTTATAACCGGAAAACTGAAAGTGAAGGTGCAGGACGCGTATTCCATGCGCTCCACCCCCCAGATCATAGGCGCTTTCCGGGACCATCTGGCTTACGCGCGCAAACAGTTCGAGATAGAACTTAACGGCGTCGCTGACAACCCGATCTTCCTGGCGGAAAGCGATACCGTTCTTACCGGAGCGAATTTCCAGGCCATGCCTATCAGCATGCCCCTGGATATGGTCGGCGCCGGAGTTACCATGGTCTGCGTGCTTTCCGAAAGACGCCTGAACCGTCTATTAAACCCGGCCTTAAGCGTTGGCCTGCCCGCGTTTTTGACCAAGGGCGCGGGAATGTTCTCCGGATTAATGCTCAGCCAGTATACAGCGGACATGCTTATAGTGGAGCAGCGTATACTGAGCACCCCCTCCTGCATACAATCGATCCCCGCGGCGGCGGACCAGGAAGACTTCGTAAGCATGGGGATGAACGCCGCGCTGAAAACCAGGCAGATACTGGATAACGCCCACAGCGTTCTGGCCATAGAGATGATAGCCGCCGCTCAGGCCGTTGATTTCAGGGATTTCTCGGTAGGCAAAGGCACCCGCGCGGCCCATGCCGCCATCCGCAAGGTGGTAGAACATTTGGACATTGACCGTCCGCTTTTCATAGACCACAACGCCATGTCCGAAGCCGTCATACAGTGCAAAGTTCTGGATGCCGTTCAGAACGAGGTCGGCGAACTGAAAAGTTCCTGGTAGCATAGTTTGTAAACGGAAATAGGGACAGTTATTATCGTTTATTATTAAATAAATGATAGTAACTGTCCCTATTTTCCTGCGAGTTCTATTTACCGGCGCCCATATCTCTACGGAACCCTTAGAAAGTCTGGGTGACTTTGTTCAAACCCTTCGGGTTGTCGGGGTTGAGGCCTTTGGCCAAAGCGAGATGCAGGGCTATGAGCTTCATTTCTATATCCGCCAGCAGGCAGTTGAAAGGGAATTTCCCCTTCGCGGGGGCTATCACGCAATAAGGGGTCTTCCTGTCGTTCAACGCCAGCCGCACTTTTTCAATGTCTTCCGGCAGTTCCCTTGCGGAACTAAACAGGAACACGAAGTCTTTTGCCGTATACGCGCCCACCGGCCCGTGAAGGAATTCCGCCGCGGAATAGCCCAAAGCATGCGCCTTGGCCATCTCCCTGAACTTCAAAGCCGAATCGTCCGCGACGGCATTATACGGCCCGCGTCCCACAAAACCGATCATATCCGCTTTCCTGAGTTTCGACCAGAAGCCGGCTTTCGAAGGCGTAAACCCCGAACCCAGGAAATCCGTTATAAGGCCGATCGTCCCGCTGAAATCCTCAGTTTTGAAACAACCGCTCCAGATCTGCGCCGTCCATAATACCGCCCACAACTGAAGGATAAAACTTTTGGTGGCCGCAACAGGCACTTCTTTTGAACCCGAGAGCAGGATATGCGTATCGGCCAGACGGGCCAGGGGATTGCTTTTCAGGTCCGCCTCGTTGGTCACGGCTACGCCTTTCGCGCCCCAGCCCATAAGTTTTTTCAGGCAGGCTGTGATATCCTTGCTTTTACCGGACTGGGAGAAAGCCCACACGGCTTGATCCCTGAAACGCAGCGGGATACGGGCTTCAAATATGGAATGCGGATGTATGAAATTGGTGATAACTCCGGAATAGCTTTCCCAGATATACTTGGCGAACAGCGTGGCGTTCCCGGAAGAACCGCGGCCGACCAGATATACGGTTCCGTCCTTTGATTTAAGCGCGCAGGGTTTAAGTTTAAAAGCCCGCCGGGAGAAATCCTCCAGCAGAGCCGGGATCTCCATTATATCCTTATAAGTCAGCGTATTAACCGGGTTGATCATTTTACCGCCTTGCGCCGCATCTCTCTGAGGGCGCTGATATTGTCCTCTATGTCCTTTAAGTCCATGCCCGTGCGGCCGTAATGCGCGTGTTCTATCGGCGAATCCGGACAGATATATGTGCCGCGCCGTACGCCCTTGGAGTCCTTTTCAAGCCCCAGCCAGATGAGCCAGGGGTAAAGGTCCGTAAAATCCTTCACTATAAGTTCGGAGCCGCTGCGTTCCAGCAGCTTTTGGTCGCCGAAACCATCCATTACGGCGGCGGAATGGTAGCCCGCTTCTTTAGCCGCCGCCACATCCAGGTGGGTGTCGCCTATAACATAAACATCCGCCGGCCTTATTTCAGTTTTCACTATCTTCCCGGCCCGCTCAACGGCCTTTTTCAGAACTTCGCTCCTTATATGCGAATCGCAGCCATAGCCGCCGAACGCAAAATGCTTTCCGAATCCCGATGGTTCCAGTTTTATAAACGCGCCTTCCTTCAGGTTGCCGGTACCCAGCCCGACCATAACATCCTTCCTTTTGGAAAGCAGGACCAGCAGCTTTTCCACGCCGTTCAATTTGGAGTAATTTTTGGACTTAAGAGACCTCTTCACTTCAGCGGGCAGGAAACCGATGTATTTAAGCTCCAGTTCCCGGAACTGTTTAGCGGTCGGCTTTTTACCGCAGGCATGCTTGAAAGCGGTCGCAAAATTCTCCTTATCGGTGGAGCCCTGCAGGGAGAATTTGTCGCAGATCTTATCCACGCCGCACATCTCTTTTATAGCCTTATTGAGCCCCCGCGACCCGGCGCCGCCGGCTTTTATAAGGGTGCCGTCTATGTCGAACAATATTATCTTCACGATAAAACCTCCGGAAAGAAGGCTGCTGGAAAAATACCGGCCCCCGCAGCCTGAAACCCGCCGCTTATCTATTATAAACCACCCTGCCTCTCTTTATTGTCATCTTGTTCAAATTTGCGCCGAAATAATAACACAGTTCGCGGTAATCGGAAACATCGAACACCGCGATATCCGCCTGCTTCCCCGGCTCAATGGAGCCCAGGCGGTTCCCGGCGCGCAGGGCGCAGGCGCCGTTAATTGTCGCGGCGCAAAGAGCCTCCTCCGGAGTCATTTTCATATGCGTACAGGCCGCCGAGAGCGCGAACTGCATATTCCAGCACGGAGAAGTACCGGGGTTAAAGTCGGTGGCGAGGGCCACAGGCACCCCTTCGGCTATAAAAGCCCTAGCATCGGGATATCTGGCAAGACCCAGGAAGAAATTGGAGGCCGGCAAAAGCGTGGCTATGACGCCGCCGCGGCGCATAGCCGGCATATCCTTCTTTTGAACGTAATCCACATGATCGGCGCTGACAACCCCGGCCCCGGCCCCGGCCAGGGCGCCTCCGTAATTCGAAAGCTGCTCGGCATGGATCTTGGGGATAAGGCCGGCGGTCCGGCAGGCGTTAAGGTAAAAGCGGCTTTCCTGCGGAGTAAAGTAGCCGCGCTCACAGAAAATATCCGCGAATACCGCCAGCCTCTTTGAAACCACTTCCGGTAATATTTGAGAAAGCACATAGCGCAGGTATTTCTTAGAATCGCCCTTGAACTCCGGGGGCACCGCATGGGCCGACAGCAAGGTCGGCAGCATTTCCAGTTCGGTACGCGCCGCCGCCGCCTTAACCGCCGTAAGCGTCTTCAACTCGGATTTTTTGTCCAGTCCGTAGCCGGTCTTAACTTCTATCGTACCGGTACCGCATTCCAGGAACCGCCCGGCGCGTTCCACAAGCTGCGAAACCATCTTTACCGGGACCTGGCGGCGCACAGCCTTGACGCTTGATATTATCCCGCCGCCGCGCGCCTTGATCCCGGCGTAAGTGGCGCCCAAGGTACGCAACGCAAAATCCCGCAATCTGGGTTCGGCAAAAACTGCATGGGTATGGCTGTCCACGAAAGCGGGGATAGCGACGCCGCTCACTTTTATGGCGCGGGCTTTTTTAGCCAGCGGATGGCGCATCACTTCCCTTTCCGTTCCCGCGGCCCGTACAACTCCTCCTTCCGTGAGCACCGCCCCATTCCTGACCAGACCTATCTCCCCCTGAGCGCCTCCGGAGCGGGGCGCGGCTGAGCCCTTGAAAGTAAGAAGCTGTTTGAGACCGATAATAAGAAGAACCATAAATTATTGCCCTGCGGCCGGACGACTAAGCAGCCGGAAACCAAACTGCGTAACACGTTGAAAAACCGCCCAGCCGCCTCTTCGTCTTTACCTGAAATTATCGAACTGTAAAGTTATACCGAAATCCCCGCCGCGCAGCAGTGTCATTGCAGTCTGCAATTCGTCCTTGGAGCGTGAAGTCACGCGCAGGGCGTCTCCCTGTATTGCGACAGTGGCTTTAAGCTTATTATCCTTCACGCACTTCACGATCTCTTTTGCTTTGTCCTGCGGGATCCCCTGTTGGACTTTGACGATCTGCTTGGCGGCGCCGCCCAACGCGTTCTCCATCTTCTGCGGCTGAAAATTCTTCAATGGGATATTCCTCTTTGAGAGCCTGGTCAGCAGCGCGTCGAAAAGCGCCTTCACTTTGTACTCATCGGAGGAGCTCAGCAGTATCGTGCTCGCCTTCTTATCGAAGGCGATGTCGGATTTTGTGTCTTTAAAATCGTAGCGGTTGGCTATCTCCTTGAGCGCGTTAGCGATGGATTCATCCACCAGGTTAAAATCAACTTTCGAAACCACGTCGAAACTAAAGTCAGAAGCCATACAATTATCCTCCGGTTAATAATCGCAGTTTTTTAATCACAAATAAAAAATCGTAAATATTTTCTCAAATCTTAGCCGCGGCCGGTGACTTATTCTTATTTAATCATCGGTATTTTCACACCCGCGTTTTTAGCGAAATTCACCGCCTTCTCATAGCCGGCATCGGCGTGGCGCAGAACGCCCATAGCCGGATCATTGGTCAGCACCCGTTCAAGGCGCTTGTCCATCTCTTTAGAGCCGTCGGCCACGGTAACCTGTCCCGCATGCAGGGAGTAACCCATTCCGACGCCGCCGCCGTGATGAAAAGAGACCCAGCTGGCGCCGGAGGCGGTGTTCACCAAAGCGTTCAATATCGGCCAGTCGGCTATGGCATCGGAGCCGTCTTTCATAGCCTCCGTCTCGCGGTAAGGGCTGGCCACGGAACCTGAATCCAGGTGATCACGGCCTATGACCACGGGCGCCGAAAGTTTGCCCGTCCTGACATACTCGTTAAGTTTCATGCCGAACAGGTGCCGCTCGCCGTAGCCAAGCCAGCAGATGCGGGAAGGATAGCCCTGGAACCTGACCTTTTTAGAGGCCATAGCTATCCATCTTTTAAGCCCCTGATTCTCCGGGAACATCTCCAGGACCAGTTTATCGGTGACGGCGATATCTTTCGGATCTCCCGAGAGGGCCGCCCAGCGGAACGGGCCCTTGCCTTCGCAGAAGAGGTCACGGATATAGGCCGGCACGAAACCGGGGAAATCGTAGGCGTTCTTGACGCCCTGTTTGAAGGCCATGGTCCGTATATTATTGCCGTAGTCGAAGGTTACGGCGCCGGCCTTTTGAAGAGCGAGCATCGCCTCAACGTGAACAGCTATGGATTCCATGGCCAAAGCCGTGTATTTTTTGGGGTCTTTCCGGCGCATTTCCACCGCGTCTTTCATGGTAAAGCCTTTTGGAACATAACCGTTCAGCGGATCATGAGCGGAGGTCTGATCGGTTAATACGTCCACGCGCACTTTTCTCCTGACCATTTCCGGCAGGATCTCGGCACAGTTGCCGAGGAGAGCTATGGAAAGGGGTTTCTTTTCCTTAACGGCCTTACCGGCCAGCGCCAGCGCCTCATCCAGCGAAACCGCCATCACATCAACATATGCCGTATCCAGACGCCGCTTAATGCGGGTCTCATCAACCTCTATTATTATGGCCACTCCGTTGTTCATCGTGATGGACAGCGGCTGGGCGCCGCTCATGCCGCCTAAACCTCCGGACACGACAAGCTTACCGGACAGGTCGCTTTTAAAATGTTTCCTGGCGCAGGCGCCAAAAGTTTCATAGGTGCCTTGCAAAATGCCCTGAGTTCCGATATATATCCAGGAACCAGCCGTCATCTGGCCGTACATCATCAGCCCTTTCTTTTCAAGTTCGTCAAACACCTCCCAACTGGCCCAGTTCCCGACAAGGTTGGAGTTGGCGATAAGCACCCGCGGCGCGTATTCGTGCGTGCGCAGGACGCCCACCGGTTTACCGGACTGCACCAGCAGGGTTTCGTCGTTCTCAAGAGCCGTCAGCGATCTCACTATCTCCCGATAGCATTCCCAATTGCGCGCGGCTTTGCCGCGCCCGCCGTAAACCACCAGATCCTCCGGGCGTTCCGCCACCTCGGGATCCAGATTATTCATGAGCATGCGCATGGCGGCTTCCTGCTGCCAACCTTTGCATGAAATTTTGTTCCCGCGCGCTCCGCGGACGACTTCTACCGCTGACCCCATAACGCATCCTCCTATTTCAGGACCTTTGATACTTGAATTTAGGGATTCTATGTAAGACATCCGCCACCGTAAGCGCGCCGTCCTTCTTGAATATCACCATAAAATGCTCGAAGATCTTGCGCGTCATTTCCACATCGCTCAGCGCCCGGTGCCAGTTCTCTATCGAAATATCCAGTTCTTTGGCGATGGTGCCCAGCCGGTTGTTCGAGAAGCCGCCAAGATGCCTGGCTATGTGCAAGGTGTCTATAACAGGCAGTTCCGGCAGTTTTAACCCCGCGCGCGCGAACTCCATCTGCACAAAAGATAAATCAAATTCGGCGTTGTGCGCCACCACCACCGTTCCCTCCAGCAGCGCTACGAGGCGGGGAACCAAGGCCGGAAAAGCGGGGCTGTTCTTGACCATCTCGTCCGTGATGCCGTGAATCTTGGTAGTTTCCGGCGGGATCGGCAGACCGGGATTTACCAGTGAACTAAAATGGCTTACCCGGCAGACTCCCTGAAATCCGATCAGCGCCACTTCGCAGATCCGGGAAGTCTGGGGCGAGAGGCCTGTGGTTTCCACATCGATAAACGTAAAAACGCTATCATCAATGGAACGGCGCAGCAGAAGCGGATTCATGATGTCGTTTCCTTATTTAATCGCCCGGTTTCAGTTCAAACCCATGAATACTGGCAGCACCAGGCGCATACGTATAAAGCGGTTAAATTGCCCCGCCCCCGAGACAGGGGACTCTAAAGGAAAGCGCCAAAACACCTCCCTTAATGAGTAAATTCACCTAAAAGCTGGGTACACCAGCACGCTTCATTATCTGAAAAGCGAACCGTAATAGATATACCGCGTCCAGAGCCCTATGGCCGAAGTCAGCGTAAGGCTCAGCAGGATATTGGTGAGCGAGAGGTCCATGATCCTTTTCCTGCGGATATAAAAGAGCTGCACCACCCAGGCCGCGGCAAAGGGCAGACACCACCAGCCGGAGGCGAAAAAGAAGGACCATAGGACCACGCGTTCGAAAATCAGGAAATATTTTTCATCGAAACTCGGGAATTGCTTACTGAAAAAATCTTTTTCAACGAAATAGATGGTCACCGTGGTAACGTGCGTGACCAGAACTGACATAGCAATTATCCCCGTCCATTTTTCCGCCATAAAAAGCCCCCCGTCCAGCGGGACCACCGGCGAGATAAGGAAAAGGAGATAAATATGCAGGAACTGATCGACAAGGAAACTGACGGTGCCGTCGTTATACCCCAAATGCTTCATACTGTAGATGCGAAGCTCATCTATCAGAAAATGGACGACCAGCATCAGGACCAGCGCGCCCCACCCATTCACCTCTACCGAACCCAACCTGAACCAAACATCTCCAAGGTAACAGTATGTGAGCGCCACTGAGACCAAAAAGTGCGTCAGGCAATGAATGCCCATTCCCCAGAAATACTTGCGCTTAAGCGTATTGACGATATTGAACTGTAATGTAAAATCAGCCAATAAATGCGAAAGGAAAAGCCGCCAGAATATGACCATGAGTTATACCTTTTAGCTGGTAACAGGCGATTGCCGGGTAATAGCAATGATATAAAGAATATTTCTCTTCAACAAGCCTTCTTAACCTGAAAAATTCAGTTGAATTTTTCCCTTCGCGGAGCTCAGGTGCGCTTCGCGCGGCATACACCCTAGAAAACCTGGCGCGCATTGCGC
>MGVA01000040.1 GCA_001800245.1 Elusimicrobia bacterium RIFOXYA12_FULL_51_18 | reverse complement strand
GTGGTTTTGCCGTGGTCAACGTGGCCGATAGTTCCCACGTTCACGTGCGGTTTCTTTCTGTCGAATTTAGCTTTTGCCATAGATACCTCTCTTCATTTATTATGCGGCGCTAGCGCTATCGCGTGCCGGGATACCCGCGCAAACCGCGGAACGCCCGCACGCCGGGACGTCCCGACGTCTTCGCTAAAACAAGCTGGGGATGGGAATTGAACCCACGACCTTCTGCTTACCATGCAGATGCTCTACCAACTGAGCTACCCCAGCGTCTGTAATACCCCTCACACTGCACAGCGCGTGGGGCGGCTTCGATTCCTAATTTCTCCAAAAAATCACAGCGGGCGATGGGAATCGAACCCACGTATCAAGCTTGGAAGGCTAGTGTTCTACCATTGAACTACGCCCGCATCCACTGCTGCTCTCCAAAATCACCTGTTCTATCATCTAACTAGGCCCGCGAATCCATTAATTATAGTTATTTATCCGCCGCCAGTCAACGAAAACGGAACTAAAAAGTGCGGGGCTTGCCCTCGCCGACCTGGAATTTATATTATTCTCTGGGAACACAGAAGGGGGGACCATATGCCGCAGAAAGATTTTGCCGGAGATAAAAAATACTACCGCGTACTTAAAATCCTGAATCTGCTTAATGAAAAAGGGAAAGTGAAGATCGCGGATCTCGCGACCGAATTCGATGTAACCGAGCGCAGCATCCAGCGCGACATTGAGCGCGTTAACATGACCTTCGGCCTGGAGCAAAGCGGCAAGGGCGAATACTCTTTCGCCGCCGGAGTCTCGCTCAAGGAGATGCGCTTGTCCGGAGAGCAGCTTTCGGCCCTCATTTTTATGAATGAGATCTTCAAGGGCATGGGCGGTGCCTTCAGCAAGTCCTTCGACGCTCTTTTCCACCGCATGACAAAAAGTTCGCCTTGGGAATCGCCTTACGCCATCATCATGCCCAGACCCGGCAAGGGGCTGGATATAACCAGGCTCATACCCGACGCGGAAACCGCCGTCCTTGAACGCCGCAAAATACGCGTGGATTATGTGAAAAATGGAATTCTGACAAACCGTATTTTGGCCCCGCTTAAGCTTCTGGTAGATAACGGATTCTATTATCTCCTGGCCATGGGCGGGAAAAAAGGCGAATATACCAAATACCGCCTTGACAAAATAAAATCCCTTGAACTCACTCCGGAAACCTTCACTCCCCCGGCCAATATAGCGAAGGCAATCAGCGACGCGACCAGCGTCTGGGGCGCCATGCCGGCCCGGGACCGGAAGATAGTGATGCGCCTGAAGATCGGCCCGTCGGCCGCGGATTTCTTCAGTAAAAAAGAATTCTTCCCCCTCCAGAAAATAATAAGGAAAAACCCCGACGGTTCCATCCTGCTGGAATCCCGGCTGGCCCAGTTCATGGAAGCCATACCAACGATCCTCAATTGGATCCCGGACATAGAAGTCCTGGAGCCGGAAAAACTCAAAACCGAGATCCGATCCCGCGTTGAACAATACCTTAAGAAGATACTGCCCTGATTACAATATAAGCCTCCACGGCATGAATAATTCAGTCCGCAATCGCCGCTTTTATAGGAGCCGCGCGGAATTGCCCGCGGACGGCCAAGCCTATGGCAGGGCCGTAACAGGGTCCGTGTCTACCAGACGCCCACCGCCCCGCGCTTTCCTCCCGCCGCGCTTTTTGCGCCCGCCGCCCACAATCTTACGTAGATAATCAGCTTTTCGCACGAGTTGCTTTCGTTTGAAAGCGTATTATTCAGATGAAACTCAATACTTAACAACCCGACAGGACGCTGTCGGGTTGTTCTGTTAGACTATCATCGTAACAAAGTATCGGGAGAACCATTATGACCGCAAAAAACAAAAAAATCCTGGATAAAAGGTTTTCCCTGTTTCACGGAATTATCGCCGGCAGATTGCTTGCATACCGTGCCGGTCCGGATAAAGACATAATAGTCTCCCTGGAAACAGAAGTTGTTCTCAGGGAATTCGGACTCCGTAAACAGGCAACACCCGCCCCGCGCATGTGCATAGCGCGGAGTGCAGCAGGCTGGGGAACGCGGCAAGAGGGGGGAGCATTATGAACTGGCAAGTAAAAGAATGGGTGTGCGGCGGCTTCCAGGCCATCCGTCCCGACGGAGAAAAGGTGTTCATCTACCACAGGCTTGCCTGGGAACCGGCGCGATACGCGGAAAAAGCATTCGCTTATGAATTCCGCTGGCACGGCCTGTGCGCCGGACGGTTGAGCGCCGAAAACACCTGGCGCAGGAGCCTCAAACTTGTTTTCATGCTGGACACATCAGGGGCCATAAACGAACAGGATCTGCTGGATATATCGCTGAAAATAGCGGACAGGCCTGTTGCATTCCGGGCACTTCTTTGAGCTACGTTGCTCTCCGGAATATTTTTTCAGGGACCATTCGGCCTATAGAAGCATGGGGCTTTCGGCTCATGCGCGTGATGGCGTATGCGGGCTATAATAGTAATGAAGCGAGTTATCCGGAACTAAAGAGACCTCGGGAGGGAACCAGCTTATGAAAATGAGTCTTATCACCTTAGCATTCACCGTCGCCGTCTCCGCTCCATGCTTAGCCGCCGACATAGCGGCTCTGCCGGAGTTGCCTTCGCTTTCAGACATCCTGACGGCGGCAAAATCCGTTTCCAAACAGGAAAGCCTCATGACCCGGATATCTAAAACGGGGAGCAGGGAGTTCAGGATCGAGGATCCTTTTCTCAACCTCCAGTTCGCGGTAAAAAAAGGGTTTAACGGCGAAGTCGCTCTGGACGGCATGATCGACAACAGCAGCTTCTTCAACGGCTGGCTGCGCCCGACTTTCAACGACGGCGAATGGGATTTCTCATCCTTTGGAGTTAATCTGCATGTAAAGAAAGTTCTGCGGGATTATGTAGTATCCGGCAGCGCCGAGGGCTCCGATAATATGTCCCTGCCGGTTTATATAACTCTCAAGGACACTTTCTCCGACGGCAGCACGTTCAATATTTACGGCGACGGACTGAACCTTAACATAACCGCCTCCGATATAAACGGCACGATAGACACCGGCAAATACGGCAAAAAATTACTTGCCGCCCTGACCTGCGTTTCCGCAACGGTAACCCAGCAATATGCGGATATAAAGGTCACAAGAAAAAATGAGGGCAGGTTTATAGCCGAAGACACGATCCTGCCTCTCAAGATGGACGGCCAAAAAAACGAAGCCGGGGACGTTTCAATAAACGGCTGGATAGGCACTGACGCCTTCAACGGCGCTTTACGGATATCCGCCAACGGCGATTTAAGCCTCCTCGGCACGGACATAAATCTGAATGTGACGAAAACCGCCAAAGGATATGATCTGAGAGGAACCCTTATCAATACCGGCGCATTCTCAGAAGACATCCGGTTGACCGCGAAAGACAAAAAAGGCGACGGCAAGACCTTCATAATCTCAGACCGCCAGATCGAACTTGTAATAACCCGCGACGGCATCAAGGGAGATGTAAAAGACCTGCATAAGTACGGCAGGAAGTTTATGGCGGCCCTCTCCGCCGTAGCCTTAGCCATATTTCCCTGAGAAAGACCTTAAACTTCTATCAAACAGCCCCGCTATAATGCGGGGCTGTTTTATTATATTCCGCCGGAATTGTATTTGAACAGTCTGCCACCCCCTTTCTGGGTCTTTTGGCCGATTTTTACCCCCCCCCGATAATGAAAGGGCCTGCTATAATGCAATGGAAATCAAGTTGAGCTGCAGAGGATTCGGGTTAAGCTTCAGATGGGACGCGCTTTACCGCGGTTTAAGGTGGTTACAGACAAAAAAAGAAGCGGGAACTAACCTGTTTAGAAAGGCGTCCCGCTTCTATGAAAATAGTATAGCAGACTATTTTTATTTGTCAAGGGGATATTTTTTCAGCGGCGTATTGCGCCTCCGGGAAACGATATCCCTCACAGTTTCTTCGATATTTCGTAGAACATTACGCCGGCCGCTACCGAAGCGTTCAGGCTCTCCACCCCGCCTTTCTGCGGGATGGAAACCAGTTCGTCGCAATGTTCCATCGTTTTCTGGTGCAGTCCTTCCCCCTCGGAACCTATGAGGATCAGCGCCGGGAAGGCAAAATCCACCTTATCCAGCTGCTTGCCTTTCATATCGGCGCCATAAACCCAGAAATTCTTTTTCTTAAGCTCGATGACGGTCTGGTTAAGGTTGCCCACCTCCACCATGTCCACTTTTTCTATGGCACCGGAAGCGGCCTTCTGGGCCGAGGGCGTAAGCCCCACCGTCCTGCGTTCAGGCAGAATTATGGCGGAAACCCCGAAGCAGGCCGCGCTGCGGATAATGGCCCCCAGATTCATGGGATCGGTTATGCCGTCCACTCCCGCCCACACGGTCTTTTTAGGGTCGGTGACCCGGGCCAAAGCCTCGGACAGAGAAAGGGTCTGCACGGGCTCCACTTCAAGTATAACCCCCTGGTGATTGCCGCCCTTTGCCATATGATCAAGACTGCGCGGATTCATGAAATCCACCGCGACTCCGGCCTTCCTGGCCAGCGACACTATTATCTTGGCCTTTCCCTCCAGGGAACCTTCGGACACATACAGCCTGTGCACCTTCCGTCTGCCGCTCTTCAAGATCTCTTCGGCGGTATTCGCCCCATATAACATTTCAGGTCTCATATTTATTTTCCTTAATAGCCCGCGATTACGCTGTGATCTTAGCATTTCCAAAACTAGTGCCCACGCTCAGCGCGGTCCGTATCTCGGGACAGTCCAAAGGCACCCGGCGCAGTTTACCCACGGCCTGGGCCAGGGTAACGCTCACGCACTTATAGCAGCTCAGGGACATCATCCGCCCGAACTTTTTTCTTTCTATAAGATCAACCGCGCCCACCCCGAAGCCCGTGGCCAGCCACCTGTCAAAAGGCGTGGGGGAGCCTCCCCGCTGGAGGTGGCCAAGCACCACCACCCTGCATTCCACTTCTATATTCTTCTCAATCAACCCGGCTATTTTATAGGAGACGCCGCCCAGCCTTAGAGGATCGGTCGAACCCGCCACCACCCGGTTCACGGTCATCTCGCCGTTTTCCGGCTTTGCCCCTTCCGACACCACCACGATGGAAAAATGCTTGCCTCTCCGGCGCCGGTCATTTACAGCTTTCAAGATATCCTGCGGCCTGTAGGGGATCTCGGGGAGAAGAATAATATCGCCGCCACCGGCGATTCCGGACCTTAACGCTATCCAGCCGGCATAACGCCCCATGGTCTCAACTATCATCACGCGGTGATGCGACTCGGCCGTGGTATGCACATTATCGATGGCTTCAGTCGCCACTTTAAGCGCGGAATCAAAGCCAAAAGTCACGTCGGTGGCCGAGAGATCATTGTCTATGGTCTTGGGAACACCCACCACCGGGAAGCCATTTTTGTGCAGCTTATATGCGATATTCAGAGTGCCGTCGCCGCCTATCGCCACTAAAGCGTTCACACCCGCTTTTTTAAGGTTCTTGACGGCCAGACCTGATAGATCCTTCGGGCTTCCGGCCGACCCGAACGGCTCCAGTGTATAAGCGAAAGGATTGGCTGTATTGGAGGTACCCAATATGGTGCCGCCGCGTATGAGAATGCCGGATACGGCACGGTCGTCCAGGTTTTCAAAACGGTTTTCAACCACGCCCTTATAGCCGTCTTTGAAACCTATGACTTCCCAACCTTTTCTCAAAGCGGCTTTTGTCACTCCCCTCACTACGGCGTTAAGGCCGGGACAATCACCCCCGCCGGTAAGAATTCCAATTTTCATAAAACATCTCCCTTGGTTATCGCTAGGCAGCTAGACCGCTTCTTAAGATGCTCAAAAACTTATGTCTTTCCGGCAGTCAATCCGTCTGGCTGACTAGCCGTCCAGCTGTCCAACTGACTAGAACGGCCATGGATAGACCGGGTCTTTTTCTTTAGAAATAATGTACAGGATACAGGCCAGCATTTGCGCCGGGTGGGCCAGCCGGGCGAAGTCGAAGTCCAGATGGATCTGAAATCTATCCGCCGAAAGCGGATCCCAGAATACGAAACCGGCCCGCCGTTCAGCCGCGAAGATGCCATAGCGGGAGCGCAGAGCGCCCCCCAGATTGCCGAAGAACTTCCTCATGATATGCACAGCGGGATAATCATCTTTGACGGTGAACACTATCTGGTTATCGGTATCCACAAAATCCCAGGACCTTCCGGCCAGGCCCCCTTTATTCATTATTCGCGCCAGCTCTTTACCCTTACCGTCGCGTATAAGGCAATAGAACACTTCTTTCTTGGCTTCCATCAGGAGATTGGACTGCGAGTCATAGAGCTCAAGAACCTGTTTTTTATTGAAATACATTGAAATACCGGCTATCAGCGGAACCATGAAGAAAATTTCCGGCGCCGAGGCCCAGAGCCGACCGCCGGGCAGCATAAGCAAAAAATTGGCCGCCACCTCCCCCTTGCCGGAAAAAGCCAGCAGGCTCCAGAAAAAATGGAATAGAATTCCACCGTAGATAGAACCAGCCACATAGAATTCGTGCCCGAACTCAAAATAGACCAGCAGCAGCTGTTTCTGTCGCGTGATCACGTTATAAGTACAGTTCTTCAGCGTGGAACTCCGCGAAATTATAAAAGGAAAAAAGAAATCAGGCGGAACGTCTTTGGGTGGAGGAGAAAGTTTCGGATTCTGGAATTTTTCCGCCCGGGCTCTCGCCCATAAAGAACCTAGCACCCAGAAGGCGAGCAACGCGGCCCAAATATAGAGATCAAGCGGTTTGCGCCGGATGTACGGCGTTCTTGCGGCATCCTTATTCAATTCAAGTTTTGAAAATAAATCACGGGCCGCTCTCAGGGTATTGGCGCCTGCCGAAGGCGCCGCGTTTCCCTGTCCCGTCCGTAAAGCAGGGGAATCAACCTCTACCGGACCGGCGGCTTCGGGTCCGGCAGTTGCGGCCGTAGTTGAAGCTTCTACGACAAGAGCGGAAACCGCGGCAGACGCTGTGGGAACCTCCGGTTCTTCATCCTCCTTAAAAATCTGAACCCGGCTCTCCGCCAGCCTCAGCTTTGATTTCCGGACCACCTTTATCTTCCTAGGCCTTGGCAGCTCTATTTTCTCTCCCGGCTTGCGAATGGTGGAAATGACTCCCCTGAAATCTCCGTCATCAAGCCCGCGCGCAGAGATGGCATAGGAGACGCCGCTATAAGTAAAAAAGGCCGTGTACACCGGGTCGCCCATGGCCTCGTATACCGTATAGTAGGCGGTGGAAACACCATGTATCCCCGCAGACCGGATATCTCCAGACAGGCTGTTGCCTTTGCTGCGGAGCGAATCCACCTGTTCCTTTACACGAGCCTGAAGATAATAATCGCTCAGTTCCGAATCCAGTGTTACGAACTCAAAAAATGATCTCCCTTGTTCCGACTTAAGGACAACCGCCGGATCATCGCTCTTTCTAGTCTTCCATCCTGAGGGGAAGTCCACCGCCAAAGCGGAGTCCGAGTCGTCAGGCTCCCCGGAAAAAACCGGAACCGCTAGACACAGAAAGCAGATAGACGAAATTATGCAAATGGCCTTTTTCATAAAATAAACAATGTATTATATCAATTTAAATTATTGGAATGGGGCACAAAGGGCTAGGGAGCTTGTCCGACATAAGGAATTTTGGCTGCAATTGCCGTTTTTTGCGGGACCCTTTCCGGGATTTACCCACAGGTGGACACCGCATTGCGGTTTCCCCTACTGCGCCTTTGCGTCGCTCAACTTACAGTCTCCGTAGAGAATGCTCGTTTCGCGTCGCTTCGGCTCGGCCTCAAAAACCGACAATTTCGCTTTAAAAACCTTATGTCGGACAAGCTCCTAGTTATGTTCGTGGCGATGGTGGCTGTCCGGCATATGCTCGTGAGTATGCCGGACCGGTTCGTGAATATGCGCGTGCGTATGAGCGGCTCTATCCGGCGCCGCCGGACCGTGGACATGGGCGTGATGGCAGTCGTGGAGATGGGAATGAACATGCTCTATAGCGGTATGATCGTGCGCGTGCCCGTGCTTTTCGCCCAGCAGAAGGGCCGCGGCCAACCCCATAAGGACAAAAGCCGCTGCGAACCTGGCGTCCGCGCTTTCGCCAAGCCATAGGAAAGAAAGCGCCGCCCCGATGAAAGGATAAATACCGAAAAACGCACCGGCCCTTGAGGCTCCCAGCTCGCGCATTGCGCGTATGAGTAAAACCAGGCTTACGCCATAACCCACAAACCCAAGCATAAGAGCCAGGACCAGGGGTTTCAGGGCGGGCAAAACTCCGCCGGAATAAAAAGCCAGACAGAGAGTGACGGAACCTCCGGCAAGACCTTTTATAATTCCCAGATTTACCGGGTCCTTAAGCGACACTCTAGCCGTAAGATTGTTATCGAGCGCCCACATAAGGCTTGAAAGCGCCACGAAAACAAGACCGGGGGTCGCTGTCGCGGGCTCAAAACTCAACGCCATGCCGCCGGCCGTCACAAGAAAGGCCGCGAGCCAGAACCGCCAACCGCCGTGCTCCTTGAAAAATAAAACCGCTATAAGGGCTGTGAAAACCAGCTCAAAATTCAGCAGCAGCGAAGCGGCGGAAGAAGATGAGAGGTTTAAACCGGTAAAAAGAAATGCGGGAGCCAGCACGCCCCCGGCCACGGTAAACCCGGCCACATAAGGCAGATCTTTCTTTTCGAACGGGGCTTCTCCGGCTCCACGTTCCGCCCGGCCGGATAAAAGTTTATAGATCAAAAGGCCACCCCCCCCGCCAAGGTAACAGAGAGCCGAAAGTTCAAGGGGCTTGAGACTATTTAACAGGGTTTTGCCTAAAGGAACGGACAGCGCGAAGAGGAAAGCCGCCGACAGTGCGTAAATATAGGACATAAAAATGCTTAATACAGGCCTTTGGCCGCTCCTAAACCTGGTTTTATAGGCAAAAAAGACCGGATCCGCAACCCCCTAACGCGGGAAATCCCGCATATTTACGTCCGCCTTATGTTTCAACAGAAACCGCTTCCAACCGCAGGATCCGGGTTGACATGGATACGGCTTGAATTATTACCAACCGGCTTTATTCTTTTTTATCTGGAGGCATAGGCGCCTTGGAAATTTTCAATCGCAATTCGCAGCGCAAACAACGCTTTGCGGCGTCGATGGCGTCTTTTTCTTTAAGGCTGAGTTCTGCCAGGTCAAAATTACTCCGCCTTTTGGCGGCGCTGATCGAAGGCAGTCCGGCCCTTTCACAGGAACAGAAACTTTCGTCCCTTCCAAGACAGAAAGGCGGCTCCTCCGCCGGGATGACCGGCCGGTCTATCACTCCGGAACCGCCCAGGTATTTGTCTATAGAAACGGCGGCCTTTCTGCCGGCCTGGACCGCTTCTATTATGGAAGCCGGGCCGCTCACGGCGTCTCCGCCGGCGAACACGCCTTTTCTTGAACAGGCCATGGTCTCCGGGTCGGCCTGAATACAGCATTTTTTATCAAGCGGAAGGGCAAAACCGTCCGGCACGGCCGGCCTCTGGCCGATGGCCGTTATTATCCTGTCCGCCTTGATAACGATATTGCTTCCTTCGATGGGAACAGGACGCCGCCTGCCGCCGGCGTCAGGTTCTCCCAGCTTCATTAGGATGCATTCAACGCCCAGTTTTTTACCTGAGGAGGATATTTTTTCCGGAGCGGTAAGAAAACGGAATTTAACGCCTTCTTTTACGGCTTCTTCAACTTCCTCCGGCAACGCGGGCATTTCTTCGCGCGTCCGGCGGTACAGTACCGTCACTTTTTTCGACCCCACCCTTAAAGCCGTCCTGGCCACGTCCATCGCCACGTTGCCGCCGCCGACCACCAGCACTTCCCCGGCAATATCGGTTTTTTTACCGAAGCTCACGGCCCGCAGAAAACAGATCCCGTCCATTATACGCGGATCGTTTTCACCCTCCGCGCCCATTTTCATACCGGAGGGCGCGCCCACGGCGACAAAGACCGCGTCGAAACCCTGTTCGAACAATACGTCTATGGATTTCACTTCCGAGTTGGTTACTATTTTTACGCCGATAGCGGTTATTTCGGAGATCTCCCCGGCCAGGACCTTCCTCGGCAGCCGGTACGCGGGGATGACGGACCTCATCATGCCTCCCGGCTCGCTCAAAGCTTCAAAAACCGTCACGGCATGACCCGCTTGCCTTAAATACCATGCGGCTGTCAGCCCGCCGGGCCCCGCTCCCACCACGGCGACTTGTTTACCCGTAGAAGGCTCTATCACAAGCTTGGAACGCCATCTGCCGGAATCCCGTTCGGCCACGAACCTTTTCAGGGCCCTTATGGAAATAGGCGAATTCAGGGAGCCCCTGCGGCACGCCTCTTCGCATGCGTGATTGCAGGCGTAGCCCAGCGTCAGCGGGAACGGCACTTTTTCCCTTATAACTTCAAGCGCGTCCTGGTATTTTCCGGCCGCTATAAGCCGGACGTAACGCGGGATATCTATGCCCGCCGGACAGGTATTCACGCATGGCAGCAGTTTTTTCGCGCGCTCAGGTTCCTCTAATTTTTCTTTATCGTACAACGCGCCGGAAGGGCAGACTTCCACGCAAGCCAGGCAGAATTTACAGCCGGAATCCTTCAGCGGCGCGTTACCTCCCGTACCCACAACGGTCTTTATGCCGCGGTTCACAAGGCCTATCGCGCCCGTTTTACGTACATCCTGGCACATCCTTACGCAGCGGCCGCATAAAATACATTTATCAAGGTCCCGGACGAAGAACGGGTCGTCGAACGCCGGGAGAATATTTGCGGGCTTTGGAACGGATCCCGGCAGCAGGTCCTTACGCCCGATCCAGTCCGCGACCTTCCGCAATTGCGACGCTTTCTCCGGGTCTCCGGGATAGGCGCTTAAAATGAGCCACAAAATATCTTTTCTGAGGTTCTGAAGTTTAGGGGTATCCGTGCGTACCACCATCCCCTCCTTTGCCGGTGTGGTGCAGGAAGTGGGCACGCCTCTAACGCCGTCTATCTCCACAATACATAAGCGGCAGGAGCCTATAGGCGGGATATCCGGGTGATAGCATAAATTCGGAATATAAACGCCGGCCTGAAGCGCCGCCTCAAGCACCGTGGCTCCGGCCTTAACTTCCACTTTTGTATCGTCGATCCTGAGTTCGATCATTTTATCGCCATCACCGGACAAATATTTATGCAGGCCTTGCATTTTATGCATTTGCCCTTATCTATCCCGGCATATTCTTTTTTTTGCCACACCACGGCCCCGGCGGGGCACACGGACAGACAGCGTCCGCATTTTATGCACTTGTTTTCCATAACCTCGAATTTTACCAGCGGCAAGCAGACCGAGGCGCGGCAGACCTTCTCTTCTATATGTTCTTTGTATTCCTCCGGGAAATACCGCAGCGTGGTTAAAACCGAATTGGGAGCGGTATTCCCCAGCCCGCAAAGGGCCGTATCCTTTATTGCCGGCGCCATCTCGCGCAAAAATTCCAGATGCGACGGTCTGCCTTCGCCGCCGCAGATCTCTTCCAGCGCTTCCAGCATCCTTTTCAATCCCACCCGACAGGGCACGCATTTACCGCAGGATTCAGATACCGTGAAATCTAAAAAGAACCGCGCCATATCCACCATGCAGGTCAGCTTATCCATCACCACCATTCCACCGGAGCCCATTATGGCGCCGGTCCGGGTGATGGACTCGTAATCTATGGGCGTATCCAGAAGGCTTTCCGGCAGGCAGCCGCCGGACGGGCCTCCGATCTGCACGCCCTTAAAACCTATGTTCTTATGCAGCATCCCTCCGCCGGGCCCGAATATGAGCGCGCGCAGGGTGGTGCCCATAGGCACCTCCACAAGGCCGGTGTTCTTCACTTTCCCGGCAAGCGCGAAAACTTTAGTGCCCTTGCTTCCCTCGGGCCCTATCGCGGAAAACCATTTTGCGCCTTTTGTGAGAATATGCCCGACATTGGCGAAAGTTTCGACATTATTGATGATAGTCGGCTTGCCCCACAGGCCCTGCTGGGCCGGGAACGGAGGCCTTGGGACCGGCATACCCCTGCGCCCTTCTATCGAAGCGATCAGCGCGGTTTCCTCTCCGCACACGAACGCGCCCGCGCCCTGCTTTATTTTGATATCGAAAGGGAAACCGCTTTTAAAAACGCTTTTGCCCAAAAACCCTTTTTTCCGGGCCTGCGCTATCGCTTTTTCCAGCCGCTTTATAGCCAGCGGATATTCAGCGCGGCAATAGACGTAGCCTTCGCAGGCGCCGATGGCGTACCCCGCTATTATCATACCTTCTATAACGGCCTGCGGGTCCCCTTCCAGTATGCTGCGGTCCATGAACGCGCCCGGGTCGCCCTCATCGCCGTTGCAGATCACGTATTTGACATCGCCTTCAGCGGCCCTGCAAAATTCCCATTTGAGCCCGGTCAGGAAGCCGGCGCCGCCGCGCCCCCTGAGGCCGGAACTCTTAACTTCTTCGGCCACTTTTTCCGGAGCCATGGCCAGCGCCAGCGCCAGAGCCTTGTAGCCGCCGCACGCAATATAATCTTCGATATTTTCGGGGTCTATCTCGCCGCAATTAGCCAGGACAACCCGCATCTGACCGGCAAAGAACCGCTTATAATCCTCTCCAGCCAGCAATTCCTTTACCGGCTCGCCGCGCAACAAGTGCCGTTCCGTTATCCGGGCCGCGTCTTCCGGCTTCACGTATTCATAAGTGACCCTGTCTCCGCCGGGCGCGGCTATATCCACCAGTATATCCCTGAACAAGCCCCTGTCTCCGGTCCGCACAATTTGGTATTTTTCGGCAAGTTTATGACGCTTCAATTCCATCTCTAAATTTTTCGCAAGGGCCTCGGCCCCGGCTGAAAGCCCGCTCGTCCCCATGCATATAAGTATTTTTATCTTTTTCATCAGGATCGTTTCGCCGAAGGGCGGTATTTGTCCAGAATACCTTTTATGGTCTGTATGGTGCAGCGCCCGTAAAAATCCTGGTCCACCACTATGGCCGGCGCCATTCCGCAGCAACCGAGACAGGCGACCCTCTCCAGGGAGAACAGGCCGTCCTTGGTGGGCTTGCCTTCCGCAGCGCCTAATTTATCCGCAACGTAATCAAGCAGTTCCTTGCCGCCCATAACATGGCAGGCGGTACCCTGACAGACTTTGATTATGTGTTTCCCCTGCGGAGTAAGGTAAAATTGGGCGTAAAAGGTGAGGATGCCGTAAACATCTACGGGGTAAATACCGAACTCTTTGGCAATAAGAGTTATAACTTCCGCGGGGACATAACCATAAGAGGCCTGGACGTCCTGCAATAACGGAATAAGCACGCCCTTTTTAGCGCGGTATTTTTTGACCAGTTTTTTAGCTGCGGAAAGGTCTATCTTCATTTCTTGTCTTGGGTCGTCATCTCGTATTTTTAAATTATAATATTTAAAATCCCGCCCGCACAACCGGCCCGGGGCCGCCGGGTTTAGCGATGTTGACAACCCCGATTTAGGTTTGTAATATAATCAGACAGCCTGATAAATCTTGGACCGCAGTTCTCATGGTGAAATACGCCCGTCAAACTAAAAATCAAAGGAGCTGTTCTTATGCCTAAAACCGCAGCAACCACAGAGAAAAAAAGTTCGGCGCACGATTATGTGAACGGACTTATAGAGCATGTAGTGAGCAAAAACCCCGGTGAGAAAGAATTTCACCAGGCCGTGAAAGAAGTCCTCGAGACCCTGACACCTATACTTGAAAAGCACCCTGAATACATCAAAGCGAAGATCCTTGACAGGCTCGTAGAGCCGGAAAGAGCCCTGATCTTCCGCGTCGCCTGGCAGGATGACAAAGGCGAAACCCGCATAAATCGCGGCTTCCGCGTACAATTCAACAGCGCCATAGGCCCATACAAAGGCGGCCTGCGCTTCCACCCCTCGGTTAACCTGAGCATTCTTAAATTCCTCGGTTTCGAGCAGATCTTCAAGAACTCCCTGACCACCCTCCCCATGGGCGGCGGCAAGGGCGGCTCGGATTTTGATCCCAAAGGCAAGAGCGACGGTGAAGTGATGCGCTTCTGCCAGAGCTTTATGACCGAACTGTTCCGCCATATCGGCCCCGACACCGACGTGCCGGCCGGCGACATCGGAGTGGGCGGCCGCGAGATCGGCTTCATGTTCGGGCAATACAAACGCCTGGCGAACGAATTCACCGGCGTGCTGACCGGCAAGGGCACCACCTGGGGCGGCTCCCTGATACGGCCAGAAGCCACCGGCTACGGAGTGGTCTATTTCTGCGAGGAGCAGTTGAAGACAAAGGGCGCCGGCCTGAAGGGAAAGACCGTGGCTGTTTCCGGCTTCGGAAATGTCGCCTGGGGCGCGGTGAAGAAGGTAAACGACCTCGGAGGCAAGGCGGTCACGATCTCCGGCCCCGACGGCTACATTTACGACAAGGACGGCATCGAAGGCGACAAATGGGAATACATGCTTAAACTGCGCGCTTCCGGCCAGGATATCGTGGCCCCGTACGCGGAGAAGTTCAAAGGCGCGGAATTCCACGCCGGCAAAAAACCCTGGTGCGTGAAGGTCGACGTGGCGCTGCCTTGCGCCACTCAGAACGAACTTAACGAGAAAGACGCGGCCGAACTCGTGAAGAACGGCTGTATGTGCGTAACGGAAGGGGCCAACATGCCCTGCACTCCGGAAGCTGTAGAGGTTTTCATGACGGCGAAGCTGCTGTTCGCGCCCGGCAAGGCGTCCAACGCGGGCGGCGTGGCCACTTCAGGGCTAGAGATGAGCCAGAACAGCATGCGGATGAGCTGGTCCAGCGAAGAGGTGGACAAGCACCTTCACGAGATCATGGTGAACATTCATAATGCCTGCGTGACGGCCGCCAAAGAAGCTGGGCAGCCTGGTAATTATGTTATGGGAGCGAACATCGCCGGCTTCAAGAAAGTCGCAGAAGCGATGATGGCCCAGGGCTTGGTGTAAGGAGAAACAACCGACTGATAAAAGAGGGCGTCCGCTTAAACCGGACGCCCTCTTTATTTATCAGGTTATGGAAACCGGCTTGAATTGCAGGATTCAGGTTAACCATCGAATTGAGCGCTTTGGGTTCAACCTACGAATAAAACCCGTTATTAATCCTTTTACTACTGATTACAAATTGCCGGTCAAACACGACGAAGCATTTCAAATCAATCTATATAATTGATAACGCCTTCTTTCCTTGGCAGGGCATGGGATGGACGTTGGGCTTTATAGCCCAAAGCAACGGCATAGCAGGGCTCATACCCTTCGGGAAGCTGAAGTCTCGGCAATTCCCCCTCCATGGCGAACCAGTACCGCGCGAGCCCTATCCAGCAGGAACCGATGTCCAGGCTTTCCGCAGCTAGCAGCATGTTCTCGATCCCGGCGGAACAATCCACCAGGGGCGAAATGGCGTCTTTTTTCATGGAAACCACCACAACAACGGGCGCGTTATGGAATATGTGGAACTCTTTATTCTTACCCAGGTTTTTTATCCAATCCGAATCTTGCAAGGCCATTATTTCCTTGGATTTGGCGCTCATCCGGTCTATCAGTTTCTTGTTTCTTACTACGGTATAGTGCCAAGATTGCTCATTATGCGCACTGGGAGCATAGGTGGCGGCTTCAAGAATCGCCCCGAGCTCGGAATCTTGAAGCGGATCAGGCTTATATTTACGGATGCTCCTGCGGCTTTTGATATTTTCAATCACGGGATTCATAAAATCTTCCTCCTGTTAAAAAATCGGAATTATGCCTGAGTTGCCGTCCTTGGCCCCGGATAACCGCATTTTCGCATGCCACACGGAACAAATAACAATGTCCCCCTTTTTTGGCGTTTGCGGATTTGCAGAACCCCTAGGAGCTTGTCCGACATAAGGAATTTTGGCTGCAATTGCCGTTTTTTGCGGGACCCTTTCCGGGATTTACCCACAGGTGGACACCGCATTGCGGTTTCCCCTACTGCGCCTTTGCGCCGCTCAACTTACAGTCTCCGTAGAGAATGCTCGTTTCGCGTCTCTTCGGCTCGGCCTCAAAACCGACAATTTCGCTTTAAAAACCTTATGTCGGACAAGCTCCTAGTGTAGTATCTCGCAAATCCCTTTACTTTTGACTGGCCGGGTTTGGAGCGAAACAAGGAGCGAAGAGCGTGGCATAGCAACGCTATGTAAGCGATTCGCG
>MGVA01000039.1 GCA_001800245.1 Elusimicrobia bacterium RIFOXYA12_FULL_51_18 | reverse complement strand
CGCAATGCGCGCCAGGTTTTCGAGGGTGTATGCCGCGCGAAGCGCACCTGAGCTCCGCGAAGGGAAAAATTCAACTGAATTTTTCGGGTTAATCCCGGATCCTTCTTTTTGTGAACAAGTACGGCAAGGAAAGAAGAATGCCCCGGAAGTCTAAAAAAGTTATTCCCCTTTCATCCCCAAGCCGCATACTACCGCGGCGGCAAATTCCTGAGTCGTTCCGCCACCATCGTGTTGCCTGGTTCAAGCTGCAACAGGGTTCCCCATTCCCGCCGGGCGGACGTGTAATCCCTTTCTCTCTCGTAGATCACCGCCAACCCGTAACGCATATTGTTATCCCGCGGCCTGGCTATCAGGGCGTTCATAAGGTCCTGCTTCGCGCCTTTTTCATCGCCCGCTTTAAAACTCATCCTGGCCCGCAGCGCGAGCGCGTTGGGGTTTTGCGGCTCAAGCCGCACCAGGTCGTCCGCCGCGGCCCTGGCGGGCCGGGAAAAGTCGTTCGCCCCCAAACGTCCCTGAACTTCCTGGAACTTCCTGAGCCAGATAACGTCGGGATCGTTCTTCAGGCCCAGTTGAGCCGCCATACCGGCCAGGTTCTGGGTCAGCATGGCGTCCCCGGGATTTACTCTGACCCCGCGCCCATACGCGTCCTTGGCCGCGCGGTAATCCTTAAGCGCGGCATTAAAATAGCCCAGGGTGTTTAAAATACCTGGGTCTTCGGGGAAGACCCCGGCCGCCTGTTTAAAAATTTCCACCACCTCTTTGGCGTATCGCCCCGAGTCTTTAACGTATATTTCCGCGATGGCGTTAAAAGCCGGAGCGTTGAGCGGATTTATAAAAGCGGAAACCTTAAAATTATTCAAGGCCGCTTCCGTCCTGCCGAGACGTTTTTGCACTATCCCCATGTTGAAATATATCTCGTCGTAGCCGGCGTTGGATTTTAACGCTTCTCCATAAGCCCACTCCCCTGAGGGAAGATCGCCGACCCGTACATAGGCGTTTGCCAGCTCATAATTATTGTTAACTTCGCGCCCATGACTGTTATACGCTTTTCTCAACGCGGCCGCCGCCCCGCTGAAATCATTTCTGCGCATATCTTTAAACCCGCGGAAATAGTACATTTCGCGCATGAACTGCGCGGACCAGTACCATACTCCGGCCGCGCAAAGCAGCATCAATATTCCCGCCGCCGCGGCTCCGATGGTCGGTTTTTTCCACAACCGTGTCCCGCTTTCGCGTGAACCGGAAAGTTTCTTGGAAAACGCTCCCAGCAGCCACCAGAAGATCAGGGCCGGCACAGCGAAATGCAATGACACGTTGAACATATTATCCGCCAGCATGCCGATGATCGCCGCCGCGAAAGGAACCGTCCAGTACCGCTCTTCCGGGCCGGAACTTCTGTAATAGCGCAAGAAGGCGGCGAAAAGGACCGCAAAAAGCCAGAGATATATGCCCAGTCCGAGGATACCGGTCTGCGAAAACATTTCCATTATCTCATTATGCGCGTTGTTGGCGTGGGTCCGCAAAAAACGGATATTCTCGAAATTGCAAAGCAGCCGGCCCTGGTAGAACGGATAAAAATTCTCAAAAAGTCCCCACCCCTTGCCCAGCATAGGGCCTTCAAGGCCCATCTGCCAGGCCGAAGTCCAGATCAGCAGGCGCTGATGGAAGGACGAATATATTTTACCCGGCACCGCGCCCAGCGAAAGCGCCGAAGGCGAAACCATTCTGCCGGTCCCTTCGCTCAGGCGTTCCGTCAGTCCGGAACTAAAAGGCTTAAGCGATTGCGCGGGCCAGATAAAAAGAAACACCAACGCCCCGGCCAAAAACCAGCCGAGAAAATTTTTATTTTCCAGGAATTTTAAGCGATATTCTTTGAAGGTGAAGACGGAAGCCATCGCCGCGGCGGCACCTATCCAGGAGGAACGGGTCAGGCTGGCCATCAGCATGGCCTCATACGACAGGAACAAAAAACCATAAAAAAAACGCTGCGGCGTTTTTCTGGCGGCCAACAGGTACGCCAGCGCGAAAGGCAGGAGCATTACAATATAGGAGGATACGAAGTTAGGGTTTCCGAAAGTGGAGACGGAACGGTTGCCGTATGGATTCAATAACCGTGCCCAGATCAGTTCTACGCCGAAATACTGCAGCACGCCGTATATTGAGGCCAACCCTCCTACCGACATCGCCAGATGGAGAAAATCCTCCTGATTGAACCGGCGGACAAGGTACCAGGCGGCGGCGACTCCGGCCAGCCAGAGGAGGCCGCCGTAGGGGTCCCAAAAACGAGACATAAGGCTTTCTCCCGAGGCCGGGGTCTTGAGGTCCGGGAACAGGAGCCACAGCCCTCCCCAAAGCAGGATAAAAGCCAGCCATCCGTACGCGGAACGGCGTTGAGGATCGGAATCAAACGGCACTTTCTGGGCCAGCAGGAAAACCAGGACGCAATTAACCGTCATGAACACCGCGGCGCGGGTAAATTCGCTGAGCATTGAAGGACGGAAAAAAGCCGTATGGCTGAAGTATGCGTGGGTAAAACTCAACAGCATCACGATCAGCAGGGCCGTCAGCGGCTTGTACAGGATATTCTGCGGCAGCGTCCAGGATTTGCCCCTGACCGCCGCCGCAAGCACGATAGCGAAAGCGATCAGGACGGACGAGTTCAGAAGCGTTATCTGCAGATAATAGGGATTGCGCGTCAGATCTGTAAAAAACAGGAGAGGCGAAACGAAAAAAGCCGTTACGAGGAAAAAAGTCAGAAAAAACTTATATCCTGCGCTATTCACCGAATTATGTCCGTAAGCTGCTAGAAACGGCGGCGAAGTGCGCGCTGTTTTTTCAGAATTTTGTGACATTATTTGCTTGGTTTTTTCGGCTCAACCCACACATTAACTCCGAATTTCTGTTTAAGAGCCGCATACTGGTTCTTGGCAGGCTGGGCTTCCGGGTTTATCTCCAGCGCTTTACCGTACGCTTCAAAAGCTTCCTTCTGCTTGCCCATGGCGTACTCCACGTTGCCGAGGTAGGTATAGGCTTCCACGGTATCATGTTTGTGGCCTTTAATGTAGCACTTCCAGGCATTAATATTATTCAGGTATTCCCGCTCGGCCGATGCGTAATCGCGCCTGGAAATGTAGATCTGGGCTTTCCTGTAGTAGTTAGCGGGATAGATGGGGTCCAGATTCTCATAGACATTCAACCGGGCCAGGGCTTTATTAAGACTTTCAGCGGCCTCACTGGTTTTCCCCTGGTTCATATAATGATCGTGCATTTTCATATACAGTGTGCCCACCTGGTGGTGCATCTGCACATAGTTGGGGGCGATGGCGCGCACTTTTTCATAGGCGGCCATGGCGCGCTCGAAATCTGTGCGAGGGACCCCGTTTTCGTCCCCCCATTCCGGCTTGTACTGAGATTGCATATTGAAGCGATCGTTAAACACATTGCCGACAAAATAATAGGGCATGATGAAGTATGGGTTAAAGTGATTTACCCGCTTATAGTATGTGATGGCCTCCTCCCACTTGCCCTGCTTGGAAAAAAATATCGCCATATTATGATAGACGTCGCCTTTAAACCAGCCCCAGAAATAGTAGATAGGCATAAGCGTCAGCAGAACCAGCAGGGGCACAGCCAGCGACATTCCTTTAAGGATGATCTTGAGGAACGCGTACCCCAGGCCTAATGTTAATGCCAGCATAACGGTCCAGGAGATCCACCATTGCAATATCTCTCCGCCCAGAACATAGCCGCGCAGCGGTCCCTGGAGTTCCGAAAATTCACGGAGCTGAAGAAAAATCAAGTAAACCACGCAGACCGCGGCAACGGCTCTTAAAGCCCACAGTGTATAGGAATATAGCGTGGAACAACTCTCCGCGTGGGCGTGTTCCTGGACTTCGGATTTATCCTCTTTATAATGAAGTTCCCAAAGCGCCTGTCCGCGGGCGATATTTATTATAACGCCGGGAAGAAGCCCCAGGAAGATGCCTGAGGAAACGAAACGCATGCTGACATCGGTAAAGTTATGCAAAAGCATCCCCAGCAGGGCCGTAAGATACCCCAGCAGATCATAGGCCACAGGCGGCGGACGGCTGCCTTTAAGGTTTTCCGTGAGGGCATTAAGCCCGCGCAACCCAACCGTGACCACGAAGACGATGAGCCACAGGTAGATACCGAAGCCTATAAGGCCATTGTCCATCCACTGTTCCAGATGCTCCTGTTCTGCGTGGTCTGTTTCGGTATTGTGTTTGTTCTCTATATGAAAGATAACCGGCCTTCTGTAAGCCGGGTAAATGACCTTAAAGCCGCCCACTCCATTACCGATAAACGGATGCGCTCCTAACATTTCCCAGGTGGACAGCCACGTCGCCACCCGGAAATTGACCGAGGCGGGACGCTTCATTCCGTAAATAAGCACCCCGGTCACCCCCATTATCGACATTAGCACCAAGGCGGAAAAAACCTTAATACGCCGCTGCCGGGTAGCCTGAGTGAAGAAAGAGACGTATATCGCCACGAAGATGCTGACGGAGATAAAGAAGCCTATCCAGGCGCCTTTGGTGTCCGTGCCGAAAAGACACAGAAGATCAAGGAAGATGAGAGGCAGTAGATAAATAGAGCGGGTCTTCATGTACTGCGTCACCACTATGGGTAGAATGAGAACCAGGAAGTTGCCGAAAAAATTCGGATTGCCGTAGGTGGAGAAAACCCGGGGGCCGAAAGCCTGTCGCCAGACAAAGGGGTCTATCCCGGGGCCCACATCTTTCGAAGGGAAATAGCGGCTGTCCAGGAACTGGACAAAACCGTAGAGCACCGCGATATAGGCGGTGATGATCAGTATTTTGGTCAGACGGTTTACGGCGCTTTCGTTGAATTCCCGGATAACGATCAGGGATACCGACATATACAGAACGTAGCGGACTAGATCATCCACGCTGGGGCCCTTGTAGGGAGCATGCCAGAATGAGAAAAGGGTGTACACCAGGTAGGCAAAAAAAGGCGCGAGAAGCACGAAGTCTTCCTTTCGGAACGCCTTACGCCCCTCCAGAACCAGAAGCGACACCCATAGCCCCACCAGAGAAAAGCCGCCCATCTGAAGCAGCGTGATCTTAACCTGGGCGGAATCGTAAGTGCGAAGATAGAAAGAGTCGGATATCAGGAGATAGAGGAGCGGGAGCCACCACCATATTATTTTTCTTGCGAAGGCCACTCCGGGCGCGAAGTTAATATCGGAGAATTCCGGCAACTGGGGGTAATTTTTTTTAGACATGGATTCCGAGATACCGTTTTATTAAGCCGCTGGTGTCGGTCCTTTTCAATGATAGCCGAGGATGGGATTTGAACCCACAACCTATCGCTTACGAAGCGATTGCTCTACCGTTGAGCTACCTCGGCATATAAGGTCAATATATATTAGTAAATTAACAACAATTTGCAAAATCGGCAGGTAAAACCTGGCGCCAAAACCCTGTAAAGTTGCAACCGAAATTGACCCGCTTTTGCCACATTATTCGCTGGGGACATACTGCAACTGGTGGGTCAATTCTGGCTGCAACTTTACAGCAGTGTACCAGGTGGGCCCACAAACACAACTACCGCCAGTTGCCGATAGGCAGACACGGGCGGTAGTTGTCTCTATAATTTAACGCAAACCTTTTATTAACCTTGTGATTTTACCGGTAACGTCGATTGTTTTTCCACAGAACCGATCTCTTTTCCGGTAAATCCGGCCTGAAGCATGTATTCCTGAACTTTCTTTGGATCTTTGATTGGAATTTCACGCAAGGATGTATAAAGTCCCCCTGCCAGCAACGTTCTCCAGTAGTCTGATGGCTTTGTTTTCAAAGTTTCATAATAAACCCTGCAATCTTCCCTGAAAGCGTCTTCAAGCAGCGAACCGGGCAACATAACCAGTCCCGTATCCCAGTTTTTCATGTTTGATCGCAGTATAAGCTCAAATTTGGCGCGATATGGATTTTCCGGACGAATGGAATTCATCCCTTCCTCAACCGCCTTCTTAAAATCCTCGGGATTTCCTGCCTTAGCGGCTTTATCCCTTATTTCCATTCTGCGTTTATAGGCGGAATAGGCGTAAAGCCGGGTATAATAAGTATAAAGTTTTTCCGCCCCATCAGGCGCATTAAGCCGCTCCAGCCGTGAGCCGGTGATTTTCACCATTCCAAGAGCAGCGGCATTGCGCTTTTTTTTAATCTGTTTTTTGTGAATAGTATTTGTGATAAAGTATCCTACGTTTGCACCGATAAAATTAGCGGCCATATCTCCCCAGTCGAACTTGGCGCTTGGTCTGTCCTGATAAATAATCTCCCCCGCAACCTCTTTGGCCAAACCCACAAACGTGGCAAAACCAACGCTGACCAGATACCTTTTATGATTATCCACCGGCACAGATTCCAAGGTAAGCATATAAACCAGCGTGGAAAGCCCCGCGCATGCGAAGAAATGCCGGGTACGGCTGGGATCGCCATAAACGTTGGCAAAAGAGTTGTTATCATTAAGCGCATAGCCTATTTCATAGGCGCCAGCGCCCAGTAAAAGGATATCAGTCAGATCCCTCTTTGTGTCTTTTCCGAAATGCTGTTCGGCAAGATCCATATTCAAGACATCTATATGGCTTAACTCATATGGTTGGAGCGACGCAGGGTCGTAATGATATAACACAGTTGTTCCTGACCGGTGTGACACAGTCGCTTGATCGCCATTCTCCGCCATGGCCGGAACGGGCGCTGACGGAACCGCAATATCCGCATTATCGGCGGACGACTTAAGCGTATCCACAGCGGTATCGCGTATCGCATCCCTGAAATCGGATGGATTGGTAAGTGTATTTTTATGAACCGAGATCAACCACGACGCGGACACAAATATCAACGTCGTTGCAGCAATTCCTGTTTTGATTTTCATAACACCCCTTAAACCGGTTTTCGCCCTTTCAACTAATCTTACACTAGACTATACACTCCCACCGCTGGTTTGTCAACAGGCTTTTTACATAGGCTTCGATCAATTCTTCCATAGTAACATCCTTCATAATTAAAGTTCGCGGATGAACCAATCTTCCACCCGTTTGCGCGCCCACGGCGTTTTTCGCAGGAACGTGAGGCTGGATTTAATGCTGGGATTGTATTGAAAACAACGGACGGGGATGCGTCGGGCCATCTCTCCCCAACCATGCCGCTGGATAAGCTGGGTGAGGATATTCTCCAGCGTAATACCATGCAAAGGATCTTTTGGGTTTTTATCGAAGGGAGTCATTTTTATCACCAATCCGTCGGCTTATAATCTTTCAGGAATTTACCCCAGACATGTTCCCCGGTGTTAAAGCCGGAGATGATCGGGTCAACAATGCGCGCGGCGCCATCAACGATGTCCAACGGCGGATGAAAGCGATGCTCCGCGATTTTACGCGCCGCGATTTGCGCCGGGTCTTCATCCGTCACCCAGCCGGTATCCACGGAGTTCATGTGAATGCCGCTCGTTTGATAATCCGCGGCTGAAGTGCGCGTTGGGGGTGGTGAAAACGGATCGGCGGCGCAACTTGCGGATCCCCGTCCGGTTTAACACGCTCTCGGCATATTCCGATTTGGCGGCCTTGCGCTGCCGTTCATACGCCTTCACCAGCTGTCGCCGCGATCGGGCTTCGGGACGGGAGATCTGACCGGCGACAGATAGCAGGCGCGTGCGTTCGCTCTCGGGAACGCCGGCCAGCAATCCGCGGTTGCCGGCAATGGCTTCCAGCAATTCGGAAGCGGCCTGAACCTGTTTGGTTGAAATGGCAGGGATTGATTTATGGTTGTTCATCTATGCTTCTTGTTCACGATCCCCTTCTTCTGTGCGGGCTTGGCCGCGGGTGTCGGCAAATGTGACAGAGTTTCGCGAACAATCCCGGCCATCTTTTCCCGGTCCTCAAGCCAATCCGCGTTCACTTGGCACGTGTTCCTGCTGCCCGGGTACGCGCGTGTCGTCCGGTCCCGGAACAAGTGCAGCGTTGCAGGCGTGGTCTTAAGGAAAAGGACGTCATCGCAGATCAACCCGAACACACGTCCCGCACTATACACGCAATATTCCCCCATCATCGCCCTAAACTTCACTTCCGGCACCAACGCCAGTGCATCCCGCAAAAACTCAAGAGTTTCTTTTGATGTGGACATTGTTCTGAGACTACGTCCGATATCTGGACCCGGATCGGTGGCATCCAAAGCGCCGCGCATTCGTGGCAACAATAAAAACGCCTTCCAGCATCAGCCGCAAGGCGTTTTGTCCGGGGACCGGTATTATTCCTCGCCGGTAATAAATATCGAAAAAGCGCCGGTACAGGAATCATTCAGCAAGGCGTTGAAAGAAACATCACCCGCGCCTTCGCCGTTGCTGGCGTCTAAAGCGCAGGATTTGTAATAAACCCCGTCTTTGGATTTTTTCCGCTCGCATGTGACATTTTCAATAGTGCGTATGCGCTTGCCGTTTTCAAAAAAGTAGTCCTTGAATTTTTTCTCAGTGGCGCTTGCCGCGGTTTTCTCGCACGCGCCTTTTGCGGCGGCGGTGAGGGTTCCCAGCATTGCACCGAAGCTGACTTCAGGCGCCATCCTGACAGGAATAGCCGCTGGAACCGAAATTTCAGTCCTATTACCCGCCGCTTTCTCAGTTATCCCCTTTATATCCGCCAACGCTCCGCAAAATCCCGCCGAAGTAAACGCGCACACCGCAAACATGGTTAATGCCGGTTTATTCATTTTTATTCTCCCTTGCTTTGATTATGATTCTCACCCTTTTACATGCTCAGGGTTTCACTGCGATATGCATAGTATAGATGGAGCGGCCTGAAATGTCGTGAGGCTTTGGGCCCCAATTGATATAGGTCTTTTGGAACACGGCTGTCCCAAGAAAGTTTTCTGATACGTGTCTGCCTTTCTGCAAAAGGGAACGGC
>MGVA01000038.1 GCA_001800245.1 Elusimicrobia bacterium RIFOXYA12_FULL_51_18 | reverse complement strand
TATTGCGGTATGGCGAGTGACGCCAATATACCGATGATGAGAACTACGACCAGCAATTCGATAAGCGTGAAACCTTTTTTAACTACGGACATGGGGCCCCCTCAGATAAAAGTTTGCGGCTTGATTCCCAAACTACCACCTGGCACGCGACAAAATATGTTGCACGCCAAGGCTATAGCATAGCGAGGCTGATTTTGGCGCACCGTCGCTTATTTCCGGCGCGAACTCCGATTACCTGAGCAAGTGTCACGACAAAGGCGTACGGCCCTCTTAAATACCGGTGAAGTGGTTACGGCGCCCACCTGCGGCGGAATCTCCGGAAAAGGAAACGCCAAAATTTGCGCCCGGCGCGATTCGAACGCGCGGCCACTCGCTTAAAAGGCGAATGCTCTACCCCTGAGCTACGGGCGCTAAATGCTACAGCCAGATTATACAAAAAAACAGAAGCATTGCAAATTTCGCCCAACCGCCCCGCCGCCTGCGGCGGGAAAGCAGGATTCCTTTTTGAGATTTTTGAAATATAAAATATAATGTATGAATGGCGGCGGAAAAAAAATACAGGATTAAAGTGCGGCTGAAAGTTCGTAATCGCTTATTGAAAAAATCCGGCTTAGCCATGTCCGTGTTCCTTCTCGCCGGGGTCCTGGGATACTGCGGTTTTCTTGCCTCCAGATTGGCCTGTCGTCTGCCGATGGGCGGATTGTTTGCCTTTACCGTTAAAAGCTTGTCGGTGCGAAGCCCTTCGGAAGATATTTCGGCTGAAATTTCACGTCGGATGTCGGATAAATTAGGCGGGCCTTTTTCTTCCGGGGAAGCCGAGATTTTTTCCGCCGGCCTTAAAAACAGCTATCCCGCTTTGAGCCGCGTGGAAGTTAGAAGAAACTTCATAAGCGGCCGCGTGAGCGTGCGCGCGGAATCGGAAAACGTGGTCGCCAAGGTCCGGCTTAACGGTGGGGAAATTTTTTACCTTTCCGAGAGCGGACGCTTGCTTGCGGAATGTTACGGGCCCGATCCTGCCGATATTTTTGAAACAGACGTCTATTCCGGTCCCGGCTTGTCTTTGGGACGTTTTGCCGGGTTTTTAAAGGAGTTGAGGGCCATGGCCTCCGAATTCCCTTCCCGGCCGATAAAACTTGAATACCGCAGCCTTGCGGAGTCCTGCCGGCTTACCCTGGAGAGCAGTGTTGAGGTGTTATGGGGGGAGTTCGCGTTTACGAAGGACAAGATTATACGGCTTAACGAAGTTCTTCCGGACGCCGCCCGGAAGATAAAGGGGCCGTTAAAAGTGGATTTCCGGTATTTCAGGGATGGGAAAATTTTTGTTTCTAAATTGACCGATATTTAAGTAGAATAGGAAAACGGCGGGATTAGCCGGCACTAAGATTTGTTCGCTGTTTCGCCGGCGCATACTCTTCCAATACTTGCGTAGGCGCCGTATCAGGCGCTATGTTTTTTAAGCGTAGGGGGAACCGCAGCGGCGGTCCCCGCCTGTGGCCGGATCCCCGGGAGGGGGCGCCGCTAATTTCTTTCCCCGGAGCGTTCATATGGCAAAGTCAGACATCGTAGCCGGCCTTGACATGGGGTCAAGCCGGGTAACCTGCGTTTTGGCCGAGCATGATGCCGAGTCTGAAAAAATAAGGATACTCGCCGGGGCGTCCGTTCCCTGTAAGGGTCTTAAAGGCGGCGTTGTTGTAAATATCCTTGAAACGCAGCGCGCGATCGCCAACGTAATGGAGCAGGCTGAAGAAAAAGCCAAAGAGATAGTCGGCGAGGTTTATTTGGGCGTGCGCGGCGGACATATTCAGACTTTCAACAATCGCGGAGCTTATAATATCGCCCGCGCCGACAAGGAAATAACCGCCGAAGATGTTTCCAACGTTATAGAAAACGCCAAGGCGATCCCTGTCCAGTCCGACAGGGAAATATTGCATGTCATCCCCCAGGGGTTTTCTCTGGACCGGCAGCGCGGCGTCCCCAATCCAGTGGGGATGGAGGGCGCGCTTCTGGAAGTAAGCGTCCACATCGTCACCGCGCAAAGTTCCCACATAAATAATTTGATGAAATCGGTGTCCCAGGCCGGTTTTAGGGTGGTTGATACCGTCTATAATCTGCTGGCTATAGGCGAACTGGTGGTCTCTCCGGAGGAAAAAGATCTTGGCTGTCTGCTTATAGATATAGGCGGCCAGACCACCGCCGTCGGGGTGTATTACGAGGGCAGTCTCCGGTTTTCCAATGAAATCCCTCTTGGCGGAGATCATGTTACACGCGACATCGCTTACGGCCTTGGGACTTCCCTGGCGACCGCCCAGGAGATCAAGGAAAAACACGGCGCCGTTCTCTCAAGCCTGGTGGAAGAAGACCGGGTGATAAGCATTACCGGCCTTGACGCGAGGACAAAAAAAGAGATAAAAGCCCGCGATCTGCTGGATTATGTTCAGCCCCGGACCGAAGAAACGTTCGAGAGAATAAACACTTTCCTGCAGAACTGCAATTCTTCCGATCTGCCGGGAGGAGCGATCTTGACCGGCGGCGCTTCGCTCTTGAAAGGTATGAACGAGGCCGCGGAACAATTGCTGGAACTTAAACAGGCAAGGCCCGGTTTCGCCCGGCCGGACATAATAGAGTGTCCGGAAGAGTACCTTAATCAGACTTATACTTCCGCGATCGGTCTCGTGTGTTATCAATATCTCAAGCCTTGGGCCAACGAACCGGCCGTGTCGCGCCGGCCGGCCATGATCCCGGCCGCCTGGTGGCGCTGGGTAAAGGACCTGTTCTAGCCGGGCAACCGGCCCGGCGGAAAAAAGAAGGGATTTGTTTTTTCGGCGCTGACCAGCGGTCCGGCGGTTTTATCTTCATATGACTGAAACCAGAATCAGATACAACGGTGATTTTCAGGATAAAGAAGCCAGGATAAAAGTTATTGGAGTGGGCGGCGGCGGCGGCAACGCCGTTAACAGGATGGTGGAAGCCGATATCCGCATGGTGGATTTCATCGCTCTCAATACCGATGCGCAGGATCTCCGCCGCAATAAGGCCTCGAACCGCATTCAGATAGGTGAAAATCTTACAAAGGGCCTCGGCGTCGGCGGCGACCCGGCCCGGGGCCGCGAAGCGGCGCTGGAATCCGTGGACCTTATCAAAGAAGCCGTGCTCGACGCGGATCTGATCTTTATAACCGCCGGTATGGGCGGGGGAACCGGCACAGGCGCGGCGCCGGTAGTCGCCCAGATCGCCAAGGAACTTTCCACGGCCCTGGTTATAGGCGTGGTCACCCGGCCGTTCGAATTTGAAGGCACAGTGCGGGCAAACCAGGCCGATCAGGGGATACACGAGATGCGCAAACATGTCGATTCCCTGCTGGTGATCCCCAACGACCGCCTTCGCGAGATAGTAGGCGGAGATACCGCGGCGACGGAGGCTTATCGCATAGCCGACGACGTCCTCAGGCAGGCTATTCAGGGTATTGCCGATGTTATCACCACCGCGGGCCTTATTAATGTGGATTTTCAGGATGTGCGCAAGATTATGACCAAATCAGGCGAAGCTTTGATAGGCATCGGCCAGGCTTCCGGGGAAAAACGGCATCTGGAAGCGGCTTCCCAGGCCATACGATCTCCGATGCTTGAGAATGCCGTAATAGACGGGGCCAGGGGGATTTTGGTCAGCTTTACCAGCGCCAGGAATCTCAAGCTCGCGGAGATCCAGGAAGCTATGGAATATATAAGGAAGTCCTCAAACCCGGACGCATTTATAAAGTTCGGACAGGCGGATGATGATTCCATGGGTGGGGATTTGAAAATAACCGTGATCGCCACGGGATTTCCCTCGCGTCCCAAAAATGATCTTACCGTGGACCTGGAAAGGCATCGCCGTAAAAAACGTCCCCGCCCCGCTGATGATTTTTTTGATAATTTCGGCGGACCGAATATGATGAATTCCGGCATGTCCGATGATGATCTGGACAGACCCGCTTTTATGAGACGCAAGACGGGCGGGCGCAAGCTTAAGTGATGGCCGGCGGTTTCATGGGACGGTTTGGGCCCTTCTTTAAATAACAAGGCAAGGAAAGTATGGCAATAAATTTAAACATGCTGCTGAAAGCGATGGTGCAGAACAAGGCGAGTGACACACATATAAGGGGCGGCGCGCCGGTCTGCCTGCGTATAAACGGCGTCATCACGCCGGTAAACGCCTCAACGATGACCGTCAAGGAAGTGGAGGACATTGTTTTCCCGCTGATGAACCCCCGCCTCCGGTCCATCTTTGATGAAAAACATGAAGTGGATTTTTCCGTGGATGGAGGCGAATCCGGCCGCTTCCGCTTCAACGTGTATATTCAGAAGGCCAGGATCTGCGTCGCCATCAGGCATATCCCGTTGAAGATCCCGACTTTTGAGGAACTAAAGCTTCCCGTGGACTCTATTAAAAAACTGCTGGTGAACGAACGCGGTATTATTCTGGTGACCGGCATTACCGGCTCCGGAAAGACTTCTACGCTGGCCGCCATGGTGGAATATTTGAATCAGCAGTGGGAGAGCCACATCATCACCATAGAGGATCCGATAGAATTTGTTTTTACGGATAAGAAAAGCATTATCAGCCAGCGTGAGGTGGGAACCGATACCAATACGTTCGTGGACGCCTTGCGCGCCGCCATGCGTCAGGACCCGGACATTATTCTGGTCGGAGAGATGCGCGATCTGGAGACCACGAAGGCGGCTATAACCGCCGCCGAGACCGGACACCTGGTCTTTGCCACCATGCATACCGTAAACACGGTCCAGACTATTTCAAGGATCGTGGACCTTTATCCGCCGCACCAGCAGGCTCAGGTGCGCGTGCAACTGGCGGAAACTATCAGAGGCATCGTCTCACAGCGTCTCCTGCCCTGTACGCAGGGCGGGCGCATACCGGCTGTGGAAGTTCTGACCGGTACGGCGCACATCAGGAAAATGATAGCCGAGAATAATATAGAACCCATCAATCAGGCCATTGCGAAGGGCGCGTTCTACGGCATGCAATCCTTTAATCAGTCGCTGGTCGCTCTGCACAAAGCCGGTCTGGCTAAACTTGACGATATTATTCAGGCGGCGTCCAATCCTGACGACGTTCTGCTGGCCATAAAAGGCATAGATCAGGAAAAATAGGGTCTTACTGCCACGGATTTGATTTCAGTATCATCCCGCGCGGGAAAAAGGAAGGTGTTTTTATGTTCGCAGAAGGTTACATCGGCATAGCGGGTCTTATCGGCGTAGGTAAGTCGACGCTTACCATGGAATTGGCCAAAGCCCTGAATTTTGAGCCCGTGCTGGAAGAAGTGGGCGGGAACCCTTATCTTGAAAATTTTTACGGCGATATGAAGAAATACGGCACCATCATGCAGGTCTGGCTTTTAAATCACCGGTTCCGCCAGCATAGGGAATTTGTCTCCAGGATAAGTCTGGGAAAGATCCGCGGTGTGGTGCAGGACAGGACCATCTGGGAAGATACTATTTTCGCGCGCATGCTTAACCAGCATCCGGACAAGATAATCAGCGACATGGACTACAACACTTATCTGGATCTTTTTGACAACATGGTCCTGCGCGAGCTTGTATTCCCGCAACTTCTGATATTCCTTGACTGCCGGGTGGAGACTTCCATAGAAAGGATAAATTCCCGCGGTCGGAACATGGAAAAAGCCATCGAGGCCGATTATTTGAAAAGCCTCCAGGAAAATTACTACCAGTTTATCGATGAAATGGAGGCCGCCGGGGTCAGAATACTTCGCCTTAACTGGGAGAATTTTCAGCCGATAAGCGAAGTTGTGCGCCTTGTGAACGAATACTCGCTCAAACCGTCCAATTTTACGAAGTGGGTTCGTCCGCTCAGGAAGATGGGCATGGATAACAAAGCCAATCTTCCGAACAAGATCACAGTCGCCAAACACTGAGCTTCAGTTGAAGCTTAGTCAATTCAAAATGCTCAAACGCTCCAGGGGAATCATCATTGCCATAGACGGGCCGGCCGGCGTCGGTAAATCCACCGTAGGCAGGATGGTCGCCGCAAAACTCAACTACAGCTTTATCAGCACCGGTAAGATGTACCGGGCGCTGGCGTGGAAAGCGCTCGCCGCGGGCGCAAATCTGGAAGATGAGTCCGGCCTCATGAGAATGGCGCTTGCCGCCAGATGGGAACTTAAGCCTTCCGATACCCCGGAACCGCAGCTCTGCGTGGACGGGGTCCCCCTTGATCGCGAGATAACGGATGAGACGGTGGCTAAAGCTTCCAGTTTCGTCTCAAAGTTCGCCGGGGTCCGCAAGTTCATGCGCGACATGCAGCGCGGCATCGGCGCCGAAGGCGGCGTGGTTATGGAAGGCCGCGATATCGGCACCAATGTTTTTCCCGACGCCGAGGTAAAGATTTATCTCGACGCCTCCCCGGAGGCCAGGGCGTTGCGCCGCGTAGGACAGCTTCGGGGCCAGGGCCTTGAAGCGGATTACGCTGAGATATTGGATTTTATAATCAAGCGGGACGATCAGGACTCCCGGCGAAAGAATAATCCCCTGAAACAGGCCGAAGGCGGCCACTATATGGACTCTACCAGTCTGGACCGGGACCAGGTGGTTGTGGAGATACTCAGGCTATGCGCCCAAGCTATGGCCTGATGGCCGGGATATCGATCCGGTCTTTTCTTTTTCTGGTCCGTGTTTTTTTCAGGATTTTCAACCGAATAACGGTAACCGGCCTGGAACGGATCCCTAAGGCGGGGTCGGTGATCATAGTCGCCAATCATGTTTCCAACGCCGACCCGCCCGCTTTGATGTCCCATGTCGTTCCGGTGCGTCCAGCCGCCATCATGGCAAAAAAAGAGGTTTTCGCATTCCCGTTTCTAGGCCGTCTTTTTTTGAGCTGGAAAGGGATCCCGGTGGATAGACGCCGCGAAGGAGGGGACATGAGCGCGCTGCGCGGCGGAATAGACGTGCTTAAGAACGGTGGCTGCCTGGTGCTTTTCCCCGAGGGTACCAGGTCTAAGGGCCGTCAGTTGAAGCCGAAACTCGGTGTGGCCATGCTCGCCCATAAGACCGGGGCTCCAGTGCTGCCGGTCAGGATTTTTAACGCCGAAAATTTCTCAAAATTAGGTAAAATAACTATTAAGTTCGGAAACCCGAGAAGTTTTGACCCGGCCGCTGCGGGAGACCGCAAAGAGGCGTACGCTGAATTTTCGCAAACAATCATGTCAGATATATTCGCCATAACGGAGGAATAAGTACCGCCATGGAAACAAATGAAAACCATCAGAACCCGGGCGCCGGGGAAAATTCGGAAAAAAAGGAGACCGCTGCCCGCGCCGAAGAGGAAATGTCGATGGAGGAACTGTTGAAAGACGAGGGGGAAGTTTCTAAAAAAATATATTCCAGGGACATGGTAAAAGTCCGGGTCATCCAGGTTACCGCGGAGCACATCCTTGTGGACATAGGCGAAAAAAAAGAGGCCGTTATCCCCGTTTCCGATTTCCAGGATGAGAAATTGCCGGAGATCGGCGCCGAAGTTATGGCTATACTGGAACATAAGGGCGGAGAGCACACGGTCCTTTCCCATCGGAAAGCCATGGAAAAGGTGGCGGTTCAGTGGGCCAAGGAAATGTTTAAGGCTAAAGAGCGCGTGAAAGGGCGCGTCACGGGTGTGGTGAAGGGAGGCTATATGGTGGATCTTTCCGGTCTCAGGGCTTTTATGCCCCTTTCCCTTTCGGAGATCGGCGGTGCGCATAAACATTACCTGCCCGCCAACGCCAAAATAAAGTTCTATATCACCGACTTTTCCGAGAAGGACCATAAGATCGTGGTTTCCAGGCGCCAGGTCCTTGAAGAGGATGAAAAAGCCCGCCGCGCTGAGGTGCTGGGCGAAGTTTCCTCCGGCGGCGTAGTCCGGGCCGTAGTCGCTAAGATCGCAGCGGACGGATTGTTCGTCAGGTTCCAGGGGATAGAGGGTTTTATCGCCTTAAGCGACATAGACTGGAAGAATCCGGCGGAGGCGCTCAAATCCTATAAGCGCGGCCAGCGCGTAAAATGCAAGATCCTATCCATTGACAAGGACAACGAGAAGATTTCTTTCGGTCTAAGGCAGCTGACTCCAAATCCCGTAGACGTGCTTAAAAGGAAATTCCCCCGCTTGTCCATTCTCAAGGGAAAAGTTGTGTCCGCCTCTGAAGCCGGCGCCAAGGTGAAGATCTCCGAACAGGTGGATGGTTTTATCCCGGCGGAAGAATATGGTTCCGTGATCGCGTTCAAAGAAGGGCAGGAGCTCAAAGGCGTTCTGATAGCTATCAGTTCCACTACTTACGAACTGGTGCTCTCCGTTAAAAAACTGGAAGATATTGAAGATAGGAAAAAAGTCCAACAGTACATGCGAGGCGCTCCGACACTGACCCTTGGCCAGATCCTGCTTGAAAATTCGGAGGAAGAAGGTGAAGTGTGAGCCCCTCAATGGCGTCATCCGGCCTTTAATGAAAAGGGGTGATCCCGGCCCTTTCGGCAGATCAGGTCCCGCACTTAAACAGTCCGACAAACGCCGGGGCTTAAAATGGATTAACTTGTCCGGTTATGGAGCGCCCGCGGGTCTTTTTGCCGTTTTTATTTTTATAGTTATTTACGCCGTGTTTACAAGGGAGCCGGGCGCGGCCTCCGGTCTGTTTCCGCGTAGCGGAACCGAGTTCCTGGAAGAGGCCCAGCTGGATCGCAAGCTTGCCAAACTTGAAGAACGGATCAAAAATAATCCCAACGATATACAGGCGTTCTTTGAGGCCGGCCTCCTGAAGTTCCAGAAGGGGCCGGACCGCTACATAGACGCCATTTCCGATCTTGAGACCGCCCGCTCCAGGGGTTTAGCCGATATCCGTACTTTCTACTATCTCGGTCGTATGTACCAGGCCGTCGGGCTTTATGAGTTTTCTCTGGAAGAATATCGCCGCTTTCTTAACAACCGCCCGGAAGATTTTGAAGTGCGCATGCTGGCGGCGAAACTCCTTTTTTCTTCCGGTAAATATCCCGCCGCCGTGAAGGAATACGAAAGTTTAAACTCCGTGCATAAGGATAACATCCTTGTGCTGGAAAATCTGGCTTTGGCGCGCTGGAAAAACAACCAGGACCCAAAGCCGATACTGGACATGCTGCTGGCCCTCGGAGGGGAAGCGTCCTTTAGGGCCGGATATGTTTCCGGGCGCATAGCCTATGAAAATAAAAATTATGCCGCGGCCGCGCCGCTTCTTGAACGCGCCGCCGCGGAAAGTCTGAAATACTCGGATTTTTCGGACAGGGCCGCGGTTTACACTATGCTCAGCGACTCCTACATAAAGCTTAAATCCGATACCCCGGCCATCGCCGCTTTGAACGAACTGCTTAAAATCAGTCCCGCTAATAACGAGGCCCGCTCGCAGTTGGCAAGGCTCGCCCTTGCGCAGAAAAAATCCGCGCTGAAGAAAAAATAAGCACAGGAAGTTCACAACCTGAAAATGCAAAGTGCACAGTTCCTAAAGCGCAATGCTTTCGTGGGTGCCGTAACAAGGCGCGGTGCGCCTCAGACGGCCAATACTTGCGTAGGTGCCGTAACAAGGCGCGGTGCGCCTCAGACGGCCAAGACCGCGAGCCTTTATTTTTTAACGGCCGCGGTTTTGTTTTTTTGTCTGCAGCCGCCAGCCACGCTTTCCGCCCAGGAAGAAAATCATGTGATAGTCAGGGATTTTAAATGGGGGATCTACGCCACCACCCATTTCGATATTCATTATTATGATGATTCCAAGGCTTGGGTGCCTTACGCGGCCCGGATACTGGAAAAGGATTACAAAGAGGAATCCGCCGACCTTAATCCCGCGCTGACCAAGCGGATCCCGTTCTTTCTCTACGCTTCCATAAACGATATGGAACAGTCCAATATTGCCGATGTCGGAGATGGTGTGGGCGGGCTTACCGAGCCGTATAAAGACCGGTTCATGGCCTGGTCAGACGGCTCTAAGGGCTGGCTTAATAATGTCATTACACATGAATTCGCCCACGAAGTGGAGTTCAGCGTGCTTATAGACGGGTTCTGGAAATCCGCCCGTATCCTTAAGACCTTCGTCTATCCGCTCTGGATGATGGAGGGGATAGCGGAGTATGAAACCGGAGACGCAGATCTGGCTTTGGAAAATATGTATGTGCGGGACGCGGCGCTTTCCCCCGGAGGTCTCATCCCGCTTACCAGGCTTAGCCAGTTCGCGCATCTAAAACCTCATCAGATCACGCTGGCATATAAGACCGGGGCGCAGGCAATAAGGTTCCTGGCCCGGCAATACGGCAAAGACAAGCCGGCCCGCATGCTGGAGCTGTTTAAGACCCGCTATGAGGCCTCATCGGTGCTCATGCCTCTCATAGGCCTGGACCTGATAGGCTTTGATAAGAAATTCAGGGAATATTCAGAACTTAAATATCTGGGGGAAGCCAGGGATGAAAACTTAGGCGAACCTTCGCGGTTCGGCGACCGGCTGACCGGAGAGAAAGAAGGTATCCCTGAATTCAGCATTAGCCCGGTTTTGAGTCCGGACGGCGGACGTCTCGCTTTCCTGTCCACTGTTGACGGGCATCCCCCGGTGGTGATCATTAAGGAGCTTTCAACCGGTAAAGCCGTTAAGCTTACAGCGCATGAGTCGGGCGCTGAAAATATATCCTACGGAAGATTCTCAAAGCCCTGGAAAAGTCTGGCCTGGTCCGGAGACGGCAGGTATCTGGCCTTCTCCGGCCAGAAAAACCACAGGGAGTATATCTTCCTTTACGACGTCGGCGCGCGGAAAATAATACGCCTGGCTTTCCCGGATTTTATGGAAGTGCGGCAGCCGGTCTTCTCTCCGGACTCCTCAAAAATAATGTTTGTGGGCATGCGCGGCGGTTTTAACGACCTGTATGAGTTTGAGCTTGCCCCTGCGCCGCTAAAAAGAAGTATTAAGCTATCCGGCCTGCGGCGGTTAACCGACAGTCCCGATGACGAGGCTTCTCCCGCGTATACGCAAAACGGCAAGGGCGCCGTATACTCCTGTGAGGTGGAGAGCGGCGGCGTGCCCCGGCGGGAGCTCTGCCGCGTGGATTTATCAGGGAAAAAAGAGACTCTGGCGCGGCTTGACGGCGATATCTACGATCCCGTGGTCTCTCCGGACGGACGCGCCATTCTTTTTACTTCCGATGCCGGCGGCCGGTTCGAACTTTATGAATTTGACACCGCGAGCGGCGAGCTTTCCCGTCTCACTCGCGTTATCGGGGGTAATTTTACCCCGGCCTATTCTTCGGACGGGAAAAAAATACTTTTCTCGTCTTTTCGCAAAGGCAGCATGAATGTTTACTCCGGAGCCCGCGAGGATTTTCTGCATGAGTCCGCCGACCCCGTCCATTTTGCCGGAGAAAATATTTTCCCGTCTTCAGCCACTTCCAGAGGTGAGGCGGAGCCGCCGGAAGAATCCACCGGGGTGTTTAAGCCTTATAGATTTAAGGCCTCCACGGATCTGTTCTTCCCGGTTTTCATGTTTTCATCCCCGGGCGGGCTTTTTTGGATGAATTACTGGCAGGCCTCCGATATGCTTGGCAATAATAATCTTAGCCTTGTGCTTGATTATAATTCCGGCAGCGATTTTATCAGCTATCAGCTGGCTTACAGTTACGCGAAGTACAGGATGCCGATTTTCCTTCAGACCGCAGGGCTCATCGCCAGGCACAACATCAACTCGTTGGATCGTGAATTCGACAGGAAGGACTGGCGTAACGCCTTGGGCACAGCCTATCCTTTTGATCGGTATAACCGTCTTGAACTTTTTTTCATCCACAAGAGCGTAGCCGATAAATTCGACGATACGGGCGGGACGGATCATTCGCGTACGCGGGCTCTGCAGACTTCGTTGGTCAGGGATACCATCAGTGGTCTTTACTTGACCGCCGTAAGGGGTTCCAGAACCGAATTTACTTATACCAGGGCGGCGGCCGCTCTGGGCGGAAATGAAAAATACGACGCGTATGTTTTCCAGCGTCTCCAGTATATCCCGCTTTCAAAGCGCAGCGCTTTTGTGGACAGGTTTCTGGCCGGGGAAAGCGTCGGACGCGACAAAAGGGCTTTTGATTTCGGCGGCTTGGGCGGAGTCAGGGGGTTTTCTTCCACTTCCCCCATGGAGTCCGCGTCCAGGGTGCTGATGAATAATTTTGAGTTTCGCACTCCGCTTTTTAAGGATCTTAATTACTACATGTGGTTTATGTTCCCGGATTTTTATTTCAAGGCGGTTTACGCCAAAGTATTCTTTGATTCGGCGTATGGATGGGATCAAGGAACGCAGTTCCGGTCTTTCAGGGGGGCGGATATCCAAAGCTCGGCCGGTATAGGCGTGAATATCCACACTTTTATTCTGCAGGCTTTCCAGCTGGTTTTAAGTTTTGATTATGCGGTAAGGACTCACGATGGCGGCAGAATTTTTTATTTCTACCTTGGCCCATTGTTCTAACCTGAAGACGATCCCGGGCGTTATTTCATGGAATATTATAATGATTCTACCTGTTTCGGATCGGAAAGACGAAAAATCAGCCTGACGGTCCGGAGCGCGCCCGCGGAAATAGTGATAAGATTTTAAGGTCAATGACATGTCCAGAAAAAACCGGAATAAAACTTTAGCACGACAGAAAGTATATGCGGCTCCGCCCGCCGCGGGCGCGGAAGAAGAGGTGATAGGCAAACGAGGCCGCATGATTTTGGCATTAGCGCTGGTTCTGATCTGTGCCGGATATGTTTTTCTTAAAAAAACTGATTCCGCTGGGGAAAACATATACGCCGCTCTCTCACCTGTGTTCCTTCTGGGCGGATATTTGCTGGCGCCCGTCGCTTTATGCGTATCCTCAGGGCGTGCCAAACCGGAAAACAAATAGTATCCCGCGGCTTCGGATAGCGCGGCGCTTCGCCGTGGATTTTGACATCCGAAGGGTTTAGTGTATATAATATCCCCATACCACTAATTGTGGTACATCAAGAATAAAACACAAGATATAGTATAAAACCGGGCGATGCTTTGTTGTGAGAAGTTGCCGCTCCGGGGAGCCCGGTGCGGCGGCCGGGCTCTGGTGAAGTAAGACTCCGCCGATTGAACTGGGGCGCAGCGCCCTTTGGAGAGCAACCGGATGAAATGCCCATTCTGCAGCGCGGACGACACTAAAGTCACGGACAGCAGGGATTCTGACGCCTTTGAAACAAGAAGAAGGCGTGAGTGCGAGAAATGTTCAAAGAGATTCACCACCTACGAGAGGATAGAACAGAATCCGCTGATAGTGATAAAAAAAGACGGCCGGCGTGAAAGTTTTTTGCCAGAAAAACTAAAAAACGGCTTTTTAAAAGCCTGCCAGAAGAGGGATGTCAGTATCGAAAAAATAGAGGAGGCGGTTAGAGATATCGAGAGCGTTTTGAGAAACGAAGATAAAACCGAGATCCCGAGCGGGTTGATCGGGGAGCTGGTTATCAGAAAACTTAAGAAGCTCGATAAGGTCGCGTATATAAGGTTCGCATCCATTTACAAGGATTTCGAGGATGTAACCGATTTTGAGAAAGAGATTAAATCGATAAAAAAATGAGGGGTAATCAAGATGAACGAGTTTTTCCCTAAAGTTATAAAGAAGAGGAATGGTAAAGTTACGGCGTTCGATGTGGAAAAAATAAAGAACGCGGTTTACAAAGCGGCTTATAGCCTGGGGGGCAGGGATCAGGAAAAGGCCTCGGAAATAGCGGAAGAAGTCTCAAAAAAGATCTACAACGATTTCACGCTTCATTCAACGATCCCCACCGTGGAGGATAGCAATGCCGTCTGCATAGAAATTTTGCGCGGGAAGGGGTTTCACCGGACGGCGGATAAATTTGAGTCTTACGCGCTGGACAGGAAGAGGGTAAGGACCAGCGAGTTGAACGTAAAGAAAAAGAGCGGCCGCGCCGACATCACCGATCAGATGCTGTTGGTGCAGTCCATCACCAATGAGACCATAGAGAAATTCGACCGTAAAAAACTGGCCGACGCCCTGGAGAAAGAGTACCAGCTTACCCGCGAACTCTCCGAGATGATCGCCAAGGAAACCGAAAATGACGCCTACGAGCTTTCGGATAAATACGGCACCAAGAATTTCGACACGCAGTTTCTCAGGCGCATTTCGGAGTCGCATCTTTCCATGATGGGCATACCTGTAAAGAACACCGCCATGGCTATGCCTTTGTCCACCATAGAATCGCTGGTGATCGGCAACAGCAAGGAAAACTCCAACATAACCTCTAATAACCCGGAGGCGGTGAACCTGGGCATAGCGGAATACGTCCTTAAGCAATACAATCTGCGCAAGGTCTTTTCCGAAGAAATAGCCGAGGCGCATAATACCGGCGCCATCCACATCCACGATTTAGGCTATCCTCAGCGTGTTTATTGCTCCAGCCACTCGGTGGAGTATATAAAGAAATACGGGCTGGATAAGATCGTGTCCAATCTGCAGAATAAGTCACAGCCCGCCAAATCCGCCATGGTTCTTAACGGCCATATACAGACTTTTCTCGCCTCTATGCAGTCGCGCTACGCGGGCGCGCTGGGCTTCGGGTTCCTGAATATCCTGTACGCGCCCATGCTCAACTGTCCCGAGGTCATGACCGAAGGCGAGTTGGAGGGGAAAATCGTAAAGATCAGGAAAGACGTCCTGGAGGCCATGGTGGAAGCCGGCGTGGTAGCTTATAAAGACGGCGCCGGAACTCCTTACTTCAAAAAGACCGGCGAGACCAGGGAGCTTTTAAAACTCTCAAAAAAAGAGATGCGTCAGATAGCGCAAAACCTGATCTTTTCCGCCAGTCAGAACGCTTTTTCAAGGGGCGGGCAGACGCTGTTCATAGATTTTAATATCCATACCGGCGTGCCTGAGTATATGCGTAATGTGCCTGCCATGGGTCCCGGCGGCAAGTATATGATAGAGGATAAGAACGGTCGTATTGAAATGGCGGTTTCAGCGCCGCGGTTTAAAGGAGTGGAAGGCGATCCCCGCAACGGCGACGTGGTCCATCCCGAAGACGGAAGAAAATATATCACTTACGGCGATCCGCGCATGGTGAGTACCGCCCAGGAGTTCGCCATAGAGCTGATGAAGGTGTGGGAAGACGGGGATAAGTACGGCGTGCAGTTCGCGTTCCCGAAGTGCGACCTTCACGTGAGCAAAGAGGCTCTGGAAAATCCGGACGAAAGGGAGGTTTACGAGTACGGCTGCAAATTGGCCGCGAAGAACGGTTCCACATATTTTATGTTCGATCGGGACGGCGCGGGGGCGACGCTCGCCCAGTGCTGCCGGCTCAAGGAAAAAGTCACGGATCCGTATCTACTCAAGCATCCGGAATGCATACGGTTCACCGGCTTCCAGAACGTCACTATAAACCTGCCGCAGGCCGCCTTCAGGGGCAAGACCCTGGCCGGCACGCTTAAGCGGATAGACAAGGCCATGGAGTACGCCGTAAAGGCCCATTTACAAAAGAAGGTGTACACGCAGTTACTGCTGGATACCGACGGCAGCCCTCTCAGGTCTCTGGGGATCCCTTCCGACGACGGCACGCCCTACGTTGACCTCAATAAAGCCACCTACATAATGGGCCTTATAGGCCTGAACGAAGCGGTGCAGTATCTGACCGGCAAAGAGTTGCATGAGAATAAGGATTCCTACGAAACAGGTCTGAAGATCGTCGATCACATGTACCAGAATATAAATAAGCTGAAGGTTCAGCACGGCCTGAAGTTTACCCTGGAAGAAACCCCGGCCGAATCCGCCACGCAGAAGTTGGCGAAGGGAGATCTCAACCGCTTTCCGGAATCGCGTAAAGTCATAAAAGGCGATCTCCGGAAAGCGCCTTACTACACAAATTCCGTGCACCTGAACCCGGGCGCAGGGGTTTCCATAATAGACCGGATAGAACTGCAGTCTAAATTCCACGACATGATAGAGTCCGGTTCTATTATCCATGTCTATTGCGGCGAGTCCCAGATACCGCCGGAATCCATATCGGCCCTTGTTGAAAGGACTTACCGCAACACCAGGTCTTCGCAAATTACCGTGTCTCCGGAATTCACCCACTGCAATAACTGCCACGCTAATTATTTCGGTTTCAAGGATAAGTGCGGCAGGTGCGCAAGCGAGGATGTGACCAAGCGGACAAAGATCGTAGGCTATTTCAGCAACCTGAGCGGCTGGAATGATTCACAATTAGGTATCAGCAAGGCGCGCGAGGCCGTATCCGACAAATACTCCAGTCTAGCGCCCAGCGTGAACTGGCTCTATGAGAAAGACCCCTCAAAAAAAGTAATGGTTTTCGGCAAGGAAGGCTGCGGCATGTGCGATGAGGCGAAGAGTAGTCTGGCCAGGGCGTTGAAGGCCGGCGGCCTGGAAGTCTCCGTTGAGTTCTACGATCTGAGCAGGCAGGAAAATCGTATGATAGCGGCAAAATATAATGTGCCTCTGGATCCCATCCCGACGGTGCTGGTAAAGAACAACGGCGCCATGGACCGCTATGAACTGGAGTTCCGGCGCGGCAAGCCGCTGCGCCGGAAAGAAGTGGAATACTTTAAAATGGTGGAGGACGCCTTTACCGTTAAGGTATGAAGATACGGGCGGCGCTCAACTTTAACCTGATAGATTACCCTGGTAAAATAGCGGCGATGGTCTTTGCCCCGGGGTGCAACTATAGCTGTCCGGCGTGCCATGCTAAGCCGTTGTTCAACGAAGACGCCCTTGTAGACGAAGAAGATTTCTTTAAATATCTGGACAACGTGCGGCAATGGGTCAACGGGGTGGTGATTTGCGGCGGGGAGCCCACCATGCAGGACGGGCTCATTCAATTCATAAGACGCCTCAAGACCGGACGTCTGTCCGTGAAACTGGATACGAACGGCGGCGCTCCGGATATTCTGAATGATCTGCTTGCGGAAGATCTGGTTGATTATGTGGCCATGGATGTAAAAGGGCCGAAGCATCTGTGGGCCAGCATAGCCGGCAGGCCGGATGCGGCAGCGGCGATGATGGAGAGCATGCGAGTGGCGGCGCGTTTTCCGGATCACGAGTTTAGAACTACCATAGTGCCGGTACTGAGGGGTGAAGACAGCATCAGTTTCCTGACGGTGCCGGAAGCGGAGGCTACGGCCAGGCTTATAGTGGAAACTACCGGCAGCGGGGGCCACAAGTATTACATACAGAAATTTGTGCCTAGAAGAGGCGGCCTATTGGACGCTCGGCTCGAAAGTTTTCCCGAAACGCCGCCGGAATTGCTGGAAGATATGAAAAGGGCGGCTTCGAAGTTCCTGCCAAAGTGCGAAATACGAGGATAATATGGCTGTGACTATGAACAAAATAGATATAGCGGTGAAAAAATTGGCGGCGGATACGTTGGTCCCAAGATATGCCCACGATGGCGACGCCGGAGTGGATTTGTATTCCAACGGAAATTTCAGCGTTAAACCGGGAGAGCGGGTACTCGTGCCTACGGGGCTGAAAATGGCCATTCCGCACGGTTATGAGGGGCAGGTCAGGCCTAAGTCCGGCCTCGCGCTGAAGCATGGCATCACGGTACTCAATACCCCCGGGACCGTGGATGCTCCGTACAGGGGGGAAGTGGGGGTAATAGTGATAAACCATGACCCACGCGCCGTTTATGAGATAAAAAAAGGTGAAAAGATCGCGCAAATGGTTTTCAACAAGGTGGAATATGTGTCCTTTATCGAAGTTGAGGAGCTGGAAGCTACCTCCAGAGGAGAAGGGGGGTATGGCAGTACTGGTAAGCATTAATCCCGGCATTATTAGATGATCTAGCAGACTGGTAGCTCATGGGTGAAAAAATCTGCCCCGGCCACGGTAATTCCTGGCCGGGTTTTTTATTGATTTTTTAAGCTAAAAAAAAAAGGGGGGGGCTTATTGGAGGCAGGTTGGGGAATAATCCCCGCGCCATTAGCATGTTTTTCCCACCGCCTTAGTAAAAGTGTCCGCTATGTTTTTCATAAAAAAGATTTTTCAGGTGGTTTTTCCGGGTGTCTTTAGGGTGTGCCTTGTGCTGATTTTGGGCCGGTTTACACCTTTTGGCGCTGAAGAACCCTTTGATGATGTTTTGAAACTTGGGCACTCAGATGTCATGGTTGTTGTCCCAGGGTGTGTTCTATAGGGCGGTATTTTCAGGTTCCGGAAAGGTCCCCGGCCTTTCGGGGCGGGTGCCGCCTTGGCCGGTAATTGGCTTTAATGGCGGTTTGGGTACCACCTCGGGAAAGGTTTCTATAATGTTTCGCCTAAAATGGTTTTAATGCGGTTTTAAAAATCCCTCTTGATTTCACAGGGGGTATTTTGCCGGCGGCTCTTTGCCTGATTTCAGCCCCCGCGGTTATGTTCGGAGCACCTGGATCATTTTCATGGTATTTTTAAAAACAGCCTGATTTTTTACTTCACGGTTTCCTTCTTGCACTCCTTGCGGTTCCCGCTTTTATGGTATTTAGAAAAGGGGGGTATTCGGGTATCCTGATTTCCGGCTAAGGGCGTTTTAGATATTAGTGCGCTCTCCGGTTTTAGAAAAGTTGCCAACTTTTTTGGTGGATACTGCCTAAGCCGGAAGGCAGGTTTAATGGTGTTTTTGGTCATCCAATTTTATGCTCCCGCCGTGACAGTTAAATTTCATAATTTTCATTTTCTTGCCAAAATTCCTGATTTTTATAATCCAAATTTTTTCGGGGAATCCATCCACTGCCGATGTGAGGGCTGCCAACTATGTATATCTATAAATAATATTAGAATTTAAAAAATAACGCTTGCTATACATAGCTAAATAGAAAAATACCGATACACATTATTTGGCAATGCCGACTAATCAAAGGGGATATTTATGTTAACATAATATATATTATCGTAAGCTGGGCAATATGGTTACGGAGTGCTTTTTTGGAGATGTTTGAGGCGTGTTTTCCGGTTCTGATGCTTGATTTTCTTGTGGCGGCTTTTGGCTATTCTTGGTGATTGTTGTTCGGGTTGTTTCCTATATCTTGTTGGATTGATGGATTCCGCCGGAGGTGGATATAATCTTATTATCTCCGCAGGGTTTAATGGTTCGGTGTGCACGCTCTGCTTTTTAAGGGTGTGACGCGGACTTGCGGCGTTTGCCTGGCATTAATGTGCGGGGCTGATTATGGGTTGGTCGGTTCCAATTTTTTTATGGCTAGATAGGCTTTCTCCATGCCTTTAGGGGTTATATGGTAAGTTCTGTTCCTTTTTGTTCCGGAGGCTGTGGCTCTGCCCTCTTTGATCTCTTTAGCAAGCAATCTGTCCAGTCTCTCGGGTTCGTAGCCGGATGTTTTAAGGGTTTTGGATAGGGTGATTGCGCTAAGATCTTCTTTCCGGTTAATAGCCCTGCTTGCGGACATTAAGATTAGTGCGGCTTCCGCTGCGTCTATTTCGGGGGACTTGACCCGAAGCTCCGCCAGGTCGTTTTTGAATACTATTATCTTATCCCAGAAACCGGTTTCACAAGCCGGCCCATATTGATCCGGCGCGTCTTGTGTTTTTAATACGGGGGGTCTGTGCTTTAGGTCCTCAAGAAAGCAGGCCTTTTCATTGAGTATGAATTCTATCGGACCTTCGGCCTCGAACTCTGCCCCTGAGGGATCCTTTAATCTTAGTTTGTAATGGTTCATATGGTAATTTTGCCGTCAGCGGGGTTTGGTTTGTTGCGCGTGCCCCCCCTGTTCGCGGGGTTTATTGTGTTCTTCCTCGCGGCACGTTGTGGTATGCGTAAGCTTGGCGGCGTGTTTTTCGGGATTGGCCTATGGATTGACCGGGTGAGAGGGCCTTCTTAATTCCCGAATGCGCCCCTATGTCATATATTCTACCGTATAAGTAATTTTATGTCAATTATAGGGCGAATATATGCCATCCACATGTTGATAACCATGTGGATAAGTCATAAGCCGGATACCTTGTACAAGGTGGGGTTGCGCGGTTAGGTGGCATTATCTGAATTGGCGGGGCGGCAAAGGATGTTATAAGGGGCTAAAACTTTGCCGTAAGGCCCACGGAGACAAGTTTTATAGGGGTATTCTCGGCGTAGAGGCTTAAAGGTTTGAAAAAGGCGTAAACAGCCTTTAAACGCAGGCTGTCGCCCATGGGGTAGGATAACTTTAAATCCCATTCGCTGGCGATCTGGATGGATCCCTGGTTTGCATTCCGGGCGGCCCGGAATTTGAAGAAATCAAAAGTGAGTACAGCTTTTTTATAGGGCATATCTCCGCCGAAATTTATGATATTGAGCCCGGAAACTCCGTTGGGCAGGCCGTTCGCCGTGCCAGAGGTTTGGATGATGTCGTAAAGGCTGGCGCCGGCTATCTCTCCAAACCCGTCCCGTTCGATGCCTTTGAACCTGTGGCCGAAGGTGGGCAGGAAGGCCTTATCTTTGTCGCTCACCGGGCCCGAATTGCCGGACGATTTGCCGTACGCCATGCGCGCTTTTGAGGCCCCGAAAAAAGTTATATTCTGATTCCAGACTCCTTTTATCAGAAAAGCATAACCGGTGTACTTGACCGTCCCGGCGTTATCCGGCCGCTTAGACTTGCCTCGTTGTAGTATGAATTCTCCGTCAAAAACCATCTGGCTGTGATTAAGGAAATACCTGATCCCGGTAAACTTCTTTGTTCTTGATATTGAGGTGTGATCCAGCTCTATGACGGGCGGCGCGCCCAGGGACTGGTCGGCTTGTTCCCAGAAGTGGTAAACGTGCCAGAGGCCTTCGCTGGCCGGGTAATACAGGCTCGCGCCGGTGAGCTTGACGAAACTGTCGTCCTTGTAGGGTCTGAAAAAAAAGACCTCCCCCTTGACAATTTGAAAAATTTTTTCAGTCTCTATGCGCGCGCCGGTCAGGCCTAGTCCGTCGTCAGTGAGCGTAATCCCCTGTCCCAGCGTGAAGGCCTGGCGTCCGAGCATGGCCGTGGTCTTTTGGTTTAGGAATTTGTAGATCTTTACATAGGCTTCTTTTACGAAGGGAGCGCCGGTTACGTGGGGGTAGCGGGCCGCCGCTTCCGAGAACTGTGCGGCCGTAATTGTGTTGGTGGAAGAACCGGTGCCGATGCTGTTTAGGACTATGCCGACATCTATGTATGAATTGTCGGTCTTCTCCAGTTTGATATCTTTTATCACAAAGCCCAGTGTGGCATTCTCGGTGTAAATGGCCTGCCCCTTTTTCTCGTCACCCGTCAGGAGGTTGGTGTAGTTGGCGGCCTTGAGGTCCACATTGGAGGATAGGTCGAGTTTGGTGGCGTACGTTATAACGGGCAGAGCCAGAAGTAAAGCGGGGATGGCGTACAGGGAATAGCGTTTGGGGTATGGTGGTCCGCAATGCCGTTTCATTGGTTTAATTATATAAAATAAAAAGCCTAATTACCCCCCTGTCGCCCGCTCTGTGCCCCCCCGAAATGAAAATCTCTTCAAGGGAAAAGCGTCGCCTATTTTTTTAGCTATGACTTCTGGCGGGCGTGTGAAAAACAAAACCCCGGCGCACACGCCGGGGTTTTGTTTGAATAATAAGGCTGCGTTCTTTAGAAGTGCACGCCGGTGAAGATGCCGAACGAGTTCCAGTCCATTCCGGAAACATCGCCATTATTGTTGATGTTGTGTGTGTTCGGGGCATGGGGGAAACCCGCATACCTAACTCCGAGGTCCACATTGAGCTTTTCCGTGGCCTTGTAGGTCGCGCCGGCGGAGAGTTCCCATGAGAGGCCGTTGAAGTTGTCATCGGCCGTGTCCACCACTATGCCGTTTTCCACGTTGGCGTACTCGTATTTGGTCTTGAACTCCTGCTTGCCCCAGGCCCAGCCTAAGCCGGCTCCACCCAGGAAGGAGAACTTGTCGTTGATCTTAACGGTTTTTTGAGCTTCCGCGAGAAAGCGGAAGAAGCGCCGGTTGAACTCCTGGTACTTGCTGATATCGTTTATTTTGATGTCACCGTTGGGTCCGGCGATATAGCCCCAGCTCAGGCCCACATCGGCCAGGTTTTCAATGGGGTACAGCGCACCGATCCTGCCGCCGATAGCGGCGTCCGTGTTGATCTTGTAGGTTGATAAGTTGCCGACTGCTTTGCTGCCTTTCAGCTGGTTGTCAAGGCGGCTGTCAGACGTCCCTACTGTGAACAGATCAAGGTTCGCGAAATACTTTACATTCTTAACGTCAAAGCTCATCGCGCTGACAGGTTTGCAGATTCCGAATACGAACGCACCAAGGACCAATACTTTTACTATTTTCATTAATACTCCTCCTTTTGGTTTTCGTAAGCCCCCGTTTCCGGGGCTTAAGTTCCATTCCCTTGCGGGTCCGGTACTCACTCTCCCTGCGACAGCGGTCGCCCGCTTGCCTCAGGTAGGGCCTGCCCCTTTCGGAGCTTACAGCCTTCAAGGAGAAGCGCCTTTAAATCGGCGCTCCGCTGCCCCCTTCGGGGTCTTGCGGACCTCCATTTTGGTAAAACTTTGGAGGCTCCTTTACAGAGCAAGATAATACTACAAAAAGGTCCAAAAGCCTGTCAAGTAACAAAACGGTCTCCTGATCGCGTTTATTTGGGCATTATTGGGAATTATATGGCTACTCTTTATGCCGATATGCCGGAGTAAATTTATTTTTTTGTTGAATATTTCAGGAAGGTTTCTAATTTGATAGGTTTATTCGCGAACATCCTCATGCGGGGCTCACGCAGCTGATTTTTGGAATACTTATGATATTTTCTCCCGTCATTTAAAAAACAACCCGGGCCCGCTGTTCAGCGGACCCGGGTTTATAGGGAAAAGGTCTGATATTTTATCGGCTCGCGGGTTACTTTTTCACCTCTGCCTGCGGGGTTTTTATGGACGCTGCGGTAGTTTGTCCTTTGTCCTCTTTCTGCGCCGGCATGAGTTTTGCCTTGGCCGCCGCCGCCCAGGAGGTGTCCGGATAGAGAAGCGCTATCTTTTCGTAAGCGGCCTTGGCTTCGGCCTGGTTGTTGGAAAGTTCGTATATGCTCGCCAGAGAAAAGTGCGCATCGGGGGCCAGGAAATGCTCCGGGTGCGCGGTAAGAAAATCCTGATACTGTTTTTGGGCGCCGGAGAGGTCCGCCGTGGCCTCCTTGGCTTTGCCTAAACTGTAGGAGGCGAAGGGTATAAGGTTCTTCGGGCCGTTCGCGGCCACTTTCGCGTATTCATCTGCCGCTTCCTTGAATTTATTCTGCCGGAATAAGAGGTCGCCCTTTGTGAGCGCGGCGAAGCCCCAGGCGCTGGTTTTGCTGTAACTTGTTTCTATTGAGTCCAACTGCTTTGTGGCCTCCGCGTAATTGCCGCTGTAGCCGGTCTGCTGGGCTATAAAAAGGCTTTTCCAGGCCATTTCTCTGAGGCCGGAGTAGTGTACGGCCACCCATACTCCGAAAATCACGGCCGCCCCCGATATGACCAGCGAGCCGATAACCGTTTCACGGTGATTTTTTATCCATTCCATGGCCAAATCCATCTTGCCGCGTGCCTCGGGTGTGCCGCTGTGTATCCATGTTGAATCGGGCATAATATGAACTCCTATTGGGCCGAAAGATTGGGATCAGGGTAAGGAGCGGAAGGCTGGAATTGTTTTTCCTTTAAGCCTTTATCCCTTCTTTACCCTTTATCCTTTGAAACCTGGTGCCCCCGAGAGGAATCGAACCTCTATTTGGAGTTTAGGAAACTCTCGTCCTATCCGTTGAACGACGGGGGCGTCTGTCGCCGCTGCTACGCTGGACGGCTAGGCAGCTTGGCGCCAAACACTTAACTGATAACCCGCATTTGTAATTCCTGCGGTTTCAACCGTCCAGCTTTCTGATCAATATTTTATCAAAGAAAAGACATCCCGTCCGGAGAGTTTGCCCCGGCCGTTCAGAAATTCAAGCTCTATAAGTACGGCGATGCCGTCCACTTTGGCGCCAAGCTTCTCCACCAGCGCGACCACGGCGCCGGCGGTTCCGCCGGTGGCAAGTACGTCGTCGACTATCAGCACTTTCTCGCCCTTTTTGACGGCGTCTTCGTGCATCTGAAGGGTGTCTTCACCGTACTCAAGCGCGTAGGTGGCGGAAACGGTCTTGTAGGGAAGTTTGCCCTTTTTGCGGACCGGCACCATTCCGGCGCCGAGTTCCAGCGCTATGGGCGCGGCCAGAATAAAACCCCTGGCTTCTATTCCCAGGACCTTGGTGATGCCGCGTCCCTTGTATATTTCCGCCATGCTTTTGACGGTTTCGGTGAAGGCGGAATTATCGGCCAGGAGCGGCGTTATATCCTTGAATATAATGCCCTTCTTGGGGAAATCCGGCACGTCCCGGATTATCGCTTTTATTTTTTCGGTTGTTAAGGCGTTTCGCGTATTATTTGTCATCTGGGTTATTCCTGAATTACTTTTTTTTATTTCCCGTCTTTCCCAGGTTCCTGGGGACATAGGGTTTTGAGGGCATAGCGTCGCCCAATAGGTCCGTTTTGATCCTGGGCTGGTTCCAGCCGGGCTGGAGGTTGGTGTGGTCCGGCCGCCTGCCCATCTCTATAAGGCCCATCCTGGCGGCGACGCGGCGCAAGCGCAGAAGCGCGCGTTCCTCTATCTGGCGCACGCGTTCGCGGGAGAGACTCAGCTTTTTGCCGATGTCGTTCAAGGTCATGGCCGTCTGTCCTGTCAGGCCGTAGCGCAGTTCTATTATCATGCGTTCCCGCTCTCCGACCTCTCCCAGCGCGTCTTTAAGCTCGTCATGGAGGCGCAGTATCGAGATCAGGCTCTCCGGGGTACCGGAGCCCTTGTCCTGCAGCAGGTCTCCCACGGTGTCGGCGTTCTCATCGCCCAGCGGGGTTTCCATCGAGGAAAGCCCGGTGACTATTTCCGAAGCGTTAAGGGCTGTGCGGACCTGGTTTGCCGTCCAATGCATTTTGCGGGCCATTTCGGCCAGTGTCGGATCGCGGCCCAATTTGCCGTGCATGGAATCCCATTGCTTCAGCCATTTCCGGAGAGCGGTCCAGGCGTGCGGCGGGATGCGGATGGTTTTGGAATTCTCTTCCACGGAACGCCTGACATACTGCTCTATCCAATAGGTGGCGTAAGTGGAAAATCTATAGCCTTTCTTGGGCTCGAATTTGTCTATGGCGTGCAGAAGGCCGAGGTTGCCTTCTTCAACCAGGTCCATGAGATCGGCGCCTGGATACAGGTAGCGTTTGGCCGTGGGGATGACGAGCTTCAGGTTCAACTCCATAATGCGGTCTTTAGCGCGCCTGTCTCCGCGCTTGACGCGTTTCCAAAGGTCGTGCGATTCTTCGCGCGAAATCTTATGGTCTATCTGGCTTATTTTTCTAATGTATTGATTGGTGGAATCGATGTTGATGTCTTTTAAAAGGTCTTTCTTTGTTTTGTCGGCCTTAGGCGTTTCTTCCTGTCCCGGCTCCTGGTTTTCTTTTTCTTCAGCCATGTTTTTTTACCTCTTCTTCGTTTCCCCCGCGTTAATAACAGATAATAAAGTCTTTTTCGCCTTTCCGCTCTTCCATCCGGGCAGTTTCGGCGCTCAATATCTCGGCTTGAGGATGGCCGGTTTTGAGTTCCAGGATGAATTTTTCAACAGCGGTTTTATCTCCCTGCGCTTCTCCCTCTACGGAACCGTCCGGACGGTTCCTGACCAACCCGGTCAGGCCGAGCCCGGAGGCGGCGTTCACTACGAACCACCTGTAGCCTATTCCCTGTACGACGCCGGATATTTTAAAAGAAACGCGCATGACAATGTATAACCCAACAAATGAAATAATACTAAAAAGTATTTTATTAAGCAAGGCACAGGCTTGACAAGGCAATAAGGCTCTGTCGTACGCTTTGAGACAGACCCTATCCGGTCAGGTATAGTTCTGTGCGGCAAGCTGCTTTGTGGTTTTAAAAGACGTCCGGCGTGATTTTTCTATTTTGGTTTTTCCGCGAATAAAATGTATAATTGGTCTTGTCGGGGCATAGTGAAATGGTATCACACGCCGTTCGGGTCGGCGGATTTACGGTTCAAATCCGTATGCCCCGATATTTTTATTCCCGCCCTCTTTTCTGAAACCGACGAAAATCCGTCCTGCGCGAAGTTCTATAAAAATTGATTCCAAACCGTAGTTTTGGGGTTACCCGGGCAGCAGGCTTTTCATTATGCCGGCGGCTATATCCCTGGCAGCGCAGGGCTTGGCGGCCGCAGACAGCTTGTTCTTTAACGCCGCTAGAGAGGCCGGATGCCGCAGATACCGCCGTATCAGGTCTTCAAGCTGGCGCGGATCTTCGGCAAAATCCGCCAGCCGGTTCTTTATAAGGAAGCGCGCGTTATGTTCTTCCTGGCCGGGGAGCGAGGAGAAAAGCAGCATCGGTTTGTTCAGGGCCATGGTTTCGGCTACGGTCACCCCTCCCGCTTTTCCTATGATCAGGTCGGCCGCCCGGTAATAATCCGCCGGATATTCCACAAAGTCGTTTACGATCTTCAGATGTTTTTGGCCCACCAGCTTTTTTTCAAGGCTGCCGCATAGTTTTTTATTTTCGCCGCACATTACGATGAGTTGAATTTTCCCCAGGAATTTTTTCAGCGTTTCCACCGAAAGCATTATGTCGCCCAGGCCTTTGCTGCCGCCGGCGATCAGCGCCGTGAAAAGATTCGCCTGCAGGCCCAGTTCTTTTCTTTTCCTACGCGAATCCTCCTGAAGCAGGAATTCCTTGCGTACCGGGATGCCGGTAGTTACTATTCTGGCCTGGTCCACTCCGTTGGCTTTAAGGCCCGCTTCCGCCGTCCCTTCGGGAGAAAAATATAGCTCCACGCCTTTGGACGGCCAGTAGGAATGCGCGTAAAAATCAGTGAGTACGGCGAAAAGCGGCGCGGCTTTAAAGGGCCTGGCGGCGCACTTTCCGGAGGATTGAGCCGCCGCGGCGCCGGCGCGGGGATTATTGTCGCCCTTAGCCAGAAGCATCGCGGCAAGCGCGTGGGTGGATACCACGGCGTTAATATTTTTTTTCCGCAGCACTTCCGTAAGTTTCCTGGAATAATAAGGAAAGACGGCCGTCTTTATTCCCATTGCCGCCATGGCCACGAAATTGTTGTCGTAAATGTAGTCCCAAAGGGCCGGAGCTTTATTAAGGATCTCCAGATAGGTCTTTGCCACAAAAGAGCCGAGATTCGGGTAAACTTCAGAGAGGTCTATGAACACCGGCTCTATAATGGAGGCCGGGAAAAAATCCGCCAGTGCCCTTGCCGCGGAGTAATGGCCGGAGGGTTTGTGGCCGTAAAGCAGCCCGACCCGGATCGGATACGCCTGGCTTTTTGAGTTCATAATAAGGAATTATATACTACAACATGTGTCGTGCTATAAAGCTTTCATGGCTGAATCGGAGGTTTTTATGAGGATAACTTTGAAAATCAAAGGTATGCGTTGCCTGGGCTGCAAAGCCGGAGTTGAGAACGCCATAAAACTACTGGACGGCGTAGTCTCCGCCGAGGCGGATCTGGGGACCGCCGGGTTGAAAACGGAATTCGACGAGCGGAAGACCAGCGTGGAAAAGATAAAACAGGCCGTGGCGGAAGCCGGTTTTAAAGTGGAATAAAAAACTTTAAGGTTTTTCCACCCGGCCCATGAATATTATTTTACCCGTTTCGCGTTCCTGGATCAGGAAAATAAAAGGGTGGTTCGCCAGGAACTTCGGCGCCGCCATAGGCATTGATTTTAAGCCCATAGCCACTCCGGTGGCCGCCGCGGCCTCGGTTCCCTCTTCGTTCACTTCCACTAAACCCTGGTGCACCACACGTTGTATATGAAGATTGTTCGTGCCGTCCATGCCGGAGAAATCGGCTTTGTCGGTAAAGGCCGCCGACATGCCCATTCTTGCGAGCGTGTCGTGCAGCATGTATTTGGCGTTCAGGAGGAATTTCGGCAGGAATACGTCAACCCGTCTGTTTGAAATATTTTTCTTCCAGGCTTCCAGTTTCTCCGGCGAAATCTCTTTTTCCAGTTTCTTCAGTCCGTCCAGGGGCGGCAGAAGTATGAGCATGGAAAGCTTGCCGCCTTTATAAGGCATTTCCAGGATCTGCAGATCCGCAGTTTCATAATAACCGGACTTTGAATCTTCCCCGGTGCGCTTCATCATGCTGGCCTTTACTTTGTTGGAGGGCGTGGTGTGGAAGTCCGCGTCTGAGGTAAGGCTCTTGTCGAACCGCGTTTCCCAGCTCCCCTTGAAATAAACCGCGTCCACCAGGACCAGCCTGGTCAGGCTGTTGAGAGAATCCCGCGGGAACAGGTCGTTTATCTTTCCATGCGTCCGCTCTCCGGTCCAGCCGTTTATCTCCAGCCTGGTCTTGTCGGCCGCCGTTTTGAAATCCGCGTTAAAAGCCGCGGCTTGATAATATTTGTCTAATGTTTCCTTATACTGCGCAAGAAACTTGTATTCTCTTTGCGCCCAAAAGGCGTTAGCCATATCCACGCCCAGGTCCGCGCCCAGCCGTTTTATGTCCCGTGCGAAAAAATCCCGGCGCAGGGCGGCGTCTTTGGGCAGCCGCAGCACGTCCTCCATTTCCTTCGCGGTTCCGCCTTTCGCGCCTTCATAGGCCATGGCCAGCGCTACGGTTATGCTGTAGGGAGAGAAGAAGACATTTCCGTCTTTTCTGGAAAGCTGTTTGTACAGATCGAAGGCGAAAGCGTTACCGGCGGAAATCATGGGGTGGACGTCGGTCTTTGATTCGTTAGCCGGTTTGCCGGGAGCCTGGGCGGCCGCAGTAAGCGCCGCGGCCAGAACCAGGGTGATGATCGGAAAATAAATATTTTTTTTAGACATATAGCCTCCATCAAGATTATAAAGCAAAAAACGGCTGACTGATGTTTTAGTGCCGGGACGGTTCCAACCTGGGAACCCCTTGGCCCGGTTGTGTCCGCAACGGAGCCCCTTATTGCGCGGCACTTGGATATTTGATGCGCGGCGATGTTCCTGGGCGGATGCCGGCCGGCGTAAAAAACAGCGGTCTAATCCATCCCCCGCATTCAAGTTGCCTCATCGGGGCGCCGGGAATTGAACCCGGAGTCTCTCGCACCCCAAGCGAGCGCTCTACCATTGAGCCACGCCCCGACGACGCAATTTGAATCTCTTGTGCCGCCGGGTTTTCCCGCAAGCGAGAGCCCTGTTTATTGAGCCACTCTCCGGCAGCGTAATTCAAAATACCGTATAGATTATAGCAATTATTTTAAAAGACTATAATTTTTAGTATCTTCAACATTCCTTGATTATTTGCCGCAGCTCTTTTTTTATATTTTCCAGGAGCTGGACGGTATCATCCGAAGGGCTGTCCGCTCGCCAGTCTTGTCGGCCGCTTTTTTTCTTTGAATATATGACTTTCTTCGCGCCGGATAAAGTGTAACCCTTTATCAGGAGCAGGTCCTTTATCTCGTTTATGATCTCCGCGTCTCCGGCTGTGTAGCGCCGGTGGCCGCTCGCGAGCCGCAGCGGCCTCAGCAATTTGAATCTGGACTCCCAGTAGCGGATGGTGTATTCCGGCACCCGGGTTTTTTTAGAGATCTCATTTATAGTGAAGTAATTCTTTTCAGACATGTTGACGAAGAGTTTTTGGTTGCTAGTTGTTGGCGGTTCGGTGTCCGTCCATAGGCGGAGTTTTAAGAAAGTCCGACATGTTTCCCAACTACGAATAACCGATAACTATCCGCTTCCTCTTATATCCCGCTTGTAAGTTTTTTTGAGGGCTTGAACCGTATGCTCTTGCGCGGCCCCACCATCACTTTCTGATTGGTCTTAGGATTTCTGGCCTGGCGCGGCATACGGTCTTTTACTTTGAAGGTGCCGAAATTGGAAATCACCACTTTTTCGTTGCTTCGCAGGGCCGTGGCCATCAGTTCGAAAGTTTTCAGGACGGCCAGCTTGGCGTCTTTTTCCGTGGTAAGATGTTTGGCTATCTCGCGGATGATCTCAAGTCTGTTCATTTCCTTCGTTCTCCCCCTCTTTTTCTTCGTCTTCATCTCCGTTTTCCCCGGCGTCTCCTCCGGACGGATGATGGCGCGTATTTAGCAACTGGCTGATAATATCGTTAGGTTTAAGATTTTTAAGGTCATGTTTGAATTTCACCACTTCGTCTTCCGTTATAGGTTTGGAAAGCACTTGCGTTTTTTCAAAAACCCGCTCGTTTATGTAAATTGGGCAGCCAAAGCGAACGGCCAGGGCCACGGCATCGGAAGGGCGGGCGTCTATGTCTCTCCTGTTCCCGCCGTCCCTGTCCACAACCTGGATCACGGAGTAGTAGGTATTGTCCACGATGTCGGTGATCCTGACTTTTTCCACGGTGAGTTCCAGCGATTTTAAGAGCGAGAAAAAAAGGTCGTGGGTCATCGGGCGGGGAGAAGGGTAGCCGGAAAGCCGTATGGCTATCGCCTGCGCTTCCATAGGGCCTATCCAGATCGGCAGTATGCGCGTTCCCGTGGTTTCGTCCAGGAAGATAATGGATTCCGTCATGCTTGTCGCGATGGAATAAATCTTTACCTCAAGCTCTTTCCCTTCCGCGGCTTCATCATTGTTCATATGTTCCCTGCCGCCAGTATCTTCTTTTTGAAGCCCGCCGCTTCAAGTATGGAGGACGGCTTATGATCTTTATACAAAATCTTCCAGATAGAATCTATGACCGGGGCTTTTATGCCGCGCGCGGCGCAGAGCGCCCTGGTGTTTTTCAGCGCCTCAAACCCCTCCACCACGGTGGAGATGCGCTTCCGGGCTTCCGGCGGAGTCAGGCCTTTGCCTATTTCCCTTCCGAAGCGGAAGTTGCGCGACTTGGCGGAGGTGGCGGTCAGAAGTAAGTCGCCCATACCGCTCAGGCCCCAGGCCGTGTGGCTCCTGCCCCCCAAAGCCATAATGATGCGTTTCAGCTCCGCCGCGCTTTCGATCAGGAAAGCCGCTTCGCTGTTCTTGGCGGCTTTGGAAAGTCCGTCTATAATGCCGCTTCCGATAGCGTATACATTTTTTAACGCTCCGCCAAGTTCCGCGCCCAGCCGGTCGGTGGAAAGCTCCAGCGCAAGCGGGCCGCCCTCCAGGAGCGCGGAAGCCGCTTTCAAAAGCGCCGGGTCGTGTCCGGCCAGCACCACTTTAGTTGGCGCGCCGGCGGCTACCTCCACCGCAAAACTGGGGCCGGTGAGTATCATGGTCTTTTGCCGGGCACGCGGCAGTTCTTCTTCCATGACCTCGCAGACGGTTTTGAAACTTCCGGCCTCTATCCCCTTGGTTACCGCCACGATGAGCGGTAAGGGGCGGTCTTTTAAAAGGACGTTTATTCGCCCGGCCAGGGCGCGCACGTGTTTGGAATCCACGGCCATTATCAGCAGCCCGGGAGAGCGGACGGCTTCTTCAAGCCCGGTAAAAACCCTGATCCCTCCGGCCAGCCTGAAACCGGGCAGGGCCGGATGGGTCCTTTTGTCGTTCAGGCTCCTGGCTATGGCTTTGTTGAATTCCCAGGCTCGCACCTCATGGCCTTTGATGGCCAGCAAATGGGACAGTACCGAGCCCCACATGCCGGCGCCTATGACCGCGGCCTCAGTTCTTTTTTTCATTTGCCGCATGTTTAAAGGACAATTCACGCCCCTGCAGGATGCGGCGTATATTGGAGATGTGCGTGTAAAAAATTATACCGCAGACTACTATCGCCATGATAGTGAAGGGCAGCTGTTCGCGTTTGTTCAGGATATAGCATAAGACCGGCAGCGCCACCGACGCCGACATGGAGCCTACCGAAATATGATGGGTAAGCGCCACCGCTATGGCGAAAACCACGAAAGCCCCCGCTGTGGGCCAGGGAAGCAGCGCCATAAAAACGCCGGCAGCGGTGGCCACCCCTTTGCCGCCCCTGAAACCTAGAAAAGGCGTCCAGATATGGCCCGCTATGGCCAGCCCGCCCGCGGCCACGGGTATCCACCAGTGGCCTGCCTCGTTGTAGAGCCCCGCCTCTATGTAAAAGAATTTTATCGCCAGGTACGCCGGTATGAAACCTTTAAGAAAATCCACCGAGAAAGTCAACATGCCGGGCCACTTGCCCAATGTCCGGTACACATTTGCCGTGCCGGGATTTCCCGATCCGAACTTTCTGATGTCTATTCCTTTAAGCCGGCCTATGACGTAACCGGTGGGAATGCCTCCCAGCAGATAGCTGGCCGGCAGCAGGACGGCGGTTAGAGCGGTTTTTGTCATCTCAACAAATTATATAAAAAGAAAGTAAAGGTAAATAGCAGATAGTTGCCGGTTGGTTGAGGAATCAACCGACTACTCCTTATCCAGCAGTTTGAGAAATCGCTGGTAATTTTCTTTGGTGGCTTTAAAATTTACCGTTATTTCTTCCGGACCATAGGCCGCGTTTTTAACCAGCGCGCTTTTATAGATCTCGGACAGGAGCTTTTGCCTGCCTGCCGGCAGCGTCAGTTCGTAATCCCCCCATTTGGAGGCCAGGGTGTTTTCTATACGTTCCATCAGTTCGGGTATCCCCGCTCCGGTCAGGGCGGAAACGAAGACCGGGCGCAGACGCCGCAGGGTTTCCGCGTGGTCGCGGTGGCCGGGCACGGAGTCAATTTTATTGTAAACATTGATCACCGGGATCTCCGCCAGATCCAGGTCTTTCAGCGCGGTTTGTACCGCCGCGTGCTGGAGTTTCATCTGGGGGGAGGAGAGGTCGTGGATATGCAGTATCAGGTCGGCGTGGGCTGTTTCTTCCAGGGTTGAGCGGAAGGCCGCCACCAGATTATGCGGCAGTTTCTGGATGAAGCCCACTGTGTCGGTTAAAAGCGCCCAACCGCCGCCCGGGAGCCGCACGCGCTTGGTTGTGGGGTCGAGCGTGGCGAAGAGCTTGTCGTCCGCGTAGATGCCGTGTTTCTGCGCGGTAAGGAAATTGAGCAGGGTGGATTTTCCGGAGTTGGTGTACCCCACTATGGCCGCCTGGGGCATGGGTACGGCGTCCCTGTTCTTGCGCTGGGTGGCCCGCTCATCTCTGATGGAATCCAGTTCTTTCTTTAACTCGGTTATTTTGTCGCGCAGGGTTCTTCTGTCGTATTCCAACTGGCGCTCTCCGGGGCCGCGGGCGCCTATCATTCCGTGCTGTTGTCCCATGGCGACGCCTTTTCCGGTCAGGTGCGACAGGTAGTAGGAAAAACGTGCCAGCCTCACCTGTAGTTTGCCTTCCCGCGTCCGGGCGCGTCGGGAAAATATCTCAAGGATAAGGTAGGTCCGGTCTATTACCGGCACTCCCAGGGCGCGCTCCAGGTTCCGCTGCTGTGCGGGCGTGAGTTCTTCGTCGAAAATGATCAGGCCCGGCTTTGCGGTTTCCACATGTTTCTTGAGTTCCTCCAGTTTGCCGGAGCCTATAAGGGTGGACGGATTGTAGGCCGGCAGACGGATAAGGAATTTCTCAAGCACCTCAAGATCCGCTGTTTCCGCTAAACGGACCAGTTCCTCCAGCGCTACCGCCGGATCCGGAGATCCTTTTGCTTTCCTCTTAAGCGTGGCGGCTACAAGCGTTGTTTTCATGGGGTCAGGATCCTTTCCGAAAGCAGTTCAAGATCGTAATCGTCCGGACCGGAGAGGTCTATGCGCAGGGCGTTCTTATATCTGCCGAACCAGGTGTTCTGGCGCTTGGCGTATGACATCGAAACAGTGACTATAGAGTGGATGGTTTCAGGGCGGGGCAGTCTGCCGGCGATAAAATCCATCACTTGCGGATAGCCCAGCGATTTAAGGCCGGGAGCGTCTTCAGGATAGCCGCGCGCCAGCAGTTCCCTGGTTTCGTCCACCCAGGCGTCGAAAGCCGCGGAGGTCCGGCTTTTTATCCTTTCGTTCAGGCGCTCCTTTTCCCATTTCAGGAAAACGAATTTGCCGAGATGTCCTGGCAGCGCGTCAAGAAATCTGCCGGTCCAGAGTTCCGAGACCGGCCGGCCGGCTAATTTTGTTATTTCCAGCGCCCGTATCACGCGCTGGATATTGTTCGGCGGAATCTGGGACGCGGCCTTCGGGTCCAGGGCCGCCAGTTCGGCGTGAAGGGCCTCTTTGCCTTTTTCCCCGGCGAAGGCGGCCAGGTGTTTCCTCATTTCCGGGTTCGCCTCGGGCAGGGGATCAAGGCCGTTCCAAAGCGCCTGGATATACATGCCGGTGCCGCCTACGATAATGGGCGTCCTGCCTTCGGCGGAGATGGAGTCTATGAGCGCTTTGGCCTTAACGGCGAAAGTCCCCGCGTCATAAGTGGTCAGGGGGTCGGATATGTCGACCAGATGGTATGGTACGCCGTCAACCAGATATACTTCACGTCCACGGATGGTTTCCCAGCGGCCGGCGGGTTTGGAGGTCCCGGCTGAAAGGTGTTTGTAGATCTGTTTAGAATCGGCGGAGATGATCTCCCCATCCGTCCTTTTGGCGAGTTCAATGGCAAGGCCGGTCTTGCCGGAGGCGTTGGCCCCCATGATGGTGATGGGTTTTGAAAGTATGGATGACATTTATACTGGCGCAGGCCGGGCAGTTAGGCGGCTGGACAGCCGGATAGCTACGATGCGAGGAATATATTAAGAAGCCGCCTCGCCGTACAGCGAAGTAAATCCGCGAAGCGGATTTACTTCTTCTTGAAGAGCGGTTCGTCTTTTTGCGGCTTGTTGCACAAACCGTGAGCCCCGCAATTTCCCACGCAGACTTCGGGCAGTTTGAGCGCGATGCGGGTGTCGCAGTCCACATAATCCTCGGCCATTTCGCTTATGCGTTTTTTATCTTCCTGGCCGATGTCGGAGAATGTTATCCCGTTCATGAAAACGCCGCCCTTTTCTTTTACCCAGGAGATCTTGCCGATTATGGGCATCTCTTTGACTCCGGCGAGCTTTAGAACCATGTTGAGTTCTTTGGAATGGGGCGGTTCAAGGAAGGTGATAAGGCGCATGCCGCCGGCCGAAAGGTCCACGAGTATGGCCGGCTGTGGGCGGCTTTTGCTCACGTCGTCCTTGTCGTAGAAATTAACATCAACCGGTTCAAGGATGCCGTGCAGGATAGGCAGGCGGACATGTTCCCGTCGTTCTTTGAAAACTTTATGATCTTTTTTCGTCATGGTATAAGCCTTCCCTTTAAAGTGTTCTTGTGAACACCGGTTATTTCCATCCGGACCAGGGAACCTGGGATAAGCCCGGTTTTCCGGTCCAGCCTTACCACAAAATTAGCCGAGGTTCGCCCGTAGTCTTCGGCTTCAAGCAGAACTTCCTCTATTCTACCAATTCTTTTGTTCAAAATGTCACCTGAATTTTTCTTTACTTCCGCCAGCAGGCGCTCAAGCCTTTCCTCTATTTCAGATTCGCCCAGGTCGGGGGCCAGGCCGGGTTCGTCCAGGCGCCTGGAATACTTGAAGCAGTACGCGAAAGAGACGCCGCTTTCCCCGACCAGCGAGAGCGTCTCTTTGAAGTCGGCTTCGCTTTCGCCCGGATAGCCGACTATGAAATCGGTGGAGACTGCGGACCCGGGAGCCGCTTTTCGGATCTTTGAAACCAGGTCCAGGTACTGAGCGCGGGTATAGCCCCTGCGCATGGCTTTGAGTATCCGGTCGGAGCCGCTCTGCGCGGGCAGGTGCATATGCCGGGCTATTTTCGGGTTGTCCCGGAATAGGCTGAAAAAGCCGTCGTCAAAATAGAGCGGGTGCGGGCTCATGAAGCGCAGGCGCTCAAGCCCCGGCAGCGCCAAAACTTTTTTAAGCAGGCCGGCGAACGCGGTCTTGCCGCGGCGCCAGGCGTTCACGGTCTGGCCTAGCAGCACTATCTCCCTTGCCCCCGCTCTGAGTTTCGCGGCCGCGTCTTCAAGTATGGTTTCGGCCGGAAGGAAGGCCGCCGGGCCGCGCACAGCCGGCACGATGCAGTAAGAGCATTTAAGCGAGCATCCGCGCATGATGGTGACAAAGGAAGAGACGGTGGGACAGCTGGGCGGCGAGACAGTTAGGGGGCTGGGCGGCTGGACGGCTAGGCGGCTTGGTGACTTAGCGGCTGGATGGCTGGATGGCTGGATGGCTGCGCAGTCCGGCTGTCTGCCTGTCTCTCCGTTCATCCGCCCCACTATCTCATCCATGCTGTCTATGCTTTTAGCGCCGACAACCTCGTCCACGAACGGGAAGCGGTTCTTTATGATCTTCCCCCCCAGTTTCTCGGCTGCGCAACCGACTACAAAAAGTTTGCCTTCGGGGTGGGAGTCCTTCCATTTGCGCAGGCGGCCTATCTGGGAAATGGCTTTATCTTCGGCGCGTTGGCGGACGGTGCAGGTATTGACCACCACCGCATCCGCGGTCTTAAGCTCCGCCGTAAGTTCAAAGCCCCGTTTAAGAAATGACGCGGCTATCAATTCCGAGTCCGCCTCATTCATCTGGCAGCCAAATGTAATGATGTGCACCCGTCTGCCGGCCCGGCCCGCGGCGGGCGGGGCCGCTGGTTTTTCTGGTTTCTGCATTTGTTTTTTTCCTCAAAAATTAAATAATTAAATGGCGCAAAAAATTCTGCATTTTTAATTTTTTTGTCGGTGATTTTGATGTTCCTGAACCCCCACCACGTGAGCAATATCCTGAGCAAACTCTACCTGACCGACCGCACGCAGGCTGCTGTCTACGCCTGGCGCAAGTGTGTCGTGAAGGAGTAAGAGGCTTTTGCTTCTGTTATAAGGCGCCCAGGGGCTGCGCCATCTTGCGGCAGCTACCCCACAAAAGGGAAGTTCTTATCAATTAGTTTGGTTCCCAATTATTTCTTTGATACTGCTGTCCAGAAGCTTATTAAACTCTTCCGGCCGTTCCAGCATTAAAAAATGACCGGCTCCTTTCATTATCTTGACATCGAATGACGTCATATGCCGCTTGTTTGCCTCGGTATTTGTCGGCCACAGATCTGCGTTTATGCATATTACCGGGACTTTGACTTCCCTGAAAATATCAATCGTCTTCTTGTCCGCTATTGCTCCCACGTATTCTTCAAGCGCGCTTATCGCTGCTTTCGGGGGTGCCGATGACATATCGTTAATAATCCAGTTTGATAACTCCTGGTCGACGCCCTTGCCCATCATCTGCTTGCCGAATTCTCTCACTGCAGGCGTAAAATCCTTTTTAATTCCGTCGAGCCCAATTAACTTGTAGCCTTCTTCTTTACTGAATGTCTCGTCCAGGTTGTGAAGGGTATCCACGCCTATTATCCCAATGACCTTTCCCGGCTCTAACCTGACTGTAGATGCGACTATTTCTCCGCCGAACGAGTGTCCGATTAAAATTACTTTTTTGGGATTAACCGCTTCTATCACCGCCTTTACATCCTGAGCGAAGCCATTTAACGAATAAACCTTGCGATGTTGGCCAGAGTTGCCATGTCCAGCCAGTTCCATCGTTATAACGCGGTATTCTTCGGCGAAATGCGGCACCTGCTCGCGCCAGTATCTGCTGTCGCAGCTCCACCCATGCACAAACAACAGGGCTGTGTCCCCTTTGCCGTAAACGTTATAACTGATCTTTTCCCCGTCAAACGATTTGGCATATCGGTTCTGACTATTTTGTGTCGGCGTTGAACACGATACGGCCGATACCATTAACATCGCAAGTAAAACTATGGCGTTTTTCGGTTGTAGTATTATCTTTTTCATATGTCTGAGTTTTTGGTTGCCCGGAATACTTATCGCGCCATCAGAGCGAACACGCCCCAGCCCATGTATTCACGCGTGTAAGTGGCGTAGCGCACGGGTTCCGAGGTCAGGTTGGCCCGAACCTCTTTCGCGAAGTCGTCCACGGGGTTGGCTTCAAGCCAGCGGCGCATGGTGAGCCACTTGGCCGCCTCATACCTGTCAAAGCCGTCCTGGTCCGCAAGGACCATTTCAACTACGTCGTAGCCGAGACGGTCGAAAGACGCGAGAAGTTCCGGAAGCTGGAGAAAGTCGGAGATAGAGCCGGCAAGACATCCCTTGGCAACAGCTTCCGCCGAAGGCAGCTGCCGCCAGTAGGGCTCGCCGATGAGGATGATGCCCCCTGGGCGCAGGCTGCGCGCCAGGAGCTTGGTGGTGCCGGCAACCCCGCCGCCTATCCAGGTGGCGCCGACGCAGGCCGCCACCCCCGCTTTCTCTTTGGAGACATAGCCGGCGGCGTCGTCATGTATGAACGTGACTTTGTCGGTGACGCCGAGTTCCACGGCGCGGAGTTTCGCCTGTTCGATGAACAACGGGCTCATGTCGATGCCGATACCGGTGATCCCGTGATCGCGTGCCCAGGTGCACAGCATCTCACCGGAACCACTGCCCAAGTCTAGCACTCTGGTTCCCTTTTCCATCCGCAGCACCGCGCCTAGAGTGGCGAACTTTTCTGGTGTGAACGGGTTATGAATGCGGTGAGCGCTTTCGCTAATATTAAAAATACGCGGAATATCCATTTTAATTATTTCCTTTATTCGCACGTCCAGTGGCAATGCACTATGAACATGGTGCGGAACACCTGGTCGCAGACCATTGGAACTTTTACGGCGAAAGGCGGCCCGGCGGCGGGCAGGCCGTGTAAACACGGGAACTATTCCACGAGCCGCACTCCAGCCTGCGACATCGAGTAAAATACCAGTTCCGCTCTGGGAAACTTGCGGCCTATGGCGCTAAACAGCGGGCGCAGTTTCTCTTCCTTACTGACACTAATTCGGGGTCCGCGTTCCGCAGCATGCCGCTATGATAATGTGCGTTAGTTGGTGGATATTATATACAACTTCCGCGCGTCCCGGAACTGTAAGAGATAAAGGGAAGGGCCAGGGGCGGCGGCCATCACGAGGCAAGCCGCTCCTGGCCCTGGCTTTTCCATATTTTCTTTGCCGGTTCCCCCTTTCCCCACGGGGGCTACATGATAATAACAGAAAAGCCCGCCAGGGCGAGCGAATGCGAGCCGAGGCGGGTTTTTAATTGACCAAGGTGCCCCCGTTTAAATTCCCCTCCCCCGGTGGCCATAATTTAAAAATAAGAAAAAAATTAAATTCTGCGCTGTACGGGCCGCCTTTGGCGGCCCGGCCAAGGCCCTGTTGAGGGCAGGCTGGCCGCGCATAGCCGGAGGCTGAGCATACGGAGCGCGGAGGCCGAGGAACGGAAGGGCGGGCACGGTGTGCCCGACCCTGGTTTTGCGTTCCAGCCCCCAGGCCCCGCGAACTGGCAGGCCTGCCGTTACCCTGGAATTTTCTTGGGACAGCCCTGGGCGGAAAGCAGGCCTGTCCCAAGAAAAAAGACGAAAACGAGAGAACCCTCCGTTAATGGTAAGATGTTTTTGCTTAGAAAACAGTCT
>MGVA01000037.1 GCA_001800245.1 Elusimicrobia bacterium RIFOXYA12_FULL_51_18 | reverse complement strand
TTAAACGCGCCCTCTGTAATTCCTGGATGCTTTCGGCCGACGTGAATACCCTGTTCGACCCGCTATACGCCAGCGTCTCTGAAAAAAAGAATACAGCCATCCTGAACCACGGCCTGTGCCTGACCAAATACTGCGGTTCGCGCGGAAAATCCGGTTCCTCCGACGCCAGCGCCGAATTCCTGGCTGAGGTCCGCCGCATTTTCGATAAGGCCGGCGTCATCTGGCAGACCGGCGAGCTGGGTAAAGTTGACCAGGGCGGCGGCGGCACCATAGCATACCTCATGGCGCGCTACGGGATGCACGTTGTGGACTGCGGCGTGGGGCTTCTGTCGATGCACGCCCCCATGGAACTTGCCGGCAAGCTGGATATCTATATGGCTTACAAGGGCTACCTGGCTTTCCTGAAGGACGGGAGGAAGTAAAAACCGCTAAACGGCAAGCGGGGCTACTAACCTCAAGAGCGGCCTAGCTGTCCAGCCGCCTAGCCGCCCAGTGACATTCATCCTATGTCCATAAAGATACTAATAACCGGCGGCACCTTCGATAAGGAGTATAACGAACTGAACGGCGAACTCTTTTTCAGGGATACCCACCTCCGGGAGATGCTTGATCTCGGACGCTCCCGAGTAAGCGTAAACGTGAAAACCCTCATGATGATAGACAGCCTCGTCATGACCACCGCGCACCGTAAAAAAATATTAAAGGCGTGCCTGGCCGCCAAAGAGCACAGCATCATAATCACCCACGGCACCGACACCATGCCCGAGACGGCGCGGCTGCTCGGCCCTAAGATAAGGAACAAAACCGTGGTACTCACCGGCGCCATGGTACCCTATAAGTTCGGCAGTTCGGACGGGATGTTCAACCTCGGCTCCGCCGTATCTTTCGCGCAAACGCTCCCCCCGGGCGTGTATATCGCCATGAACGGCAGGTGTTTCAACTGGTATAATGTGCGGAAAAACAAGAACAAAGGCGAGTTCGAAGAAATAAAATCCTAGAAAATACTTTTATCCTTCTCCCAAGCGGCTTTGCTGCGTTCGTTAGAGAACAACTCGGCATTGCCGGAGCCGTCTATCCATAGGGCGGCCGTCCCCTTCAGCCGGCCCAATAGGGCGAAGGCCTTCCGCTTCCCCATAACGGCAAGCACAGCGGACGGGATGTATTCGTCTTCTTTTATACTTGGGAAGTAAACTATCAGGTTGGAAAAATCGGGTATCGGGTAACCGGTCTTAAGGTCCAGGATATGGGAATATAGCTTCCCCTCTATCTGCACGAAATGGTCACGGCCGGAGGAGGACATAACCACTCCCTCCTCAAAATTGAACCGTCCCAGAAAACGGCCTTCATGAAAAGGATCGGGAACCTTGTAGGACCAGGCCCTTTTGCCGAACCCCAGCATATAACCGCCGAGTTTAAGTTCCACGGCGTATTTGTTTTCCGCAAATTTCCTTAAAATCTCATACCCCCGCTCAAGACAGTAGCCGCGCAGGATACCGCCCATATTTATCTGCACGGGTTTTGCGAAGCGGATCATTTTCTTTTCACGGTCTATCTGCACAAATTCCGAGCCCATGCTGGAAAGCGCTTTGGTTATTTCCGCTTTTGAAGGCATTTTCTTTAAAGCGGCCGCCTCTCTCCAGACGGGCCACAGGGGCGCGAACGTGATATCAAAAGCGCCCTCCGTCAGACTGTAATAATCCATGGACAGGGACAGGAGTCTGAGAAACTCGTCATCCACCCTTACCCATTCCCCGTAAGCCTTTTTATTAACGTAGGAGGTGTAGGCGTAGGGCTCGCCGAAGTTATATTCGTCGGAAATCCTTTTCCATTCCTTAAAAACCGCATCGGCCACTTTTTTCCCCTCTACCGCATCCGCGTTAAAAACCTTCACCTGGGCGGGTACGCTCATAATGTACATGGTCTGGAGATAGGCGCCGTCGTCTTTTTTAGAGCAGGCGGCCAGCGCCAGCAACGCCGCGGCCGGGAAAAAGTACTTTTTATAAGGAAACATCAATTTACCCCCACCAGAAGCATCCGCGTTAGACGTACGGACTACCGCCGGATTTATAAAAAAGCGTCAATAATTTACGGATTCAAAAACGCTTTCATCCACAATATCAATTTTATTCTTCAAAATTCAATTCCGACGTTTATCAAGGAGGGCTTTCATAGCTTCGGCCATTGAGCCGGAAGGTTTTTCCGCGGCAGGCCGGCGCGGAAGGTTGTCCGGCCTTAGGGCCTGAGGCGGGTTTGACGGCTCCTGTCTGGGGCCGCGGGATTCACGCGGACCTATCACCGGGTTGGATTTCAGGGAAAGAGCGATGCGGCGGCGCGGAAGATCAACATCCAGCACGGTCACGCTCACCCGCTGGCCCACTTTCAATATTGAAGCAGCATCCTGCACGTATCTATCGGAAAGCTCGCTTATATGGACAAGGCCATCCTGATGAACGCCTATGTCCACAAAAGCGCCGAAAGCGGCCACATTGGTGACTATCCCGGGCAGCTTACAGCCTGGTTTCAGGTCTTCTATTTTCTGAACATCTCCGAAGGCAAAGGCCTCGAACTGTTTACGCGGGTCGCGGCCTGGCTTCGCAAGTTCCGCGATTATATCCTTTAGAGTCGGTTCTCCCACACCGCTTGAAATATACTTTGAAATGTCAATCTTGGCGCGCAGCCCGGAATCTGTTATCAGGTCTTTTACCGAACAGCCGAGATCTGCCGCCATACGCTCCACAATACCATAACGCTCGGGATGCACCGCGCTGGAATCCAGCGGATTCCGGCTTTCGCGCAGGCGCAGAAAACCTGCCGCCTGTTCAAAGGCCTTGGGCCCGAGGCGCGGCACTTTCTTCAGCGCGGCGCGGGACGAAAAAGCCCCGTTAGCGTTGCGATATTCCACTATGTTTTTTGCGAGCGACTGCCCCAGGCCGGAAACGTATGAGAGCAGCTCAGAGCTGGCCGTGTTCACTTCCACACCCACGCTATTAACGCAGCTCATAACGGTGGCATCCAGGCTCTTCTTCAGCTCGCCCTGCTCGACATCATGCTGATACTGGCCTACGCCTATGGATTTGGGGTCTATTTTTACCAGTTCAGCCAATGGGTCCATCAAACGCCGGCCTATGGAAACCGATCCGCGTACGGTCACGTCTTTGTCCGGAAATTCAGAGCGAGCGGCCTCAGACGCTGAATATACGGAGGCGCCGCTTTCGTTAACCATTACAAGTATAACGCCGTCGAGCTTAAGCCCGCGGACAAACTCTTCCGTCTCGCGGCCTGCGGTGCCGTTGCCTATGGCTACAACCTCGGTCTTATGTGCGGCGGCCAGTTTGCGAACCTTGGCGGCGGCCGCGGCGCAAGCTCCCTCTCCGCTATGCGGGTATATAACGTCGTCGCATAACAATTTTCCGTTGCGGTCAAGACAGACCAGCTTACAGCCGGTGCGAAAACCCGGGTCCAGGGCCATTATATTTTTGTGCCCTATCGGAGACGCCATTAGGATATCGCGCAGATTCCGGGCGAACACGGCTATGGCCTCGATGTCGGCGCGCTTCTTGGTCTCAAACCTGGCTTCGCCCTCCATGGAAAGGGCGAGCAGGCGCGCATAAGAATCTTTCACGGCCTCTTTCACCTGGTTGCCGCAGGCTCCGGTATTCTTCACGAAAAGCGGCTCAAGCATGGCTATGGCCTCGTCGGAATCCACTTCTATACGCATGATCAAAACCCCCTCCGCCTCTCCTCGGCGCATAGCCAGCACGCGATGCGAAGGAGCCTTAGCAGCCGGCTCTTTCCAGTCGAAATAATCCTTAAACTTGGCCCCCTCTTCCTGCTTGCCCTCCACCACCCTGGAATGAAAAATTCCTTTGGTGAAAAAAATGTGCCGCAAACGGGCGCGGGCGGTCTCATCCTCGCTGACGCGTTCGGCTATTATGTCCCGGGCCCCGGCCAGCGCCTCCTCCGCCGTTTTAACGCCTTTTTCCTCGTTTACAAAAGGAGCGGCCATAGCCGCAGGAGCCCCTAAGCCTTGCGCGCAAATTTGGTCTGCCAGCGGCTCCAGGCCTTTTTCCTTTGCTATAGAGGCGCGGGTACGGCGTTTGGGACGGAAGGGCAGATATATATCCTCCAGATTGGATATATTTTCAGCGGCTTCCACTTTGGTCTTTAATTCTTCGGTCAGCAGGTTGCGCTCAGCCAGGGACTTTATTATGGCCTCGCGGCGGGCGTCCAACTCTCTCAACTGGTCCAGACGGTCGTGTATATTACCCAAGACAACCTCGTCCAGATTGCCGGTGGCCTCCTTGCGATAACGGGCGATAAAAGGTATGGTGCAATCTTTGCTGAAAAGATCTATAACCGCAGCCACGCCGCCGACGTTCAGCTTCAGTTCCCCCGCTATTTTAGACGCGTATTTGCCGCTCATCAGTCCTCCGGAATTTTTAGGCGCCAAAAGATCTACGAAAAGGATTACGATGTATAGGATATAAAATACTCACAAGCCGGGCCAACGGATAATTAATTTTAACTCCATAATACGACACCGGAATAGTTTTTGACTTTGCGGGACTGTTTTTGTATCCTGATTTTAGTCAATCCGGGGAGGACCCAATGAAGATATTAAAACGCCTTATGCCCATAAGTCTCATACTAAGCCTGGCTCTCTCGTCGCCGGCATTATGCAGGGAAATTCCGACAAATGCGGCAAAAGCGGCCGCAGAGGTTTCCGGCGAACTGAATGCCCTCTCCGACAAGCTGCAAGACGGAATAAAAGACCAGCCCGGCATAAAACTGGCCGTGCTTGAATTCGCATACACTAGCGGCAAAGAATCGGAAGGCCCCGTCATAGTACAGGAACGCATAACCACCCTTCTGGTTCAGAAAAAAAAAGTGACCCTTATCGAACGAAACCTCCTTAAAAAAGTGATGGGAGAACTTAAACTCCAGGCCTCGGGCGCGATGGACGAGGAAACGGTAAAAAAAGTGGGCAAACTGCTGGGCGCGGCGGCCGTGGTTACCGGCACTCTGAACGATCTCAAAGATGAGACAACGGAGATTAACGCCCGCATAGTGGACACTGAAAGCGGGGAAATACTTTCCGCCGCCGGCGCCGTCATCAAAAAAACCTGGCGGGACACGGCGGTAACGGTCAAACCCGATCCGAAGAAGGATTTCGCCGGCATGCCGCTGGTCCAGATCGCGGTTCTATTGGACACATCCAACAGCATGGACGGCCTCATCAACCAGGCCCGCAACCAGGTCTGGAAGATAGTCAACGAGCTGAACGCCTCAGAAAAGAAGGGCTCTACCCCGGTCATAGAAGTGGCGGTCTATGAATACGGCAATACGGCTTTGAGACGGGACAAAGGCTGGATACGCCAGGTCCTGCCCTTCACCCGTAACCTGGACAAGGTCGCTGAGGAGCTATTCGCCTTAAAGACCAACGGTGGCGACGAGTACTGCGGACAGGTCATCAAGAACGCGGTGGAGGATTTAAATTGGAGTAAGAAAGCCGACGTCTATAAAGCTATTTTCATCGCCGGCAACGAGCCATTCACGCAGGAAACAGTTGACTTCCATCAGGCCGTGGCGCTGGCCAAAGCCAAGGGCATCTTCGTCAACACCATCTTCTGCGGACGACGCCAGGAAGGCGTGGCCACACAATGGCTGGCGGCCGCCCAGGCGGCCGACGGCGATTACACCAATATAGACCAGTCGGCGTCCCTGGCGGCGATAAACGCGCCGCAGGACGACCAGATAGCCCGGCTGAGCGAAAAACTCAACACAACCTATGTGACCTATGGCGCCAGAGGCGGAGCGGAGATGAAGAAAAGAGAAGCGCTTGACATGAATGTGGCGGCCTCCGGCGCCGCCGGCATCATATCTGAACGGGCGGCTTTCAAAGCTTCCGCTCCAGCGGCCATGATGGACGCCGAATCCTCATGGGATGTAATAACGGCGATAGAGCGCGGGTCCATGAAACGCGAAGACATAAAGAAGGATCAGCTCTCTGAAGAGCTCCGAAAAATGGATAAGGCCCAGTTGGATAAACACCTGGATTCCAAACTCGCGGAACGCAAAAAGATAAAGGAGGACATCCTCCGCCTCCAGACCGAGAGAGTGAAATATATAACCGACGAGGAAAAAAAGCAAAGCGGCGCCCCTGTAACTCTTGATAAAGCCGTCATAGATGCGGTGCGCAGGCAGGCTTCGCAAAAAGGATATAAATTCAACCGCTAGGAGCCTGTCCAACATAAGGCTTCCATGACGAAATTGGCCGTTTGGAACGCATAGCGCCTGGCCGTCCGATGCGCATAGCGCTTGTTACGGCATGGCCATAGGCCTAATACGGCACCGCCATAGGCTTGCCGATTTTGAAGCCGAGCCGAAGCGATGCGAAATGAGCAGGCTCCAATAAACCTGTAAGTTGAGTAGCGCGATGGCGCAGGCAAAAAGCGGCAATTGCAGGCGAAATTGCTTATGGCGGAGAAGTCGCTTGAATACCGGCCGCCAGAGGCTACGACTAAAAGTTTTTGTTTATGCTGTACGGTCTGAAACATATACCCACAGACGCCTTTCGCAATAAACTATGAGGATGTCCCTGAAACTTCCCGCCGCTATGGCGGCATTATTTTTGGCAACGCGGCTTTGCGCTCAATCCCCCGCAAAGACCGACTCAATCGACCGCAATACGCTTTCGCTTAAAGAGAAAGTCGGCCAGCTCCTGATGATCTCGATAGACTCGGCGGAAGCCGCCAAAACCGCGACGCCTATCGCTCAGGGGCTTGGAGGCATACAATTGCAATGGGGTTCCTATTCGCTTGAAGACACCCTCCGCCTTACCGAAGAATTGCAGCGCGGCGCCCTTGCAAGCGGCTCACGCATCCCGCTTTTCATCGCCACCGACTACGAGGGGGGCAGCGTTTACGTCCCCACCACTCTTGGGTTGGCCGAACTCCCAACCAACATGATGCTGGGCGCCGCGGACGATGAGAACAATACCGCCTCGCTTTTCTACCTGGCCGGAAGGGAACTGAAACGGGCGGGAATCAACATGGTTTTCGGTCCGGTATTGGACGTAAACACCAACCCCCGGAATCCGATAATTGGAGTAAGGGCCATCGGAGGGACGCCTGAACTTGTCTCAAAAATAGGCGCGGCCGTGATCAACGGCTTCCGGACCGGAGGGATACTGGTCGCGGTAAAACATTTTCCAGGCCACGGCGCGGCCGGACAGGATTCCCACAAACTTCTGCCCGTTATACGCCTGACTCCGGAGGAGTTGGAAAAAGAACACCTCCCCCCCTTTAAAACGGCCATAGGGCTCAATATCCCCCTTATAATGATCGCCCATATCCTATACCCGGCTCTCGATCCAAAAAACCCGGCCACGCTTTCGAAGCCGATCATCATGGACCTGCTTAAGAGCAAACTTGGGTTTAACGGCCTGGTCATCACCGACAGCATGGACATGCGCGCGGTAACCTCAAAATACCCCATACATAAAGCCGCGGCGCTCGCGCTTAAAGCCGGAGCCGATCTCATCCTCCTGGGCAAAGGCGACTTCCTGAAAGCAAGAGACGAAATATTGCGTCAGATCAAAGCCGGTCTTATCAACGAAACGCGGGTGAATGACGCCTATTACCGGGTTTTCGAGGCCAAGCGCGCGGCCGGGCTTTTTGAGGCCCAGTCTTACTCCTCGCCTTTTGACAAAGCGTACATAAACATCGCCGAAGCCCTTTCACGCGAAGCCGTAACCCTCGCCGGAGACAAGGACCGGCTTATACCGCTTAAGGAGAAGGAGCTTAAGACCGCTATAATAATCTTCGCCCCCCCGCGCTTCAACGCCAACGCCCTTTCGTTTTACCGGGCGCTGGCGGAACGGGGCTACAACGTGGAGCAATCGGTCTTTGATATTAATCCGGAGAAGGCGGCGATAGCCAAGGCTCTTGCCGCGGGCAAGGCGGCCGGCCGGCTTATAATCGGCAGCTTCCAATGGGCACAGGCGCAAAATAAGAACCAGAAAAAAGCCATAAAAGCCCTGCTGTCTATGGGAAAACCCTCGGTTCTCATAAGCCTAATGAGCCCCTATGATCTGCCTAATTACCACGAAGCCGGCGCGGCTTTGGCCGTTTACGGGATGACCGCCCCCGGCATGGTTGTGGCCGGAGAAGTGCTGGCCGGCGAGACCCAGCCGCGCGGCCGCCTGCCCGTAGACATTGAACCATAAGCCTGGAAGCATGATCAGCCAAAAATTAAAGCGCCACCATAAAGCCGCCCCCCTTATCGCGAAAATAAGGAATGCCGAACTTATAGTTTTCAAAAAAAGCAACCACGATATTTTTGCGGATGAGCCGAAGGAGTTTACCGCTGTTGTTGACAAGTTCTTGCGGACTTGAAAAATACGGACCGGGAGAAGATACACCAATGAGCTTCAAACGAACACTGGCAATAATTCTGATCACCGTGGGAGCGGTGCTGGCGGTCAGGAAATACGCCTATGAGCCCATGTACATCGCCAGCGAATCTATGGCCCCCACGCTTTATCTCGGACAGCGTCTCATCCAGGATAGACTCACTCTCAGATTCCGCGCACCCGAGCGGGGCGAGATAATTGTTTTCCGTTCCCCGGTAGGCGAAGAACATGAATCGGTCAAAAGGGTGATAGCCGTGGAAGGCGACACGATAGAGATAAAGGATAAAGAGGTACTTATTAACGGAACCAGGCTTATTGAGCCTTATATACAACACACCAGACCGAACGAAATCCTGGACGGAGACAATCTGGGCCCGCTCACCGTACCGCCCGGTTCTATTTTCGTACTTGGAGACAATCGGGACAACTCCATGGACTCCGCAACCTGGAAAGACGCCTCAACCGGGGGAAAAATATACTTCCTCCAACTTGCGGCCGTCACGGGAAAGATACGGGGCATTTATTAGCCCGAATCCTGCAGTTCAACTTGGTTTCCATTGGAAGATCCTGTGAACAAAAAAAGCAATACCTGCGTAGGTGCCGT
>MGVA01000036.1 GCA_001800245.1 Elusimicrobia bacterium RIFOXYA12_FULL_51_18 | reverse complement strand
CCCGGCAGCGGCAGTTTCGCCGTGGGGGTGGATATAAGCACCGGCAATACCGGCAATTATAATTTATTCGCAGGTTCGAGCGCGGGCCGCAGTAATACAGGGGGGGGATTTAATACTTTTGTGGGATATAATGCGGGCCGCAACAACGCGACAAGCAATCATGCCACATTTGTCGGTTATAATGCCGGAAAGGTAAACTCCACGGGTTTAAATAACACATTCCTGGGGTCTGATGCCGGGTCCGCTAATACAAAGGGCGGGAATAATACGTTCCTGGGCAATCAGGCTGGTTCTATCAACACCTTAAATTCTAACAACACCTTTGTGGGACATAATGCCGGCCGAAGCAATACTACCGGAGAAAAAAACACCGCTCTGGGGGCGGGGGCCGGCCTTTACAATATAACAGGTTCCGCCAACGCGATATTTGGCGAAGAAGCCGGGTATGGCGTGGTGAATAATTCATTTTCCAGCTCGACGCTTATGGGTTATCGCGCCGGATACGGTCTTACGGCCGGCGGAGACAATATCCTTGTGGGATTCCAGTCCGGCTACGCTATCACCACCGGCACCGGGAATCTAGTTATCGGATATGACAAAGATATTTCCGCTGTCGGGGCCGGTAATGAACTTAATATCGGTGGTGTTTTGTACGGCGATCTGTCCGCTAAGACCATAGGCATTTCGACGCGCGTGCCGCAGGCGGCTTTGGATCTGGTATCCACCGGCACCGCGTCAAATGTGTACGCGCAGATCTGGCGCAATTCCGACGGGGTGATAAAAGCGTCCATGACGGCCGACGGTAAACTATACGCGGATATCATGGCTCCCATATCCGGAGATAACCTGGGGATGCATACCGCCACGACCACGCTTAATATGAACGCCTATAATATCGTCGGTGTTTCAACCATAAGCGTGAATTCCATAACCGCAACCGGCGCCGGAGTTACCCTCAGTACGAATGTGTTTGTCGGCGGCAGTATCGGCATCGGGACTACTAGGCCCGGCGCCAGATTCGATATTGAAGCGGCCGGTCTTTTTCTTAAATTGGGCAACACCTATATGGAAGGTGACAATACCGGGGTGCGTTTGGCCGGCAGACTGCAATTCAACGATGACGGCAGTGCCGGCTCTCCTATCATTCATTGGGGCTGGGACGCGGGAGATTCTAATACCGGGATCTTTCACCCCGGTCCCGATATTATGGCTTTTACCACGGGCGGGACCGAGCGTATCCGATTTAATTCATCGGGGAACGTCGGTGTCGGGACCACCGCGCCTTTATCCAGATTCGACGTTGTGAACGGCTCCATAACGGTGAGAGGGACGGGCGCCGGGCTGGTTTTTGAAGATTCAAGCCGCGTGGTCTCCGCCGAAATGAGCGCGGCGCTTGGCGCGGGGATAAAGATCTCCACGAACGTTTACATCGTGGGCTTTTCATCCGCCGCTAAATATTACGGAGACGCTTCGGCGCTGACCAATGTTCCGGGTGACGGTCTGGGCGACCATGTAGCGACCGCTACTTTGAACGTGAACAGCTGGAATATAGCAAATGTCCCATCAGTCAACTTTAAATCCAATGTGGATATCTCGTCCGCCTCATTAACACAGTCGGGAGGCGTGTATATAAGCAGCCATGTTTATATGGCGGGCCGGGCCAACGCGTCCTTCTTCGGGTATAGCAACGCTCTTGTGGCCAGTGGCTCTTCGAACGGCAGCAATGTCACCGTTTCCGCGCAGGGCGGGGGGCACGGGGCGGTCGGCGGGACGCTTGCGCTGACCGCAGGGAACGCTTCCGACACCGGTTCGATAGGCGGTAATGTTATCCTGCAAAGCGGCTTCGGTTTCCCTCCCACTCCAGGCTACATCGCAATAAAAACTTACGAAGGCAGTTATCCTTCCCAAGCCCTGGCCGAGCGGCTTCGTATTGTGGGGGGAAGCGGGAATATCGGTATTGGTACTACGTCGCCTTTATCTAAATTTGACGTTATGGACGGTTCCGTAACCGTCAGAGGCGCCGGCGCCGGTCTAATCCTTGAAAATTCAAGCCGCGTCATCTCGCCGGAAACATCGATAACGGCAGGAGCCGGCATAAAAATATCCACAAATGTTTACATTGTGGGTTTTTCATCCGCCGCCAAGTATTATGGCGACGGTTCGGCGCTTACTAATGTGCCCGGTGATAATCTGGGCAACCATGTGGCTACGACCACGCTTCAGATGGGTGTATACGGTATCGTTACCTCCAGCGTTGTCACCGCCGCGCACTACCAGATAGACGGCAGCACGGTGCTTGCGATCTTGCCCGGCAGCGGCAGTTTTGCGGTGGGAGTGGATCTGCCCGCCGGCAATACGGGCAACTATAATTTATTTGTCGGTTCCAGCGCGGGCCGCAGCAATACCATTGGCGGAAGCAACTCATTTCTGGGTAATAGCGCGGGCTACAACAACAGCTCGGGCAGCAACAATTCTTTCTTTGGGTATAGTGCCGGTTACTATAATACCACCGGCTCAAGCAACACTTTCGCGGGAGCATATGCCGGCTATAACAATATTACCGGCTCAAGCGGCACTTTCGCGGGAGTTTATGCAGGCTATAGCAACACCGTAGGCGATGAGAATTCTTTTTTTGGGGCGTATGCCGGCTCCTCCAACACTACGGGCGGCGGCAATTCGTTCCTGGGGTATCAGGCCGGGTATAACAATACCATTGGCGGGAATAACTCTTTTCTGGGCGCTAATGCCGGCTACAACAACATCGGCGCGGGTAACTCTATCGCAGGGTCAAGTGGCGGATACAACACTCAAACAGGTTCGGCTAATGCCATATTCGGCAGTCAAGCCGGTTACGGCGCAACCAATCAGTCTTTCTCCAGTTCCACCATTATGGGGTCGCAGGCGGGGTTTTCACTTACCACCGGCTCGGACAATATACTATTGGGTTTTAAGGCTGGGTACAATATACAAAATGGGACCGGGAATATAGTTATCGGGTATAATAAGGACACTTCCGCTGCCAGTGCGAGCAATGAACTTAATATCGGAGGCGTGTTGTACGGCGACCTGTCCGCCAGGACCATAGGCATCTCCACCCGTGTTCCGCAGGCCGCTTTGGATATCGTATCCACCGGCACGGCTTCTAACGCGTACGCGCAGATCTGGCGCGATTCCAACGGGGTTATAATGGCATCCATGACGGCCGACGGCAAACTTTATACCGCTTTTCTAGTCTCCAGCGATCATCTGGGCAATCATGTCGCTACCACCACGCTGAACATGAATCCTTATGATATCGTCAATGTCCCGACTATAAGTGTAAGTTCTATAACAGCAACGGGCACATGGGTAACTTTCAGTACGAACGTGGTTATAAGCGGAAATGCCGGTATCGGGACCACTGGTTTTTTGGGAAGAACTATATCCGCGGTTAATACCTCCAACACTACTCTGGGAGGCACAGGGTCTCAGTATGCTTTAACATTACAGAATAAAAATTCCACGACCAATGACTGGGCTCTGTTGACCTTTGGCGGGAATGACATATCAAGCCCGGGACCCGCCGCGGTTATCGGTTCGCAGATCACTAATCATGCTAGTGAGTATGGCGATATTGTTCTCGGAACCAGAAGCTCAGCGGCCGGTCTTGCTGAAAAAGTGCGGATCATGGGCGCCGGCAATATCGGCATCGGGATCACGGCGCCGACACACAAATTGAGAGTGGAAGGTGATATGTTGGCGGCCTCATCAATAACAGCCAACGGCGACATTACGGCCGCGCGTTACCAGATAAACGGCAGTACGGTGCTGGCCATATTTCCCGGAAGCGGGAGTTTTGCCGTGGGTGTGAATTTGAGCACAGGCAGTACCGGAAATTATAATCTTTTCTCCGGTTATAATGCAGGGCTCAGCAACACTTCCGGGGGATACAACACTTTTTTGGGGTATCAGGCCGGCCAGATAAATTCAACGGCCAGTTCCAACACTTTCGTGGGGTATTGGGCCGGCCAGAACAATACCACGGGAGAGAATAATGTCCTTATGGGGTCGCAGGTCGGCAACAGAAATACCACGGGACAATACAACGTTTTCATGGGGCATAGTGCCGGCTATTGGAACACCGCAGGTTCGCAAAATACGTTTATAGGATATCAGGCCGGCGTTTCAAACACTATCAGCTTAGACAACACTTTTGCGGGGTATTGGGCCGGCGAGAACAATAATACAGGCGATAACAACTCTTTTCTGGGAGCTGAGGCCGGGCAGAGGAACTCCACCGGCTATACCAACACTCTCTTAGGTTATAAGGCCGGTTATTACACTCAAACAGGCTCCGCTAATTCCATGTTCGGCGTTGAAGCGGGGAAAGGCGCGGCAAATAATGCGCTATCCAGCACAACGCTTATGGGGTATCAGGCTGGGTACGCTCTTACTACCGGCAATGATAATATCCTTATAGGTTTTAAGGCCGGATATAACGTACAAAGCGGCACTAGAAATATCGTTATCGGATATGAGGAAAATACCTGGGCGACCGGATCCAGAAACGAACTTAATATCGGCGGAGTTATCTATGGGCGCCTGCTGGTAAATAAGAGCATAGGTATTTCGACGCGTACCCCTGCGGCTATGCTTGACATCCTATCCACCGGAACGGCGTCGAACGTCTACGCGCAGATCTGGCGCAACTCTAACGGTGTCATAAAGGCGTCCATGACGGCCGACGGTACTCTGTTCTACGCTTTAGTGGACAATTTAGGGAACCATGTCGCTACCACCACGCTGAACATGAGCGCTTATAATGTTATCGCCGTTTCCACTATAAGCGTAAGTTCTATAACCACAGCGGCCGCAGGATTGAACTTAAGCACGAATGTGTATATAAGCGGCAATGCCGGCATAGGCACTACAATGCCTTTGTCAAAACTGGATGTGTCCGGCGGATCTATAACTATAAGAGGCGCGAACGCCGCCTTGGTGTTTGAAGATTCAAGCCGCGTTATATCGTCGGAAACCGCCATAACGCTTGGTGCGGGCATAAGGGTATCTACGAACGTTTACATAGTGGGTTTTTCCTCCGCCGCGAAGTATTATGGCGACGGCTCGGCGCTTACCGGTGTACCGGTGGACAATTTAGGCAACCATGAAGCCGGCGCCACGCTGCAGATGGGCGCATACGGGATAGTTACCTCCAGCGACATCACCGCCGCGCGTTACCAGATAAGCGGCAGTACGGTGCTAGCGATATTGCCGGGTACCGGTGGTTTTGCCGTGGGGGCAGATATAACCACAGGAAATACGGGGGATTATAATTTATTCGTCGGTTCCAGCGCCGGCCGCAGTAATACTTCGGGAGTTGGCGGAACTTTCGCGGGCCATGCCTCCGGCTATAATAACACCGCCGGCATTTCCGATTCTTTCCTTGGAGCGTTTGCCGGCTATAGCAACACCACCGGATCAAGCAATACTTTCGCAGGCTATCAGGCGGGCTATTCCAACACCACAGGATCATTCGGCACTTATCTGGGGTTTCAGTCCGGCCACGATAATGCCACCGCCCCAAATAACACTTTCGTGGGCTCTCAGGCCGGATATAAGAACACCATGGGCTCAAATAACTCATTTCTTGGGGCTTCCGCGGGGTACAGTAATACCACTGGATCAAGCAACACTTTCGTGGGCTCTCAGGCCGGTTATAGTAATACTGTCGGAGAGTTTAACTCTGTTCTTGGATCTTCTGCCGGTTATAACAGTACCACCGGTTCGCGCAACGCTATCGTAGGGTCGAGTGCGGCTTATAACAATCAAACAGGTTCGGCTAACGTCATATTCGGTAGGGGAACGGGTTTAGGCGCGGCCGGCCAGTCTTTTTCCAGTTCTACAATTATTGGTTCCCAGGCGGGGTTTGCGCTTACCAATGGTTCGGACAATATTCTGCTAGGCTTCAAGACCGGGTACGCCATACAAAACGGGACCGGGAATATCGTGATCGGTTATGCCAAAGATACCTCCGAGACCGGAGCGAGCAATGAGCTTAATATCGGCGGGGTTATCTACGGCGATTTGTCCAATAAAGCCATAGGTATCTCGACACGTGTGCCGCAGGCGGCTTTGGACATTGTATCAACCGGGACCATGGTAAACCAGTATGCGCAGATCTGGCGCGATTCCAACGGCGTGATAAAGGCTTCCATGACTGTCAACGGGAATATTTATGCGGCCCTTCCCGCGAACAACCTGGGCAACCATGTGGCCACTACAACGCTCCAGATGGGCGCTTATGGGATAGTCACCTCCAGTAATATCTCCGCCGCGCAGTACCAGATAAATGGCAGCACGGCTCTTGCGATACTGGCAGGTACCGGCAATTTTGCTGTGGGTGTGGATCTCCCCACCGGCAATACCGGCAATTATAATTTATTTGTCGGTTCCAGTTCCGGACGCAGCAATACTACAGGCTCAAACAACACTTTCCTGGGAAATAGTGCCGGTTACAATAACACTATCGGGGAGAACAATTCGTTCCTGGGGGCTTCCGCAGGTTACAGCAACACCACGGGATCAAGCAATACTTTCGTGGGGTACAATTCCGGTTACAATAACACCACCGGCGAAAATAATTCTTTCGTAGGAGCTTATGCCGGTTACACAAATAGTATAGGTGGGGATAATACTTTTTTGGGATATCAGGCCGGTTATTATACGACTAGTAGTCGAAACTCTTTCATGGGTGGCTATGCCGGCTATAACAATACTACTGGTAGCGACAACACGTTCATAGGAGCTAGTGCCGGCTATATAAACAGTACCGGCAATAACAACTCTCTTCTGGGGGCTAATGCCGGCTATAATAATACCACCGGCGAGAACAACTCTGTCATCGGGTCTAGTGCCGGATATAACACGCAAACAGGTTCGGCTAATGCCATATTCGGTAATGCAGCGGGGTTCGGCGCGGCCGGCCAGTCTTTCTCCAGTTCCACAATTATGGGTTCCCAGGCGGGGTTCGCGCTTACCACCGGCTCGGATAATATCCTCCTGGGCTTCAAGGCCGGGTACGCTATCCAGAATGGCACGGGGAATATAGTTATCGGCTATGCCAAGGATGCTTCCGCTAGCAGCGCAAGTAATGAACTTAATATCGGCGGGGTGCTGTACGGCAACCTATCCGCAAAAACCATAGGTATCTCTACGCGCGCACCGCAGGCGGCGCTGGATATTGTATCCACCGGGACAGCGTCAAACGTGTACGCGCAGATCTGGCGCGATTCCAACGGCGTGCCGAAATCAACCATGACGGCTGACGGCACATTCTATACTAGTATGCCGGCCTCTTGGGATAATTTAGGCAGCCATGTGGCCGGCGCCGCACTGCAGATGGGCGCATACGGGATAGTTACCTCCAGCGTCATCACAGCCGCACGGTATCAGATAAACGGCAGTACGGTGCTTGCTATATTGGGCGGCAGCGGCAGTTTTGGCGTGGGCGTGGATATAACGAACGTGAATACCGGAAACTATAATGTATTCGCGGGTCCCGGCGCCGGCCACAGCAACACTACGGGCCAGCAAAACGCTTTTCTGGGGTATGGCTCCGGTTACAATAACAACACCGCCCCTAGCAATACTTTCCTGGGGTATATTGCCGGCCAGGTCAATACTACCGGGAGTAATAATTCCTTCATTGGCGCCGCTTCGGGTGGTTCCAATACTATTGGGGCGCTAAATGTTACGCTGGGACTCCAGGCCGGCTATATGAATACTACCGGCTCGAATAATTCTGTTGTGGGGTCCAGCGCGGCTTATAGCAATCAAACAGGGTCGGCTAATGCGGTATTCGGAAATGAAGCGGGTAGGGGCGGTGGCGGTTCTTTCTCAAGTTCCACGATTATGGGATATCGCGCCGGTTATGGTCTTACCACCGGTAGTGATAATATCTTTGTCGGGTTTCAGGCCGGGTACGCCGTAACAAGCGGCACCGGGAATATAGTTATCGGCTATTCGGAGGATACATACGCTGCCGCTGTCAGTAACCAGCTTAATATAGGCGGGGTTATTTATGGGAACCTGTTCAATAAAACCATAGGTATCTCAACGCGTGTGCCGCAGGCTGCGCTGGATATCGTATCCACCGGGACAGCGTCAAGCGTGTTCGCTCAGAGATGGCGTGATGCCGACGGTACGATAAAGGCGTATATGGGCTCAACCGGGGTACTGTATGCTTTTGGCGAAATATCCGCCGCGCGCTACCTGATAAACGGAAGCACTGTGCTTGCGGTGTTTCCGGGGAATAGCAGCTTTGGTCTCGGCACGGATCTGAGTACCGGCAGTACCGGCGATTATAATTTATTTGTCGGTTCCAATGCAGGCCACGATAATACCACCGGCTTTGCCAATACTTTTGTGGGACAGGGCGCCGGCCGTGATAATAGTACGGGGTATTTCAACACTTTCCTGGGAGCTCAGGCCGGCGCCAATAACACCATTGGATCCAGCAACACTTTTGTGGGATATTATGCCGGCCCAAACAATACCACAGGCTCAAGCAACACTTTTGCAGGGGCATATTCCGGCTATACGAATACTACGGGCGCGGATAACTCGATTGCCGGATCAAGTGCCGGTTATAACAACCAAACGGGTTCGGCTAATACTATATTCGGAAATGAAGCGGGTAAAGGTGGAGGCGGTTCTTTCTCAAGTTCCACGCTTTTGGGATATCAGGCGGGGTACGGACTTACAACCGGCAACGACAATATCCTGGTGGGCTATAAAGCCGGCTATAATATTACTTCCGGAACCGGCAATATAATCATCGGCTACAATCTGAACGCCTATGACGCGGCAACAAAGAATGAAATAAACATTGGCGGCGTTTATAAGGGGCTTATTTCATCCGGGACGGCCACTATCCCTAAATATACCGTTCAGGCCGCGGATACGGGTATAACTCTTGACGCAAATGACTTCGGGAAAACTATAACGGTCAACAACTCTGACCTCATGTGGGTATATTTGCCTAGCGCTTCCGCCGCGTATATAGGCGCAACGATTACCGTAGTTAAATCAGGTTCCGGACAGGTAAGAGTTGATGCTGCTGCAAGCAACTACATCATGAGCTCAGTTGCCAGCGGCTCGGTTTTTTGTAACGGAGATTCGTCGTCCTACGCCACTATAACGCTGCGTCTTATAGATGCCACGCGGTGGGTAATAATAAGTTCGGACGGCGGATGGCTGGTTAGCTAATTATAACCATTAGCAGTCTGCTGAAAACCCCTTTTTGGGGTCTTTTGGCATGGCGTACTTGTTTGAGAATTGTTTTGATGCCGCGCAGACCTGACAGTTGAAAGTCCGGTAATTTTAAATATCCATTAGTCCCTAGTGTAGTGTCTCGCAAATCTCTTGGCTTTTGAAGGCTCAGGTTTGAGCCGGATACGAGGCGCGACGAGCGAGCATGCCCGT
>MGVA01000035.1 GCA_001800245.1 Elusimicrobia bacterium RIFOXYA12_FULL_51_18 | reverse complement strand
AAACCAAGCGCAATGCGCGCCAGGTTTTCTAGGGTGTATGCCGCGCGAAGCGCACCTGAGCTCCGCGAAGGGAAAAATTCAACTGAATTTTTCAGGCTAATTCTGAAGCGTCTTTTAAGATCAAAACGCCACTTTTGGAGCCTGTTGGGCGGTTTTTTCAGCCTCAAAATATCCTTCGGCTTTCTTAAACCCGAACATGCCCGCCAAGATATTAGTGGGGAAACCTTTGGCTGTCACATTATATGTTTTCACCGTTTCGTTATACCGCATTCTTTCAACCGAAATGCGGTTTTCCGTGCCGGCAAGTTCATCCTGGAGACGGATAAAACTTTCATTGGCTTTTAACTGGGGATACTGCTCAACTACCACCATCAGTTTGCTCAAGGCCGATTCCAGGCCGGTTGAAGCGGCCATTTTTTGGTCCGGATTTTTAGCCTCGCCCCACTGGCTCCTTAATCTTGTGACTTCGGTTAATAGTTCTTTTTCATGCTTCGCGTAGCCTTTGACGGTATTAACCAGATTGGGAATAAGGTCATAACGCCTCTGAAGCACGGTTTCAACCTGCGCCCACGACTCGGGAACGGCTTCGGAATATCCAACAAGTTTGTTGTAACCTGAAACCGCCCATAGGCCGATTACCACCGCAATTCCAAACACGATCAATAAGGCTTTTTTCATTTAATTCTCCTTCGCGCAATATCAGTTCTTTTTCCCTTGTTCTTTTTCCGACTTTTCTATCCAGAGGTCCACCGCGTCCGTTACATTCTGGACCGCCTTCAAATACCGTATGAAAATCTGCAGGGAAGTAATGTCCGGCCGGTTTTTTCCTTCTTTCAACCCCCAGACGATAGCAAAAACTTCCTCATCAACGTTGACATGCTTTGAGATCGCCGGAAGGACTTCCATTTTCTTTGCGGGGGGGACTTCACCGTAAAGCCTTAAGGCGGCTTTAAAAAGAGTCAAAAAAGAGGAAATTGAGGAAATCATGAGCCGGTCCGTTTCCTTCGGGGAACCTTTTGTGACCAGGAAATTTTCTCTTAAAAGAATAAGCTTGCTTTTAAGCTCGCGCTCAAGCTCAAGCCTCAGGCAGGCTGGATCTATTTCCATATTAGCTAAATAATCTTCGCCGTAAAGCGTCTTGTGGGTCTGCTTTATGTCCGAAAACTCAACGGCAAACACGTCGGCGGACCGCGCAAGACCTGCCCGCGTGAACAACAAGGGGGCATGATTTCCTTCTTTTCCCCAGCGGGCGGATAGATCGGCCAGAGCTATTAAATCCTCCGCCTCGACATGCTCCAGAATTACCAGCACATTATAATCGGAAGTTTTAACGCCGTCTCCCGCGGCGGCGGAACCATAAAGCACAACGGAACGAAGATTATCTCCGCATATTTTTTTAAGTTCGCCGGTCAAAATTTCAGGTGTGATTTTAGCCATATCGGTCTCCTACCAGCTTCTTGAACTGCCTCCGCCGCCCGAAAGCCCGCCTCCGAATCCCCCAAAACCGCCCCCGCCGAAACCGCCATACCCGCCGGAACGTCCGGTGTTTAAAAGTAACAATAAAAGGAACGGATGGCGTATCACCAGGATTATAAAAAAGATAAACAGAATAATAGAAAATACGTTCCGCAATCTGCTCCGAGGGGGGATATTACCGGCGTCTTCAATAGATCCCGCCGAAAGCTCTATGCCGCTGTCTTTGGCTATAATGCCGGCAATAGCCAGCGTTCCCTGAGATATCCCTTTTGAATAATCACCCTGTCTGAAATAGGGGACCATATACTTATCCTGAATGGCGCCGGTTAAGCCGTCCGGCAAAATCCCCTCCAGACCGTACCCCACTTCAATGCGGGATTTTCTGTCTGTTACCGACACAAGCAGTAATAGGCCGCGGTTTGTACTCTTATGCCCCACTCCCCAGCGTTTAAACATTTCAGTTGCATAAGTCTCAACATCCGTCCCCTCAAGGCTGGTTACGACCGCCACCGAAACCTCGGCGTTGGCCCGGGAATCCAGATCGGATAAAAGATTGTTTAGGTTTTCAACTATCCCCGCGTCCATAACACCGGCAAAATCATTAACATAACCCTTGGGCGCGGGGTAAGAAACAGCAAGGACCGGGAGGGCTTGAAAAAACGAAACCAGCGCGGCGAGAATAAATAATCGGGCACGATAAATAAAAGAGGTCATTCCAACGTTATTCTAGCAAAAAACATCTTAGAATTAGATTCTAGTTTAATAGCCTTCCAACTTTTTGTAATATAGCGCTCAGGGTTTATTTGTGCAAATTGGGGAGCCCGGAAGCCTCAGGTGCAATTATTAAACTTGCGATAGTGCCCTTGTTTTCCACGGATTTTAATATTTATGCACCAACTGTGCTCTTCAGGCTAATGCACGGGGGCCGGCGCCAAAAACTATTTCGATATCAGATCGACCACCACTGGCAGATGGTCGGAAGCATCGGACGGGATTGTAGCCCATGAGGTTGGTTTGAAGTCGGGGGGGCACCATACAAAATCCACCCTGTACTTATTGCCTAACGTTTTATCTCCATCCCTGTGGTCCGCCCGCTTATAGCTGTCGTCAAATAATTCATTCAGTTCTGCGAACTCAGATGCCTCGGAAGTGGTGTTAAAATCCCCCACAAGAATGGACCCTTTAGACACTCCGTCGAGGCTTTTTATAAGAGCTTTAATCTGGTTTTTGCGGTCGGACTTGGATAAACCAAGATGGGTATTAATGAATGTCAGGTTGAATCCATTGTCCAATTTGATTATTGTTTTTAATGCGCCGCGTTGTTCAAGCCGGCTGGGCAGGGAGAGGTTCTGGGAGGAAACGATCGGATATCGGCTTAAAACCCCATTGCCATAACCGAAAGGCGAAACTCCCAGGGTGGTGCCGAAGGCATAATCGTAGCCTAGTTTTGACGCGATTTGCCGAATTTGATCCTGAAAGTCAGTGCGTATACTGTAACGGTCCACTTCCTGCAGTCCGATTATATCGGCGTTTGATCTGTGAATAACGTCAAAAATGCGCTCAACCGAAATTTTACCATCCAGTCCCTCGCAATGGCGGATGTTGTAAGTCATTACCTTCAGGCTGATGCCAGGTCGTATGCCATGTCCAGTTGCTCTTGCCGGAATTTGTTCGCCGGTATCCGCCGGTTTCGGCGCAATAATTTTATTTGCCTTAACAGGAACTGTCGCGCGGATATAATCGGCGTCGGTTGAATTCAAAGCAGAAGCCTCCAAGGCGGTTGTCTTGACCGGCCCGGGTAGGAGTAAAACAAACGCCGCGAACGTCATGCGCAATGGTATCTTTTTGATGATTTGTTTCATTTTGCTTTGCATGTTCGTATCCGTTCCTGATAAGTATATTCCTACAACAAAGGCGGTACGCCATATAAGGTATAAAACCGGCCAAAGCGGGCAGGTCCTGATTCTTGCATCTGTCAACCCCGCCTAACCCCGCCTAAATTCAACTATACCAAAGAAAAACAGGTCCCGGCAAATTTGCCGGGGTTTTTCGGAAGATCTTCTGATTTTTTATTCAATCTGCCGCAAAGTGGCTATAGCGGTAAAAAAATTACAGAGACCTCTTCGTCACCTCTCAAACGCGTCGGCCGCGCTTATGGATAGGTCATTGTCATGCAATGGATGGCGCCCTTGTTGGCGATAAGGAACGAGGAGTTCAGCGGCACCACTTTAAGATTGAAGGAACGGTATATTCGCAGAGCCTCTTCGTCCGACGGCTCTCCATAGACCGGCATAAAGACCACGCCGTTGATAAGAAGACTGTTGGAATAATTGCCGTAAGGCGCCTGCGGCCGGGGAAGCAGAGTTACCTTGTAGCCCATATTTTTCAGCGCCGGGATAAAAGAGGGTTCATCCACCAGAACCTCGGTGTCGGAAATTATCTTCAATCTTTCGTCTATATGCCCTATGCCTCCCAGTTCGGGAAACACTGTTGTGGTCTTGCAACCGTAATTTTTTTCAAGCACGCTTTCAAGAAAAGCCGGATTCTTGTCAACGGTGAAGCAGTTCCCATGCCGGTCGGCCATCAGATTTCCGCCCGCGATATAGGAGCCGGAATTTATCATCGGCCGGTTGAACTGCACGGCGAAATCACCGAAATCCTGATCATACGGCCACACAAAAGTCCAACCCTCCGGGCGCATAACGGCGTAAGGCAGAACGTCCCGGGCCCATAATGAATCCATGTCGTACCTGAAAGATCCGACGTTAGGCGGATCGTTGACATCAAGGTCGGGGAAATAAGAGTAATAAAGCCTAACCTGTATTCCGGGCGGCAGGTTCTCAATTATCCGTCTTTGCAATTGCAGCTTTTCCTGAGAGCCGCCCATAGACATGAAGAGGTAATTGGCATGCTCATACTCCGCGAAAGGCCGCGCCTGCACGCGGGTAGAGCACACCGCGCAAAAAACAAATAAAACGGACACTATGCTTTTTTTCATGATTCGCCCATTTATGCCGGCGCTACTTGCGGAACTGGGGCCCGCCGGGATATTCTACCAAATGTGTTCCGCACGAAGGGGGGCTTTGAAGATCAGCCGTCTCAGAATCCCCAAGATCCAGCAGCCATTAAATTATATGTTATAACTTGTAAATGACCGCGTCCTTCAAAGAACGCTTCGCGATAATGGTTCATTTTTTCGCCATCTCGGTTGTCCTCATCCCGCATGAATAATATCCGATTTATTTGCTTTGCTGATACGGGTTTTATATATTTTGTGAAAAGGCGGTGCGGAGGCCGGATATATGGGCATTAACTTTAACATTGATATCAAGCGCAAGTTCACAGTGAACGGGAAAGAATACGGGTCGTTGGACGAGGTGCCGGAGGAGCAAAGGCAGATAGTTCAGAATGCATTAAATTCGACTGAACCCGGCGCCGGTCGGCACAAGATAACCGTAAACGGAATAGGATACGATAGCCCCGAGGCTATGCCGCCGGACGCGCGCAAGGTCTATGAAGAAGCCCTCAAGAAGGCCGACGCTGTGGCACAGCGGTCCGGCATGTCCTTCTCCACGCCCCGGGCCGTAGACATAAAACCTGAAGGGTCTTTATCCAGCCGGGCTATAACGGTCCTGCTTGTCCTGGCCGGTCTGGTTATCCTTATAAAACTCATCCTCTCATCTCGGTAATTGTTTTAGCCGGTTAAATAACGAAAGGGTACATTACCATTTCGGGCTCATAACCTTCGCGTTTATAACCCCAAAGGCTTCCTAACATTATTTCGCTTATTCCTGTGCCTACCACCGCCGAAAAAGCGGCCTGCCCATACGTAAGCTGTCCGACAACCGCGTATGATGGTTGCCTGCAAAATAATAGCGGGGAGCGTTGCGGCGGCAGAAATTTCGGCGCGCTAATTCTTTCCTGGCGGCGTACTTTTAACCGTAGTACCATTGTTTCGTCTCCCCCGCCACCGGCTGGTCTTTTATGCCGAGGGCGCTTTCTGCTTGTTGTTCTATGAATAGCGCTTCATCCGGTGATCTGAATCGGGAAAGCAGTTTTACGCGCGAATCGTCGCTCATAACGGCGGAGAGATGGTAAAGCCTGTTGCCTTTTTTAGTGCGAGTTTCCTCGCAGAAAAGCTGCTTTAGGTCGCTTTTCAGGAATGCCCTATCTCCGGGCCATGGCAGTGGGCCGCTGCGTATGACTATCCCGCCAGGGCTGATGCGGACGAAAGTCCTGTTCACAAACCCGGCCGCAAGGTAGTATGTAGTAACCGCGCCTACGGATGCAAAAAGCAGAGGCGGGATCTTGATCAACCAGAGCCCGGACGGCAATCCCCTGAACATCGTAAAGCAAAAAAAACCGGCAAAACCGTCCCAGGCCAGACAGAACAAGAACAGGAACACGAGATCGAAGGAGAACCATCGGTATGAAATGACAATATCGGCACATTCACGCTTAACTGAAAAGCGTCCCGGCTTATCGGCCAAGGGTTTAAGGTCGCAAGGCGCAAGGAACGGGGATAAGCTCTTTATGCTGAATATCTGGGCGCAACCGGGACATGTGGCTATGGACGTAACGGTGTTTATCTCCGCGGCAACAACGGCTTGTCCGCAATTCGGGCAGTTATATGGCATATGCTTTACGTCTTTACGTTCTCCAGAACACTGTACCAGAACAGTTTTCTATTTGTGGACCGTTCTTTGATCAGGTTTGTGGTTTGCCCTCATTTACACGGATTCCGGATCTATTTCCCTAAATGGCCGGCAATGTAGTAGCTGCGAAAAATATTGTATATCAGCGCGACCCAGGGTATTATAGCGATGAATAGGAAGATCGTCGCCTTTTTAAGATGGCGGAATTTCAGGGTTGCGATGTGGGCGCTGTTGTAGCACATGGCCGAAAGGTCGCGAAAATATTCCTCTTCCGTTATGTCTTTCGCTTTTTGTTCGAAAGCCGAGAGCCCAGCCTTGTTTATGGCTTCGAAAAAGATTATTGAGCCCGTATCCGGATTAAAGCGCGGAAAATTAGCCATGGCGATAAAGAATAGCGTACAGAGCAGGGGGATTATAGTCAACACCGCGAGCAGTAGCGTAACGGCATAAATGGTCTCGGCGCGAGAAAGAACTGCCGCCGCCGCGCCCAGCATGGAGCTGGTAATAAACATCACCGGCGCTACTTTTGTATCGGCGGCCCTTATCCAATCCAATTGGCGGCTAAGGTTCTGTTCCAGAAGGTGTATTTTGCCGTTGATTTCCATGAATTTCTCCTCACCCCGGATGATTTTAGAATCCTTTTGAAGGGGATGGATGCTGTCGAACTTGGGCGATCCGCAAATTTCCTCGATCAGCTTATTGCCCGCCAATACGACGACCAGATCCCCGCATGTGATATGCTAAAGATTATAACATACTGCATGTTTGATTGAGGAAGGATGGCCGACTTATGATTGTCATTGCCTCAAAAAGCGCCAGCGATAAATTTACGGCAATATATCGGCGGTTAAACGGAAGTAATACTGTTTACGAGCACTGCTGGATTCGTATCGAAAAGGTTCTAACAGCATTTTGCACGGAAGAACCGAAAAAGATACAATTCAACCCATGGCGGACTCAATACAAAAAGATCCCGCGTTTTACATCACCATAACCTTTATCGCCGGGATATTTGTCCAGGCTGTGCTCCCGGCGCTGCAAACAAGAAGGAAAAAACAACTAATCCTGATACCGATGCTTCTGTGCGTGTTTACGGCGCTGTTTTTCCTCTCTCCCGACGAAACGCGGTTTGGTTCGCTTGTTCCAATTACAGTTTTCTTCGTATTGGCGCTATCAATCTGCTTCATGGAGGAAATGCTTCCCGCTATCAGTATTCACCACGCCACATCTTACACGCTCACTTTTTGGGCGGTCCTGGCGCAGATATATTTGAGGCCGGAACATGGCCACACGCCTTACCTGAACTTTTCACTGCTTGCGGTCTGCGTCATAATGTCCACCGCTACGTTACTGCTGGAATTCTCAGGAGCCATCATTGACAGTTCCCTCAAAATACCCCTTTACCTGTGGTATTTGGGGACCGCGGTATTTATGGGGTTTTATCTGTTTTCCTCGCGCAGCCTTTTCTCCTTACTTAGTCCCAAAACTGCCCCGCCGCCAGCCGCGTACATGGAAGCTTTTATAGCGGGACTGTTCCTTACATACCTTATTCTTCTTTTTTTCGCAGGCTATGCCCTTTTCATGCGGGCCGCTAAAAGGCCGGACAGGAATATTTCAAAATTGGGTGGACTGAAATTTGATGAGAAAACACCGCGCACGTCCGCAATAACAGCCGTGCTTTGTGCCCAGGCTGCGTTTCTGACGCTTAATCATTTTGCTGGTTTCATACCCCATTCTCTGGCAGTAAATATCTGCTTGGTCGGTGTTCCCGCACTGCTCCGTTTGTTGCAATTCCGAACCACGTAAAACACAACTGCCGGCGCAGGAAGCCACGTCTGAACCGGAGACAATCAGAACTTTCTTGAAGGGGGGGAAAGGTATTATTCCCTGCGGGCTGGCGAAGTGTTAAAACACCATTTTAGGACTTCTTCTTGCTTTTCATTGATTTATCCGCGAAAAATAAACCACCCAATATGATAGAGCGTGGTTCTCAGGAAAATAACTTTTCTTTTTGGTATCATTTATATATTAAACAATGGGTGGAGTAGGAAGATGTTTTTCAAAGGAAAAAGCGCGTTGTTAAACCAGGTTGTTTGCGATTCTAAATTACCATCTGTTGAAGACCCGGAGGTGACATCATGAAGGAACTGAATTGGCGGTTGCTGTTGTTGGGCGGTTTGTTATGCGCCGTGGCCGCGGCCGCGACCCCGTATGTGACGCTGAAATTAGGGCAGAGCGTGGACCTGACCATCGGCGGCATGTTTCTTGCCGCCTTTGTCCTGGGCAAGCGGATGCGGGGCCAGGAACTCGCCATCGAATTGAACATCATTCAGACCATGATAGGCCTCGTGTCCAGCATTGCCTTTATGGTCGTCATCCTTGCGGCGTTCTACTACATCCAGAATGTCTTCGGCCGCAACATCGGCTTTGATCTGAAGACCTGGCAGATGTTCCTCTGGCTGCTGGTCTCCGCCAACCTTGGCGTTTTTATGGGAATATTACCGAGGAGTTCCATCCTGAAGGACCACTCGATCCCGTGGCCGGCCAGCAAGGCCACACTGAGCGTGGCGCAGACGCTGACCGACCCCAAGGCCAGTGCCGCCACCAAGACCAAGCGCGACGTGCTGATGGTCAGCACCGGCGTGGCCGGCTTCCTGACCTTTCTGCGCGACGGGCTGGGAGTCATAAGCCCGATAGTCGGCAACCCGGCCCTGAACATAGCGCTCGGGCCCGAGTTCGCGGCCATGGGCATAGGCATGCTGGTGCCGCTCTCCGTGGGACTCTCCGGCCTTCTCGGCACCTGGCTGGTCAGCGCCTTTGGAGAGACCGTGGCCAAGTACTCCGCCCTCTCCGGAGTGGCCCAGGAGAACTTCGCCAACTGCCTGAACACCCTCAACTCCGTGGGCGGCCTGGACGGCGCGCAGAAGGCGGCTGCGATGGACTTCCTGAACGCCACCTGCGGCAAGGCCGCGGAATTCGCCGGCGCCTCCTCCCACTTCAAGTACGTGGTGCAGTGGATGATGTGGCCGGCCACGGCTATGATGATATCCGCCGCGCTGACCAGCATAATTGTCCCGATCGTTCTCCATTTTCTGCACAAGGACAAGGTCAAGTTCGAGAAGCATGAGTTCAAGTCCCTGGCCGATGAGAGTATCCCGCTCTGGTGGACTATTACTGGCATCTCCGTTACCGTGACGCTGCTGGTCTGGATGACCAGCTCCTGGTTCGACATGCCCTGGACTCAGGTGCTGCTGGCTGTAGCCATCCAGCCTATACTCATCATCGCCGGCCTGCGCGTACTGGGCATCACCGGCTCCGGGCCTGTCTCGCTGATGGCCAACGCCACGCAGTTCCTGTTCGGCCTGCTCTGGCCCGCCCAGATCAGATCCAACCTGACCGCCGCCTACGTCAGCGCCAACCCCCAGGCCACCTCGGAGAACGTTGTGCCGTCGTTCTGGGTGGCACAGCGCTTGGGCGGCAAGTTCAAGACCCTGATCCTGGCCCAGCTGATAGTGATACCGATAGGCGCGATCCTGACGCCGTTCATGTTTAACATGCTGGAGCGCACCTACGGTATAGGCCTCAACCCGGGCCAGCTCGCCGCCCCGACGGGTCTCAAGATCGCTACGCTCGCCATCGTGATGGAGAAAGGCCTGTCCTTCCTTCCTCACGGCGCGCTTCAGGCGTCCATCATCGCAATCTTTATCGGCGTATTCTTCGAGCTGCTGCTCGCGTTCAAGAAGACCAACGAGAAGGGCCACGAGGTTAGCCGCTTCTGGATGGTGCCGATCCCCGCGGCGCTGGGTTTCGCGCTGATCCTCCCGGCCTCGCTGAACATCGGTATGGCCGTAGGCAGCGTGATCTCGGCCGTCTGGAACCGGTTCTCCCCGGACGAAGGCGGGGGGTTCGCTCATTATGCCACGCCCCTGGCCTCGGGCCTGGTGGCGGGAGAGGCTATGGTCGGTTCTATCCTGCTTCCGGCGATGGCGGCGTTGATGGAACTGGTCAAGCGATAGCCGCCAGTCCGGCGCCGCGCCGCAAAGGTATCATGCGGTTAACCTTAACCGCCGCCGGTCGAACCAACAATCGTATGCTCCCCGGGGCAGATTCTAACCACCTATTAAAACTTAGGAAGGGGAATCATCTATTCCCAATTAAAAACAGCGTTTTTGGGCTCCGAAATTTATGAGTGTTCAATTGGATATTACGAACGCCTGTAATTTCAATTGCGCTTATGTACAGGTACATACGGGAGTGAAACATGGCGGAAGATACAAAATACATTGCAACAATGAATGAGTTGCTGTTGAGAGCGGTAAAAAACGTATTGTGGATCTCGCTGCGCAGGCCATCGTATGCCTACTTTGCTTTCAAGACTATTCTAACCCAACGCAAGGCGGCGCGGTTGCGGCTTTCCCTGGAAAGGTCCGGGGTTCATGTGCCGCCCTATCTTATCGCCAGTATCACCAATCGCTGCAATCTCCGGTGTAAGAGTTGTTTCGCGCAGGCGCACCACCGTCCGGCCGGAGAAGAACTTTCGGCTCAACGCTGGAGAGAAGTAATGTCCGAGGCGGAGGCGCTGGGCATTTCGGTTGTATTTGTCGCCGGAGGCGAGCCGTTGGTGCGTAAAGAGATACTGGATATCAGCCGCGATCTTAAGAACACTCTTTTCGTTATGTTTACGAACGGCCTCTTAATTGACGAAGACGCGCTTAGCCGGTTCAAGAAGCAGCCTAATACAATCCCTATGATCAGCATGGAGGGGGTAGGGCAGGATACCGACGTGCGGCGGGGCGCCGGGGTTTACGCGAGGATTCTGGAAAAAATAAATAAGCTGCGCGGCGCCCGCATCCTTTTCGGCGTTTCGATAACCGTTACACGGGACAACTATGAAACGGTAACGTCCGAACAGTTCCTGCGAACAGTGTCCGGACTGGGCGCGAAAATAATTTTTTTCATAGAGTTTATTCCAGTCGAAGAAGGAACGGGGGAGAAAACGGTCACGGATGCGCAGAGAGAGAGTCTCGGTAAACACGTTGACGCCTTAAATGCTAGGCGAGAAGCATTATTCGTCCAGTTCCCGGGCGACGAGAAAATATACGACGGCTGTCTGGCGGCGGGCCGCGGTTTTGTGCACATAGGCCCCGGCGGGGAACTGGAGCCATGCCCGTTCGCGCCTTTTTCCGATACCAATATCAAACAGCGTCCGCTCAAAGAGGCTCTGCAGTCGCTCTTCTTGAAAAAAATACGCGACAATCACTGCCGGCTCGATGAAACCGGAAGCGGTTGCGCGCTTTGGGAAAACCGCCGCTGGGTCCAGTCGCTGCTGACTGAAACGTCTTCTCCCAAAAGCGGCTACGATAATAACCTGTAGGGGCCTTGCAGTTAATCTGCGGGATCTGAAAACACTCTAATTTAGATGCTTTGATGCTTACTGGCCGAATTTGGGGAAAATCATGGAATGGTTTATTGGCCCCTTTAAACGTTTTGCGGATTTTTCAGGCAGGTCCGGGCCGGGAGAATTATGGCCGTTTGCCGCGGCCAATATTCTTATTATTTACGGTCTGGCCGCCATAGACCACTTGATCTACGGCCCCAACGGGTATTTCCTTTCCCCTATATATTTCGTCCTGGTGTGCATCCCCTTACTTTCCCTGCTGTTACGGTGTCTTCGAAACGCGGGCCGCAGCGAGTACTTCATTTTCTTGTTGATCATCGGAATACCTGGATTATTGATACTGCTGGCCCTGCTGGCCTGGCCGTCCGTGCCGGCCCCGGTAGCCCCTCCGCAACAACCCGAAAACGAAACACCTGATTTGGGCGAGTCGGTGATTAAAACCCTGACGGCGCTTTTATGTTATTCGGTTACGATATACTGGATTTTAGCGCTTGGCCGGGAATCGGCACTTTGCGGCAGCCCGGCCTGGCCGCAGATTTTGCTGTTCGCCGCGCCTTTCATTTACCTCCTGATCCGGCTTTTCATGAAATGGAAACGGCCCTGGCCGGCCGGCAGCGGGGCGATGTTCGGCCTCTATCTGGTGGCGGTGGTAATTATCGCTATTGCCTCGCCTTATTTCAGCGGCATGCAGGGGAAATCCATAGCTGGCGCCACCAGGGGGAAGCTGAAGGAAATGCGCGCGCAGTTGGCGGCAAAAACGCAGTCAAGCCTGGAAGTTCCGCCGGATATAGAGAGCGTTATCCCTTCGCCGCCGGAACTGCGGCTTCCCTATTCCGGGCATCCGCACAGCAGCGAGATTCGCGTGGCCACTTTCACGGATATACAAGATAGCGGCCGCTGGCTTTACGACGGTAGAAACATATACATAGATTGCACGCACAAGGATTTGAAAGAAGTTGCCTGGAGTTCTTACTGAAATGAACGGATCTTAATTTTTAGCGGTCAGCTAAGTTGCGCAGCGTTAAGCAATATCCCAAATTATACACGCAATATACTTTTCTCGATTTTCAGTAGAGGATGGAGCTGCCGCTTCTGGTGGTTGAAAGTTTATAGGTGAAGGCGGCGGTTTCCTTGTCAGCTTCGAAGAGTGTTAGCGCGAGACTCATTACATGGTCAGCGGTGAATGAGCGCAGAAAGGGGAAACCGGAAATGGGCGAAAAAATCAGCATGGACCTAACGGATTGGATAAAAAAATATTTTCACGAGAAGGAAGCCCCTGGCGTGCTGAAGGCGCTGGAGGAGTACGGCGCCGAGAGTTGGCACAAGGAGCCGGAGCGGGTTCGCCGCGACATCGTGATAGCTTCGCGCGGCGATACCGCCAGACTGCGAGAGCTGCTGGAACTGGCCAAGAAGGACTACCGGGACCTGCTTGTGGGTGAGCATCTGGATCCGTGGTTGCGCGGCGAGCTGATGCAGGTCCGCAAGAGCGGCCGGGCCGGTGGAAGCGGGACGCGCAAGATCGTTCTCATTGTCCTGGGCGTGCCGGCCGTGCTGTTCGGGATTATGATCTTTCTGATGTTCGTGGAAAGGGGCAAAATGATGTTCGCGCTCGCCAGCGATACGCGGGGGTACGGCGCTCTCCATAATCTGAGGCGGCATATTTGGGATTACAGCCTGGCCAATGGCCGGCTGCCGGCGGACCTGTCGGGGTTTAAAGTTCCGGAGTTGAAACTCTACAGTTTTGAAACCGGCGACAGGGGCATGCACCGGCACAGGATCTCGGGGGTGGAACTGCGGCCCGGCGCCGGGCTTGAGAATTTCAGCGTGATGTTTTCCACGTACATAAGCGGCGGGCACGCCGGCAAAGTGTCCGTGCTGGGAGATTTTAACGGCTACGACCCGGTTAAAGGTCTGATGTCCGACAAAGGGGCCAACGGTTTCAGCTGGGGGCTGGAAGTGCCTCTGCCTCCTGGGCGCTATTCTTTTAAGATAGCTGCGGACGGCCGAGAAGGCCCGTTGGAGACCATCGATGTCAACTATGCAACACAGCACCCGAACGTGAGCGCCGGAAAAATGCCGGAGCTCGCGGGTGACAGCGGTAAGTGGCTTTACGACCCGCAGACCGGCCTCCTGGTCATAGGGTGTTCCGGAAGGGAGACCAAGAGTCGGGCGCTTTGGTACACTCGTTAATGGCCGGCTCGCGGGGGTATAGGTGTAACTCGCTTTTTTGTGGGTGTTCGAACCATCAATCGTGAAGGGCTCTCTGTGCAGTCCCAGCGGACGCTGCCCCCTTATATGAAGAAGCGGTCTTTAAAATTTCTCTCCGAGTTTAACGGTAGTGGAAACTTTATTTTTTCTCTATGGAAATAAACGGCACGCCGGCGCCAACGTAGCCAGGCAGCACGCCGTTCCACTTCTCTATAGCCTTAAGCTGGGCGTCCACTTTCCTGAGCTCGATAAGGGCGGGGGTAACCTGCTCGCGCTGCATGCGCAGGGCTTCAGCCTCGCCACGCGACTTGGCTATCTGCTGTTCGGCGTCACGCTTGGCTTTCTCCACCAGCTTTCCGGCCATCTGGGCCTGTTGTTCCGCCACCTGCTTGTCTTCCACGGCCTTCAGGAACTGTTCGGTAAAGTCAAGATTTACCACGGAGATATCCGTAACAATAATTTCCTTTTTTGTAAGCCGCTCTTTTACCTCTAGATTAATTTCCTGGACAAGCGCATTGCGCTCCGAGATAACCTTTTCAGCGGAGTAGCGGGCCGCTATTGCCTTAAAAACCTCCTGAACCGCCGGGTCCACGATATTATCAACGTAATTGGGCCCCAGGTTGCGGAAAATGCTGATCGCTGTTTCTTTCTGTATCCGGTGGTTTACCACCAAGTGCGCGTTCATAGTCTGCAGGTCCTTTGAGAAGGCTTGCGTTTTAATATTGGCGCGTTGTATCTGTATTGAGAACTTGGTTATACTTTCCAGGAATGGCATCTTGAAATGCAGCCCCTCGCTGTAGGAATCCACTATGGAGCCGAGGCGGGTCTTTATGGCCACCTCACCGGGAGGGACTATAAAGAAGGATGAAAACGCAAATACGGCCGCGATGACCGCTATAGCCGGTAACAACAGCTTCCCTGTAAAGTCTTTTTCCATTTTACCTCCACCCTGTTTTTTAAACTCGTCGACAACTTCTTTGAGATTGTCAAAAAAAGAATTATCCATAGAACAATTATACATATAAATCCCAACCTCAAACGGGATAAAACAGCCTATTATGGGGCTGGAACGCTGGGTATGGTCAAATCCTGGCATTTTGCGGGGAACCTATAAAAGAGCCGCAAGATTAAGAATACCTGCGGTAACTTCAGCAGGCTTCAGCATGTGCAGATTATGGGAAGATTCAATGGTAACGAGGATTCTATTTTTCTTGCTGGAGACAACACCCTCCAGATCGTTACGTCTGTTAGCGTAAAGCCCATTGGTAGCAAAAATAAAAGCCGCGGGGACATTAACCCTGGAGTAAATATCAACTGACGGGTATATCTCCGCATCAGTGTCTGGATATCCGACCACAGCTATTTCCTCCATCGTAGGACGCCGTATCCAGGTGTTTCCAGAACGTAAGAATGATTTCCGCGTAAAATCTGAAATAAGTGCCGATGAAAGGCCGGCATTTAACCAGTCGCCGGCAGCTTTAGAGCAGACCTCAGCGATATATGCCTCTTTTTGGGTTTCGGTCGCCGTCCATCCGTAACGAAACATTTCCCAAAGCTGTTCCTTTGGCAAATGCCAGGCTTTTGCCTCCTCCGGAGTCTTCCTGCCATCAAGCACAAATCCGTCCAGTATCACTATGCCGGAGCATTCTCCACCTGAAGCCGCATAGGCGGTTACCGCATAGCCGCCTGTAGAGTGGCCTACCAGTAAAGGTTTTTTGAGTCCTAAAGCCTCGGCCACAGGGCCGATGTCCCGCCAATACTGCTCCGGCGAGACCGAATTTTCCGGAGTCTGGCCGTGGCCGCGCATGTCAAAAGCCGCAAGATGGAACTTATTCCTTAGCGACTCCGCCAGCGGGGCCCAAACCTCAAGATTATGCCCGGTGCCGTGTATAAATAGGATATCCCTGCCGACGCCGCCGTAATCGCGCGCGGCAAAAACACCGGCGGTTGTTTTGATGGTCAAGTCGCTATTTTTCGGCATAATTCAAGTCTCAATTCAATCGTTGAGTTTCAGCGAGGAGTTTCAGGGACAGTATACATAATTCAAAAATGATATATTCCCCATAGAGGCGAACTCTAATGTTCAAAAAGGGGCAGGTTTTATTATTTTAACCAGCGAAACTAAGCCCATTAAGCCAAGACCGGCGGTCTTTCGGCCGAAAAGATGCTCTACTATTCGCATCTAAAGCGGAAGGCGGTGGATTCTCCGACGGGGAAAAAATGACAGCGGTTAACCTTAACCGCCGTCAATTCGAATCATCAAATCTTGGCTCCCCGGCTTGGACGATTTCAGAACTTTCTTGAAGGGGATGGATACTATATATTCATCTTATACCAGTGGGATGGTGCCGGAGCCTCTTCCGGAGTGGCTTTCCTAACTTTAACGAATTTATACCCCTTGTGCGAGGATAGGCTGGTAGTATTCTGGTCGCCGCAGCAGTACCATATTTCTTTCGCCCCATTCTGTCTTGCAAAAGCTAACCTAGCTTTTGTTAATTCCCCTGCTATACCGCGGCCCCTGTGATCTGGATGAACGAACAATGCATCCAATATCCATTTGTCGGTTTTTAGCACTACGGAAAAACCTATAATTTTTTCATCGTGGAATGCCCCAAAATATGCGTGTTGGAATTCAGCAGTATGTGCAAGAAGATCGGTTGGCTTGGAGGTCAACTCTTCAATCCACCTCCGCAGTTTTTCCTCATTATCATTAATGTACCGTATTTCCATGATTTATCCCATCACGCCAGAGTTCAACTACTTTTTAAAATAAGTGGCAATAATTATGGCAAAAAAACAGGCCTAAGCAAAATTGTTTTGCGAAGGCCTTATAAAAACTCCCCCCAACGGAACACAGGGGGGAACAAATTGACCATTGTAAGGGAAATCAGGCTAGTTTACTGTTAACCTATGGGGACTATGGGGAATGGTCTGATTTTTAAGGAGAAGGGCACCGTTAGAGCCTATTATCCGGTATAAATTTATCGTTGCTCATCGGAAGATTCCATGGGAGAAGAATATTCCTGTACATTTTATATATGCTGTTTACATAGAAAGGTTTGTTATCCCACGAACGACTATACTTCGCACTTAATCTGCAAAACAATTGAGATTCTTTTGGCCTATGAGCATTTAATTTCGGATTTTCGTCCTTTTGGAATGCAGCTTCCCAGTTAAACCCAGCCTCCTTTAAATCTAAAGTATACTTTTCCCCTACCTTCAACTTTTTAATTATATGCAGTGGTTTTAGAGGCCAGACGTCAAGTTCGATTTTATCAAAAGCTAGAATATTGGCATGAAATGTTATCAGGTTTAGTCGAATGTCTTGCACATCATTGGGACCAATATTTTCAATATATATTTTAACCGTGCCGGTGGAAACTAGAATTCTTCCAAAGCTATCTTGCATGCCAAAATTGACATCAATAAGTGAGTCCAAATTCTTCTTGTTTGCAGTATTGGTGAGCCAAATAGTAAACAAAGCTATAAGGGCACCGCTTGATAGTGCCACAACAAAATTCACCAACAAGTCTTTTCGTCTTTCACTCCTTTCTTTTCTTTGGTCTGTTAAAATGGTTCGTATCTGAAATATTTCGCTTTCCAATCTGTTTACCTTATCAGTGTTGGTTACGGCGCGGATAATGTCACTTAAAATGTTATTCATTGCTCTCTCCCAATAATCTTACCTCAACTATACAAAACAAAAAGACCCCGGTAAAACTACCAAGGTCTTTATGAAATTTCCCCCCAAACGGAATATAGCGGTTAACAATATAGTCATCCAGAAACTTATCCGGATAAAATTAGGAAATTTAGATGTATATTTATGCAAAGTGCAATAATTTTGTTACCATACAGTATGTATCTGAAGGATATTTAAACGCTAAAGGTGTAAAGTTGCAACGGAAATTGACCCTCTAGTTGCAAGTAAATTGACCCATCTAACGACGTAAAAAAGAAGGCAACTTCTGCAACTGCTGGGTCAAAAAGGCTTGCAACTTTACATTTGCTCTGCTCGAACTACACTCTGATAGAGAAAAAGCTATACGCTACATACAAAAGACCCTTCGACATACTCGTCAAAGGGTCTCTTTTGAAAGTGTCCTCCCCCAATTAGACACGTTTCGCAACTGGCTTCTCAATAATCCCTGCGAAAAGGCAGATTTGGGGGATTTATTGCACGATGGAAGTCAAAACCCACAGTCCGCCGCGGGCTAATATATTGGGAGATGGCCATCACAATAGCGACATGTTTTCTGGGAGGATATCTGCATTAATGGACCACTGAAATCGCCGTTCGTCTTACAGCCTCTTTGTCCAACTCGTCCTGAATTGTTTTCCAATCATATTCAGTCATTATAGACTCTATTGTTTGCACCCATGCTCGATAATGCGGAATTTCGCCTTTCTTACGCAATCTGGCATTGATATTGGCTTCAAGTGTCCCGACAACAACTGCAATCTGCCCATCTTCCTTGTCTAATACTCCCCATATTGGTCCTCTCGCGCCACCGCCAGTTCTGCTAACCATTGTTATGTTTATCGTCACAAAATCATTTTTGAAGGTTAATTTACTGCTTGCATCAGTACGAAGAACTTGGCATGTGGTTCCAGGAGGTAGAGTTAATACTCCATGTTGGGTAGTTGTTTTTACTAACGGATTCTGGCTGATAATTTCAATCAAACTTGAGGTCACACTGCCCGTACTCGGATTAGGCATCTGTACCCCAACAGAACTATAGCCCTGCGCATGCGCTATTTTTGTGCTGACATACTTGCCTGACCACGAATTTCTAGTGCGTTTTGACAATTCAGTCAAGACCAAGTACTCCATGCAATCTAACGCAAGCGTTTGTGTGTCACGTAAACGCGTCAAATCAGATTTATCGCCAATCCTCATCGCTTCGATTACATTTAAAAAAATCTGACCCATTTTAACATGATAGCTAGAAAGGGCATTGTTGAGGGTTGGCCACACTGGGAGCCAGATGTCTCCTTGGCCATTAGTATTGCGCTTAGAGAAAACAACATGAAACTGATAATCCCTTGTTATTTCCTCTCCAGGGAACCATGATTGTTTAATTTCAGTATAAAATCCACTAATATACACTATGGTAATCATGACTATCGTAATCAATCCTGTCAACTTGTTGTTTTTGGTTTCGTCATGCGCCAGGAAGACTAACCATATGGAAACGACGGCGGCCACTAAACCCAAAGCAAGCGCTACTATGCTTGTAAGAGAAGCTTCCGAGGATAAAGCACCATAGATACTAAGTAGAGCTAAGACAATAAAAACAAACACACCCCAACACTCCGGACGGTTTTTCGAAGCAAAATATCCAATTATTTTATCCATGATAACCACCTAATTATATAGAACGAAAAGACCCCGACGAAATTGGTAGAGAAAGGGGTTAGGTCCGTCCCTAACATAGAAAAATTCTAGCATTTAACAAACAAGTTCTACAGCAAAACACAATATTTACAAATGAACCGCTTGCCGCCCGAGCTGTTATCGGGTGCCGACTGTAAAGTCGCAATCAAAATAATCCTTAAGTTGCAACTAAAACTGACCCGACTCCCCTATAATTTCGCGTATTTTTAGCTTGCGTATTAGCCTTTATTGATGGTCTGTTGGGGGGCAAAATGCGTTACAGCTTTACAGCCCCCCGGTTTGCATATGGGGATTTTAAGAAAATTGGAGATTACTTTTGGACAATATGATTTTTGATTTGTGCAACTATTAACGCTGTGTCATCCAGAGAGAGTTTTTTGAAATTCTTTTTAATGTAATCAATAATTCCTGTTTCGTTTAAAATCCATACCAAATCATAGCCGGGTTTTTTAGGAGTAATTGTAAACCAATTAAGAAATACAACAGCAGGTTGTACGTAAAACCCTCTTCCCGTTAACTGTTTTAACAATCTAGATAGCCATTTCGCAGAACTGGTTGCTTGAAAAATAACATCTTTTTCAACGGGAAATCCATCTCTAAAAATTCTTTTACCATCGCTTGTAATTGCGTGGTGCTCTCCATCAGTGGGTTTTGTCCAGTTCTTTGTTTCAATGCAGAAAATTCCCGTTGGACCAATAACCACATGATCTATATTGAAATTATCAGCCACAATATCGTGGATAATGTAATAACCAAGGGGAGTAAGTTCTTCTTCAAGATGCCGGCCTACTATTTTTTCGCCCTCTATTCCTTTCTCCACTGATGAATTTTCCTTTGACAATCGTCGCAATCTAATTATGTAAACACAGGTAACAATAATTGCTACAAGCGTAAGCGGTACTGGGATCATTTTTTTTAAGAAAAAATATCGCATCCACTCAAACAAAGCCAATGACCAAGCAATAAAAACGATTAGGCTTTCTTCAATTATTGTGTCAAACGTATTCCTTGCTCTATCAATTAACGACTGTGCGGGCGAATGAAGTTTCCGTAAAAAATTTTTCCTTTGTCTATCCATAAAATATCTTTCCTCTAATCACTAGATTATTCAGAAGCCCTATGCCTATTCTAAGAGCACCTATATCCTATTTTGGGTTATTCGATTACAGGATACTATCATTATTTATTATCTATTTCAAAGTGGTCAATAATTCATGTCTAACGTCCATTCCAAGCAATATCAATCATTTCTTGTTAAACTGAGACAAGCGCGGTTTAGCTCGAAGCTTACTCAGGTTGAAGTCGCCCAAAAATTGGGCAAACCACAATCTTTTGTGTCGAAATGCGAATCTGGTGAACGCAGGGTGGATTTTACCGAGTTACAAGCCTTTGCAAAGCTATATGGCAAACCATTGAGCTCTTTTTAATAGATGCCCAATGAGCTTGCCTAGTTTCTTTCAATAATAACACAAGCCTTATTTTTCGCCGACCGGGTTGTTATCCGGCGGCGGCTCTAGGTCGCCGCTGGATAGCGGAGCAAGAGGGCGGCGATCCAAAGGCGTTCTTTACCACCCAAATCTTCATTATATGCTCTGCCGCATTGAAATCCCTGAAACTATTTGATAGTATTAGACTGTAGCGTGGATGGACAAAATAACGCTAAATTAAAATTAGAACGAAAATATATATCGGCGACATAAAACGAAAAACTAAAAACATTATAATCCCGGCCCACAAAAATTAATTAAAAATATAGGTAGTATATAAACCTTATAAAACAATCAAATCGGGCCAATAAAATTTCTAACCTTCAAATAATCTAGTCGCTTCAACTTAACTTAAAAATAAAACCATAAAAGTCCACGCTTGAATCTACAAGTGGAGGTATTCTTATGGCTCGATTGCATCCGTTTAAAGCCCTTAATAGGGTTCTTTTCGCTTCGTCTGAAAGCCATAGTATAAGATCAATTGCCTAACAATTGGGGCATCGGCTATTGCCATGCTCCTCTATGTCTGCATTTGATCTAAACTGCGTATGGTCGATCGGGAGAAGCTAATAGACCTGACAATAGGCGAATGGAATGAGGATTACAATAATTCCTTATCCAAGGCTGATGCTTTAGAAATCCTATCCAATACGCAGTCCTATTTGAAAATTCTAGAGAAATGGGCAAAGGATGATGCCCAAGTAAGTATCGCCCCACCCACCGCCCCAGCCGTAGGCGGGGCGGGGGATGGGGCAGTAGGAAGGCCAGTACAAGTAATACTGGCCTTTAGTACCAAATTTGAGAATTGATTATGATTGATTGGCTTACCATAGATGTTGCAATAGAGCATCCAGAACTTATCTCTGGGGGTAAAGTTGCGTCAGTTCGTGAGGATGGCACGATTGAATGGGAAATAGACAAATTTAAGCAAGTAACGGGTTCCCATGATGCAACCGTATCGGTAAAAACTAAAAAAGTGGAAGACGGTAAAACATCTATGATCACTATCTCCGGTAATCCAGTCAAATTCTTACAAGGGCATAATTTATTTGGTTCGGATGATTTAAGAAGCTTGGCTTTTGCCTTTGTAATGGGAGTGCTTGAAAAATTAGGTATTCCATCAGAAAATACCCACGTTGAATTTATGATGAGAAACGGACTCTTTTTAATCAAGCGCATAGATTGTACGCATAATTTTAAATTAAATTCCCGTGAAGAGGTCCGATCTTGGATTCGGACTGCTACAAAGTTTGCCAGTGGAAGACATCAAAAAACTTCTGCATATTCAGAAAAAACTTTATATATCGGACAGAACTCTCGGCGGGTCAGTCTGAAAATATATTGTAAGGGTGACGAAATTATAGCGCATAAGTTGAGTGATAAAATCCCTCTATGTGTCCGTAACGTCCTCGCTTTATATGCCGATAAGATTTTGCGTTGCGAGGTTACTTTGCGCGGAAAGGAATTGAAGGAACGGAAATTAGAGTGGGGTGTGTTTTGGACTGATAAAAATCAGGTTTATAATATTGTAATGGAACGCATAATGGCAATGAAATTACCCGAAAACATCTATCTTGATAGTGTCAGGATTGAGGGTTTGAAACCTAGGCAACAAATGGCCTATGATTCATGGAAAACAGGTAAGGATTTGCGAAGTGTACTCAAAAGTAAACCTACTTTTTATAGATATAGGAGTGAGCTTTTGCCGTATGGTATCGATATTGCTTGTCCCTCGGGGAAAGAGAGAGGGGAATTCGAGGTTCCTTTAAAAGAAGTGTTTAATAAACCACCCATAGGTGTACTGGAATGGTTGCAAAACACGATTTATGCTTATGATCCTCCGGTAATACGCGGTGAATTAGATAAAAGAGATGTATAATGTTGTTTAGGATATGAGAAAATTAAAAGATTATATGAGGGTTTCCCAAGCGGCTGAATTTATCGGTGTTAATGCTGAAACATTGCGCCGATGGGATAGGGCCGGTAAACTAAAAGCCTATCGTCATCCTATATCTAAATATCGCTTATACTCTGTGAGTGACTTGCGAAAATTACTTAATAAGGTTAAATAAATGGATACCAAAAATACGAACTGTGTCATATATGTAAGAGTTTCTAGCAAAGAACAGGCTGAAGAAGGCTACTCAATTGAATCCCAACAACAATTTCTTCGGCAATACGCTTTGGAAAAGGGGCTTTCGATTGTCAAAGAATTTGTCGAGTCGGAAAGCGCAAAGGTAAAGGGACGGCCTATTTTTAATGAAATGGTTTCTTTCATCAAGCGACAAAAACAGGTCAAGACGATTCTTTGTGAGAAAACAGACAGGCTATATCGAAATTTTACTGATCATGTCGCCTTAGACATCGATCAACAAGGTTTAACGGTCATCCTGGCTAAAGAGGGCGAGACATTAAGCAAGGATTCTAAATCTCATCAGAAACTTGTTCACGGCCTCAAAGTCTTGCTTGCTAAAAATTATACAGATAACTTGAGTGAAGAATCCATTAAGGGGTTATTAGAAAAAGCGCGACAAGGGGAATATCCCCAACAGGCTCCTACGGGTTATATTAATAACACTGAAACAAAGCGCATAGAAGTTGACAGGGCTCGCGCTCCATTTGTGCGCAAGATGTTTGAATATTATAGTTCCGGAGAACATTCGCTTGAAAAAGCCAAAGAACTGCTCCGCAAAGAAGGTCTTACTTCGAGAACTGGCAAACCTTTAAGTAAAAGCCAAGTAGATTGGATGCTAAAAAATCCGATTTATTATGGCGACTTTCGCTGGCGTGGGGTATTGTATAAGGGAATCCATGAGCCGATCATCAGTAAGGAATTGTTTGATCGTGTTCAGCGGCAATTCCAAAGCCTGAATCGGCCCAAGTATCGGAAACATGATTTTGCCTATTCCGGACTTTTGACCTGCGCCAAATGCGGATGCGGAGTTACAGCGGAGATCAAGAAAGGTAAATATATCTATTACCATTGCACAGGGTTCAAAGGTAAATGTTCTAGTGCTTATATAAGTCAGGAAGACCTTGAAAAACAATTCGCCTCAATAGTCAAAAGGACTACTATTTCAGACAAACACCTCAATTGGTACAAAGAAGCTTTACTTGAAAGCCATGAGGACGAAAAAGAATATCACAATGAAGTTGTTGCAAAGCTGACTCAAGAGATCGCCCAATTACAGGATTGGACAGACAAGGCTTATCAAGATAAGCTTAGAGGGGTCATAAACGAACAATACTGGCTCAAGGTATCAACTGAATGGGCTAATAGTCAGACAATAGCTATTGAGACCCTAAAGAAGCATCAGAACGCAAACAAAAACTATCTTGAGACGGGAATCAGGATTTTAGAATGGTCAAACAAAGCTTATAGTATGTTTAAAGTTCGAAAGTCCCATGAAAAACGGGAGTTGCTGAACACGGTACTTTCGAACTGCACCTTGGATGGAAAAAGTGTAGTCCCTACATACAAAAAACCCTTTGACATACTCGTCAAAGGGTCTTCTTGTTCAAATCACCTCCGGGACTAGGATTCGAACCTAGACAAAGAGATTCAGAGTCTCTCGTGCTACCGTTACACTATCCCGGAATATTGCATTATTATATATTTTTAGTACCCGCTTAGACAAAGTTTAAAACGTGCGACCAAGAGTCGCGGCTATTTTAGTAGAATGTTATAGGTAGTGTTGAGGGAGTTTTCGCGCCGCGCATGGGCGCAGCACGCGAAAGCGTGTGTCGCGCAAATCGGTAATTAAGTTAAACGCGGGGTGCGACAGAGATAAGAAGATTTGCCTCCTTAGTATTCAGGAGATTTCCACATCAGGGGGTTCAGTGCGGCGACTGAGCCTTGGCGAAGGAAGCAAACGCGGAAGGGGGATGGAATCCCCCTCCGGGAGCACCGGACCGATAACCTTAGGAGGTCCGGCGGTAATCCGCCCCGCGCATGTGTTAAGCGCGGGGTGCGACAGAGACGGGGCATAGTGAAATGGTTCTCACGCGTGCTTTGGGAGCATGAGTTCCAGGTTCAATTCCTGGTGCCCCGATTTTGATTCTAACCTCCAAAAATCAGCTTATGTTGCGAAAAAAGACACTGTTCCTTACGGCTTTGGTGTTGTTTTTTTATTTCGCTCCCCCGTCGTACGCGGCCGAACAGTGGAAGATCCCGCGCACCAATTTTTATCTTACCGCCGAACAGCAGCGGATATTATTCCCGGCTCCGCCCGCAGAGGGGAGCAAAGAGGATCTGGCGGATCTGGCTGCCGTGCGCGAGTGGGAGACGAAACGCACGGACGAACAATGCGCCAATGCTAACGCCGAGGCCAAAGCCGACGTTGACAGTTTGTTCGGGGCGGTAAGTCCTTTTCCGAAGCCCATGCCGCCCGAGGCGGCTGCGGTCTTAAAACGTATTAAGATGGAAACCGATGGCATAGCGGCGGACATAAAAGACAGGTACAAGCGTCCCCGCCCGTTCCTGCGCGACACCAGTTTTAACCCATGTCTGGGCAAAATAGGGGGGGACTCCTACCCCAGCGGGCACGCGACAATATCCCGGATGTACGCGCTCATTTTTTCCAATCTTGTGCCTGGGCGCCGCACGGATTTCATGGCTCGCGCGGACGAGGTTGCGCTTTACCGCGTAATCGGCGGAGTGCATCATCCTTCGGATCTTGAGGCCGGCAAGCGGTTGGCTGAGATCCTTTATCCGTTGTATATGAAAAGTCCGGCTTTCAGAAAAGAATTGAAAATTCTGCGCGGCTGTCTGGTCCTCCCCAAACGTGGTGTTGTTCCTAAAGCCCTTAATTCCAAAGGTCCCGTAGGAACAAGCCCGATTAAATAGAACATTTGCGGCGCCTTTTCCGGCGGATTTGGTTACAGGTTACAGGTGGATAACATAAACCGGGTTATTCCCCTAATTTTTGGCGCACCGTGTTTTATAATGTCCGGGGATCTGTATCCAAAGTTACACAGCAAGGAGGGGTATGAATTTCTTCAAACAAATAGAATGCAACTTTAAAAAAGATTCCGAGGGAAAAACGGTTTTTTTCCCCTGGAGCTACCTGGGCAGGGGGTATAGCATAGAAAACCTGGAATGCGGTCTGCGGTCAGATCTCCGATATTTATAATATTGCGAATGAAAAAAGGTGGATTCGGCAACTCTTGGCCGAATCCGCCTTTTTCACGTGCGGCACTGTAGACTTTACCGCATAAGTGGGTCTTTTAATGTCCGAACTTATTGGCGGCGATATCCGTCCTTCCTTTCTTTCCCTTAAATATCTCCGAAAGAAGTGTTGTCGGCATGCATCCCCATGACTATGGAAAGCACGGCGGCGGCTGATTCGGCGGATATCGATACGCGCCCGTCAAACTTGGCCGCTGTGTTGAGGATCGCGCCGGTGTTTTTAAGTTCCACTCCGGGGCCGTCTATCTTCAGCGTTCCGCCCTCGGTTCCATAAGGCAGGTAGCTGACATAAAGCTTTATGCTTTCATTTCCGACTTTCCCTACCACGGCGAGTTTTAGAACCGAGCCGGCATCCTGTTTGGCGGCTTTTCTCAGTTCCAGGTTGACCCCCTTGCCTTCAAGCCGGTAATTATAGCGCATATAGGATACGCCTTCGACCGGGATGCGCGTGATTTTCATGGACATTTTCCGGGCTTCGCCTGTTCCGTCATCGGTGACGGCGGCTAGTACTTTATATCCTTCATCCGTATTTACCGCCATAATCGATTCGTCGCCCCAGCCGCTGTCCATGATGAATCCGAACTGCGGGCTGACAAGCAGATTCATCTCCAAGGTCCTAAGCGACATTCCGTTAATTGTTTGTTCCGGTGACTTAACCGTGGTAGGGAGCGGCGCTTCCGCCGCTTCCAGGGCTGAGGGCGGGACCGATAATTTTAGGGACTCGATGGCGTTTTCAGCCGCATAAGGTGTGCCTGTCAGTGCGAGTAATGCTGCCACGAATATTTTCTTCATTTAAAGTTTCTCCTCGATTTTAGGTTTTCCGGTAAACATCCCCGGGCTCTCTGCTGATAGTTTAGTGTCCATTACGCAATAATACATGGGCCGAAAGTCATATTTGCTTTATATAATGTTGCCCAGAAGCTTATAGGCCTTTCGGGTCGCCTTTAACCTCTCTGGCCGTCATGTTATTTCAAGCAGCAGCGCATGGGGTCGCGCAGCCATAGCGAAGAGGGGAAAAAGGTGTATAACCAATTTGAATCGGATCCTGCGTATGACTTTGAGGGGGCCGTCGGAGACGCTCCCTATTACAAGATGGCGGACGTGTCCGGACAGCCGAATATTTATCAGGTCGATTTTTACGACCTGCCCGGCTGGCGGGCGGCATACATTAACGGCGAATCAATAAGGTATAGTTCTCAAATAAACACTCTATAACACTTTAAGCCCGAAAAAGTCCCGGATGCTGGAAAGAAGGCTGCCCTGTTCTCTTGCGATGCGGTCCGGGACCGCTTCGTCTTTCAATACTCCGCGCGCGGCTTCCAATTCAAGACGCCGTTTGGCCAATACAAGGGAAATGGTCTCCGCCAATGCCGGCCTTCTAGCCAGGATCTCGCGGAAACTGTTGCGGTCCAGGCGATAGCAACCGACATCGCTTAAAGCGACTACCGTGGCGGAGCGGGGTTCCCCGGTCATAAGCCCCATCTCGCCTAAAAAATTGCCCCGGCCAAGCGTGGCTACAGCGCGGAATGAGGAGCCGCTCTCGGAATGCAGCCTGACCTCCGCCGAACCTTCGTCAATAATATAAAGCCAGTCCGCATTCGCGCCCTGGCGCGTAATCGTTTCGCCTTTAGCGAAAGGGGTTGATTTTAATTCGTCCGCGAGGGCTTTGAGTTCCGGATCGGTAAGTCCCTGAAAGATGTCCATTCCGCGTAACGCCCTGAGCCTGCGCTCAAACTCTTCCATTCCTCTGCGTTGCTGAAGATCCGCGGCGTTTTCCGTTATCACTACGGAGCGCAGTTGCACCGAAACTTTTATTCCGGCGCGGGCCAGGGCGTAATAGATCTTTACGCGCAATTCGGAAGCCGCAGCCGCCTCCAATACCGGGCTGGTAAGCCAGTAACCGACACTGTATCGCGCGCTCTTATCATCCAGCTCGGAAAAAAGACAGCGCGGAGGCGGGGCCGGGGCCACTCCATCGGGAAGGTCTTCGGCAAGGGCCTGATTGAGCGTATTTATAACATTGTTGGGAGGGTATTCGTATCCGGCGTGAAAAGAAATGCGCGAAAAACGTTTATAACTTGCTGAGGCTTTGCCCAGGACAGTGACCATTCCTTTCATCAGCGCGCTGTTCGGCATCACTACTATGTCGCCTTCGCCCGTTTGAATTGCCGTGTGCCTCCATCGTATTTCTTTTACCACGCCCTCATCAGTACCGACCCTAAGTCTGTCTCCGGGCGAAAAATAACTTTCCGCGTGGAGCACCATGCCCCCGATGAGATTTCCGAAAGTATCCTGAAGGGAGAACATTACCACCGCGGTTACCACCGCCGAAGTCGCCAGGATGCCGCTGAAGTCCACCCCCGCGCCGGAGAGGATCACGAACCCGGTCATGACATAGACCGCGGCAAGAACAATATCCTGCATTAGTGCGGGCAGGGTAACGCGCATCGCCGGCAGCAGCAGACCGAATACCATAACTCCCAGCGTATTGATGGCGCTCGTGGAAATAAGAAAACATGATAAAGCGAATATCGCCCGGTACTGGAGGGATTGGGGGGTGACCCCGAACCAGCGCAGCGCCGCCGCGAGGAAAAGGCCGGTTGCCGCCGATATCGCGAGCATACCGGCCGCCGCCAGCCGCGTTCGCGCGGAAGGCGCCTTGAAAGAAAGCGCGGCGATGAGCATGAAGATAGCCGGGAAAAGCCAGACCAGGGCCGGAGTGAAAACCGCCGTTAAAGCGTCATAGAAGGGCATACGCATATTTTATCATAACTGCGGTTTTTTTCGGCTGACATGCGGTTTATGACGGCCGGTCCGGGGAAGCCTATGTCCGGGTTATGAGCCCTGCGGCGCAAACCATTTTGCGGCTTCCTGTTTTTTGTCGGGGGGGAGAAATGAGGCCGCTAAGGCGCATTTATTAGCATAGGCCAGGTCGGCGGTTGAAAGGCCTGTTTTTTCTACAGCCAGCAGATATTCCTTGTTCAGGTCGGTATCCAGTATCTCCGGATCATCCGCGCCTATGGAAACACTTACGCCAGCTTCAATAAATTTTTTGAGCGGGTGGTCTTCAAGTCTGGCCACGGCGCGCGTGAGATAGTTGCTGTAGGGATTGGTCTCGATGGTTATTCCCTTCTCTTTTATCAGCTCAATAGTTCTGCCCGATGGGTCTTCTATGGCTTTCACGCCATGGCCGATGCGCCTCGGGGCCAGGAAGTTTATGGCGTCCAGGACTTGGCCGAATCGGCCTTCCTCGCCGGAGTGTATGGTCAACGGTATTTCCGCCTCATGAAGCTTTTTGACGGCTTCGGCATAAAGCGCGGCCGGATAATTTATCTCATCGTCCGCGAAATCAAAACCCGCTATCAGGGCCTTGTTCTTAACCGCGAAATCTATGGTCTTCAGGACCGAATCCATACCATAGGACCTGGAGGCTATGATTATTATGCCGGTGAAAACGGGATATTTCCTTTGGAACGAATGAGCCGCCGACGCGATGACTTCCAGGGTTTTCTGCCAGTCCAGGTCTTTGCCTTTCAGCATAAAATCAGGGCTGTACCGTAATTCTAAAAGCCTGACGTTCTCTTTTCTATATGCGTCTTCCAGCGCTTGCCGCGTTATTTCTTCCACCACACCGTAAGAGACGAAGACGGATTGGGCTATCTCGAACATCTTTAGTACTTCCGTGAGCGAATCCATCGGTCCGCTGAGTCTGGCTGTTTTTGACAGCTCAGCCGCGTCAAAAGTGGGCAGTTTAAGGTTATGTCTTAGCGCGGTTCTGATAATAGTCGGAATTCGTACGCAGCCTTCCAGGTGGCGGTGCAGTTCCACCTTGGGCATAGTTTTTATCGCGGTTTCCAGCTCGGTCATATTATTTTTTTAGATAAAAATAGTAGAAGGCGGCAAGGATGCCGGCCGCCAGCCATATTATCCAATCGGAGGCTGATGGTTCGATGGGGTCGGGTTTAGGGAGATTATAGGCAGAAGATGGATTTGGTATTTCTTCCGGGTCAAAAATTTCTTCCACTTCCGGCGTCTCGTCGGTTTCAGGTTCTATGGGCGCGGGGTTGGGAAGTTTTGGGGCGCGGGGTTTGGGTGGAGGGGCGACTTTGATCAGGAATTTTAACAGGGCGTTCAGGCCCGGGCCGCCCTGGAACTGAAAATCTTTTTGTATAGTTGTTTTTGATTCCCCGGGAGTTTGTTCGTCGGTTTGAGCGGTTTCCATTTTCGCCGTTATCATATCGCGGAAAGGCTCCGGCACGTCTTCCAGGTTATAGTATTGGTTTCCGTTGATGACTATTTTTTTATTCTCTTCATTGTTTTTCATAAAGTGTCCTCGCAAATAGTTTATCTATAAATCCCGCTCCCTGTAAACTGCTTATAAGGTAACGCCGTGCTGGTTGGCTTTGGGTTCAGAGTCGCAGGATTGCAAAGCTGGGGCGGCGGCGGGTTTCCTGCGCGCTCCATTCGGAGGGTTTTGAGACCGGGGTCTGGAGCGCATCGCTGACATTAGCGACGGCGAGGACCGTTCAAGCCGGACCACTGTGTGGGCCGGCGCGTTCCGCAGCCGGCGTAAGACCCCGGTCTCCTTCCCCGTAAAACCCGGACCCGGAGCGCGCAGAAGATCCGCCGGCGCCCCGACTGGGCATCTCGCGGTTCCCTAACCCAAAGTTAATCAGCTAAGTGTGAAGTTCTCTGCTTTCCTTTATAAAGCGGTCGCAAATTGCTATTTTAGTAGTATAACATCATGAATAGACCACTGCCGAAAGTAAAACTTGCCTACGCTCCGGCCGGACCCAACGCCTTCAGGCGGATGATCGGTTCCGTTGAGGGGGCCTCGGCCGGCGAGATAGTCGCCGTCTATGACAAAAACGACCGGCCCTACGGAGTGGGACTCTTTAATCCCCGCAGCCAGATCGCCCTGCGAATTTTCAGCAGGGAAAACCCCGACAAGTTCAATGTTGAGGCTTTCATAAAAAGACAGGTGGCCCGCGCCGTGGACTTCCGGCACAATGTGCTTAAGCTTGATAAGACCGGCAACGCCTACCGCCTGGTCCACGACTACGGCGACGGCCTGCCCGGCCTGGTGGTGGATATTTACGGAGACAACATTGTGCTTGAATTTTATTCTTTCGCAATGTACCGGCTGGCTCCTATGCTTGAGGCGGCCTTCAGGGAACACTTTCCGAAAGCCGTCTTCCATCATCGCGCCAGTTCCTACACGGAAACTATGGAAGGTTTTACGCTGCCCGCCAAACAAACCGGCGGGTCCGCCTCCGGCGGAAAACCTGGGGCCGCCGGGCCTGAAAAAAAGATCCGTGTCACTGAAAATGGCGTGCTATTCGAAGTGGACCTGGCCGGCGGACATAAGACCGGTTTTTTCTGCGACCAGCGCGACAACCGGCTTTACGCCTCTACGCTCGCGGAAGGCCGGAGCGTTCTGGACATCTGTTCCTATACCGGCGGTTTCGGCATCTACGCTATGAAACTGGGCGGGGCCAAAGAGGTGACCTGCGTGGAGCTGGATCCCGAGGCTGTGGAACTTGCGAAGCGGAACGCCAATATTAACAAAGTCAAGATAGACCCCGTCTGTTCCGACGCTTTCCCTTATATGCGGCAGATGTTCCAGAACAGCAAAAAATACGACATGGTAATCCTGGACCCCTACAAACTGGTGGCTTCGCGGGAAGATAGGGAATACGGCATTTTTAAATACAGGGATTTTAACCGCCTCGCGCTGTCGCTGGTGGCCGAGGGCGGCCTGTTCGTGACTTGCTCGTGCAGCGGCATGGTCTCTATGGAGGAGTTCGCGTACCTTGTGCGCACTTCGGCCGCCAACGCGGGGCGGCGCGCGCACATCTTTAGGAAGTCCGGCGCCGGCGCCGATCATCCGGTGGCCTCCGACTACCCGGAAGGCGAGTACCTCAAGGCCATCTGGGCGCGGGTTTATTGATTAATATGAAAAAACTTTCCAGCGACGCGCAGTTGCTTACCGACCAGGATATCTATCTTTTTAACGAAGGCAATAACGTGCGCCTGTACGAAAAATTCGGCGCTCACCCGGTTGTCCGAGGTTCGGCGGAGGGGACGCACTTCGCAGTCTGGGCGCCCAACGCGGCTAAAGTTTATGTGATGGGGGATTTCAACGGCTGGAATAAAACCGGCAATGCTTTGAAGCAACGGGCCCGTTCCGGCATTTGGGAAGGGTTTATCCCGGGGGTTAAGCAGGGGCACAATTACAAATATCATATCGTTTCCAGATACGCCGGCTTTCACGGAGAAAAAGCGGATCCGCTGGCATTCGCTTCCGAAGTTCCTCCCAAAACCGCGTCCGTAGTCTGGTCCATGGATTACGCATGGAGAGATTCCGAATGGATGCGGACCCGGGGCCGGGTTAATGGTCTAAAAAATCCGGTTTCGATCTATGAGGTGCATCTTGGTTCCTGGATGCGCGTTCCGGAAGAGGGGAACCGCTCTTTAACCTATATGGAAATGGCGGACAAGTTGACGGAATACGTAAAGCGGATGGGGTTTACCCACGTTGAATTAATGCCCGTCACGGAACATCCTTTTTATGGGTCATGGGGTTATCAGACGATCGGTTATTTTTCTCCCACCAGCCGTTACGGCAGTCCGCAGGACCTGATGCGCCTGATCGATACTCTTCATCAAAACGGCATCGGGGTTATTCTGGACTGGGTTCCGGCGCATTTCCCGGCCGACGCGCACGGCCTGGAATACTTCGACGGTACGCATCTCTATGAGCACGCCGATCCCAAACAGGGCGTGCATCCGGACTGGAAAAGTTCTATTTTTAATTTCGGGCGCAACGAAGTAAAGAGTTTCCTGCTGAGCAGCGCGCTGTTCTGGCTGGATAAATACCATGTGGACGGCCTGCGGGTAGACGCTGTCGCTTCCATGCTGTACCTGGATTATTCAAGGAAGAAGGGCGAGTGGATCCCTAACAGCCACGGCGGCAACGAGAATCTGGAGGCTATCGCTTTTCTAAAACAATTTAATCATGTCGTCTATGAAAATTATCCGGATACCCAGACCTACGCGGAGGAGTCCACGTCCTGGCCGATGGTTTCGCGGCCGACTTACCTTGGCGGCCTGGGCTTCGGGTTGAAATGGGATATGGGCTGGATGCATGATACCCTGCGGTATATGACAAAGGATCCGGTATACCGTAAATATCATCATAACGCTCTAACCTTCCGTATGCTCTACGCGTTCGGGGAGAATTTTGTCCTACCCCTTTCTCATGACGAAGTGGTACACGGGAAAAGATCACTTCTGGATAAAATGGCGGGGAACGATTGGCAGAAATTCGCGAACCTGAGGCTTTTGTACGGCGCCATGTTCGCCCAGTCCGGACACAAACTTATTTTTATGGGCGGCGAGTTCGCACAATGGGCGGAATGGAACCATGAACGGAGCCTGGATTGGCACTTGACGGAACATGAGCCCCACTACGGGATGCAGAAGTGGGTCGCTGATCTTAACTTCGCTTACCGGTCCGAACCCGCGCTGCACGAATTAAACTGCGATCCGGCAGGATTCGAATGGATAGACGCAAACGATTCCCAGCAAAGCGTGCTGGCTTTCCTGCGGAAAAGCCGGGGCGCAGAGGAAATGATCCTGGCGATATTCAATTTTACTTCAGTGCCGCGGACGGATTACCGTGTAGGAGTGCCGCGGGGCGGTTTCTGGAAAGAGCTGCTTAACAGCGACGCTTCGGCCTATTGGGGCGGCGGAATGGGTAATTTCGGCGGCGCCGACGCCCAGAATATTCCCTCCCACGGCCGGCCTTTTTCCCTCAGAGTGACCCTTCCTCCGCTTTCCATCCTGTTTTTAAAGCATGAAAATGCTAAAATATATCCGTAGCATCGCCGGAGCGGTCCGAATCGGCACCCCCAGCTTCCTTGTGTTAATTTCAGGATAGTTTTTTATCCCTTAACAAGGCTCTGAAAATACGCGCTACCCCGTCAGGGATCGGTTTGTGCATATATGATAACCATCAGGAACGTCTCTAAATCTTTCGGCAGCCAGACTTTGTTAGAGGACGCCTCCCTCCAGATCAACGAGGGGGAACGCTTCGCGCTTGTCGGGCCCAATGGTTCCGGCAAATCCACTCTTTTCAAAATGATGCTGCGGGAGGAAGAAGCGGACAGCGGCGAGATCCAGTTCAAAAAAGGCGTGGTGGTAGGCTATCTGCCGCAGGAGAACGCCCCGACCTCGGAACGGACGGTCATTCAGGAGACCCTGGACGGCGTGGAGGATTACAGCGGACGCAAGGAAGCTGAAGCCAAGGCCATACTGATGGGGCTTGGTTTTAAAGTTTCCGATTTCGACCGGAAAGTTAATACGCTGAGCGGCGGTTGGGCTATGCGCGCGGCCATGGCCCGCCTTCTGGTCAAGAAGCCGGATCTGTTGCTGCTCGACGAACCCACAAACCATCTGGACCTCGACTCTCTCCTGTGGCTGCAGGATTATCTGGGCTATTACGAAGGAGCGGTTTTTGTGATCTCACACGACCGCGCGTTCATAAACACCGTTTGCAACGCCATCATCTCGGTGCAGGACAGGACCTTGCGCGCCTATCATGGGGATTATGAGCATTTCCTGGCCCAGCGCGAGTCCGAAAAAGAAAAACTATATTCCGCCTGGCGGATGCAGCAGGACCAGATAGCCGAGATGGAGGATTTTATAGCGCGCAACCGGGCCCGTGTTTCCACCGCTTCACGGGTGCAGAGCATGATCAAGAGGCTTGAAAAACTGGAACTGGTGACGCTTCCGGTAGAGACCAAAACGGTCAAAATACGCTTTCCTCAGCCCTCACGCACCGGCACCAAAGTGCTGGAGCTTAAAAACATCAATAAGGTTTACCAGGTCCCGGGCCATGAGGCGATACGCGTTTACGAGAATTTCGATTTCTCGCTGCTGCGCGGCCAGAAGATGGCCTTTGTCGGCCATAACGGCGCGGGCAAATCCACGCTTTTGAAAATGCTCGCCGGAGTTATAGAGCCGGATTCCGGGGAGCGCGCGCTCGGCCTCAACGTTAAGACGGGGTATTTCTCCCAGCATCGCGAAGGCATCCTGGACCCGCGCAAGACCGTGCTGCAGGAAGCCATGGATAACGACCGGATGAACCCGGAGCTTATGGTCCGGACCGTGCTGGGCACCTTTCTTTTTCCCGGCGACAACGTATTTAAGAAAGCGGGGGTGCTGAGCGGGGGCGAGAAAAGCCGCCTTATGCTGGTAAAATTGCTGCTGGATCCGCCCAACGTCCTGCTTATGGACGAGCCGACCACCCACCTTGATATCCCCAGCGTGGAAGCCCTTGTGGGCGCGCTGAAAGAATTTGAGGGCACCCTGTGTTTTATCAGCCACGACCTGTATTTTATAAACGCCCTGGCCGATTCTGTGGTGCACATAGAAAAAGGCAAGACCACCGTTTATCCCGGAAATTACGATTATTTTCGTCACCGTCAGCAGCAGCTGCAGGCTGAGGAGGAACGCAACGCTCCGGCCGCCAGCCCCGGGCCGGATGCCGCCGCGTCCGACGGAGTGAATTGGGAAGAGAAAAAACGGCAGGATTCCGATGCCCGCAAGCGCCTCAAGCGCGCGGATACCCTGAAAAAAGAGATGGCGTATTCCAGGAAAACGGTGGAAACGCTGGCCGCTAAGATGGCTTCGCCCGAGATCTATTCGGATTATAAACAGGTGCAGGAACTGGGCGATAAAGTACGCGCCCTTGAGAACAAGATAGCCGCCGCCGCGGAAGAGTTAAAAGCGCTGGAAAACGCGGCTGAACACAGATAGAGGAATACGGATCATCATAGCCGCTAAATGTGTTGATCTGCGCCAATTCGGGTTTAGGAGATTTATCATTCATGCAACATGACACGGCAAAGCGCAGGCAGGATCTTCGCAATATAGCCATTATTGCCCACGTAGACCATGGCAAGACGACGCTGTTGGATGCCATGCTCAAGCAGACAGGCGCCTTCAAGGACAAGAGCGGCGAATCCCGCGAGTGCATAATGGACTCCAACGACCTGGAACGCGAGCGCGGCATCACCATACTTTCAAAAAACACGGCGGTCAAGTACAAAGACACAACCATACATATTGTGGACACGCCCGGTCACGCCGACTTCGGCAGCGAGGTTGAGCGCGTACTCCGCATGGTGGACGGGGTTCTGCTGCTGGTGGATGCTTTGGACGGTCCCATGCCGCAGACCCGGTTTGTTCTTAAGAAAGCCCTGGCTCTCGGGCTCAGGCCCATTGTTGTAGTCAACAAGGTGGATCGTCCAAACTGCGACCCCCACGCTGTTTTGGATAAGATCTTCGCTCTTTTTATGGAACTTGGCGCCAGCGATCATCAACTGGACTTTCCCACTGTTTATGCCGTGGGGCGCGATGGTTGGGCTTCCAAGGATTATCACGTCAAGACCAACGACCTTTCTTATCTTTTTGAAACCATCCTCAAGTACGTTCCGGGTCCGTTGGATATGGACGCCGAACCTTTGCGGATGCTTGTGACTATGCTGGACTACAGTTCTTATACCGGACGCATAGGGATAGGCAGGATCTTCCAGGGAACGGTGGCAACGGGGACGATGATCTCTCTGGCGTCGCCCATCTCCCAACCTGTCACGCGCAAGGTGGTACAATTGATGGGCTTCAAGGGCCTGACCCGTGTGCCCGTACTAACGGCGCGCTCCGGTGATATCGTGGCTATGGCCGGTCTTGAAGGCATAGAAGTCGGAGACACGGTCTCTTCGGTCGATGCTCCGGGGGTCCTGCCCGGCCTTGAGATAGAATTGCCTACGCTTTCCATGGAATTTTACGCCAATGATGGTCCTTTTTCCGGCCGTGAAGGTAAATTCGTGACCGCCACCCAGCTCAAGGAAAGGCTTTACCGCGAACAGCAGGTCAATGTGGGCCTCAAAGTGGAGGATGTTCCCGGTCAGTCCGGTTTTAAAGTCGCCGGTCGTGGAGAATTGCACCTGGCTATCCTTATCGAGACCATGCGCCGGGAAGGCTTTGAACTTTGCGTTTCCAAAATGGTGGTCATAACTCATCAGGAGAACGGCGTCACCGTAGAGCCGGTGGAATACCTGGTCCTGGATTCACCGTCCGCGTTTCAGGGCGCCGCGATGGAAGCGCTGGGCCGCCGGGGCGCCCAGATGAAGGATATGAAGGTCGGCGACGACGGGCGCGTACGTTTTGAATATGTGGTTTCATCCAGGGCTCTCATAGGCTTTAAGTCTGAGTTCATGACCCTGACCAAGGGGGCCGGCCTGATGCACCATAACTTTCACGGCTTCATGCCCGAAGGGGGGTTCCAGGCCCCGAAGCGTAACGGAGTGTTCATCGCAAAAGAGGCCGGCAAGTCGGCCGGCTACGCGCTGAACGGCCTGCAGGACCACGGCATCATGTTTATCGGCCCGAACCAGGATGTTTACTCCGGCCAGATAGTGGGCGAACATTGTCGTTCAAACGATCTGGTGGTGAATCCCTGTAAAGAGAAAAAACAGACCAACATGCGGTCTTCAACCTCCGACATGGCCATCACTCTGACGCCGCCTGTTAATATGAGCCTTGAGCAGGCCATAGAGTATGTCGAGGAAGACGAGTATGTGGAAGTCACGCCCAAATCACTGCGCCTCCGCAAAAAGGTCCTGGACCATTCCCTCCGCAAGAGGGGAGAGAAGGAATATTTTTAGCGGGTTATGCCTTCCAATATTGAGATAAAGGCCAGGGCGGCGGATTGGGACGGGCAGATCGCGCTGGCCCGCGCGCTTGCTGATAAGACCGAAGAATTGATCCAGGAAGACATTTTCTTCAATACTTGCGCAGATGCCGTAACAAGGCACGGTGCGCCTCAGGCGGCCGAGTGCCCTGAAGGGCGGTTGAAACTCCGTATTATCGAAGGCGGAGAGAGCTATCTGATCTTTTACAGGCGCTTCAACCAAAAGGGGCCTAAGAGTTCGGTTTATTATCCTTCCCCTGTCAGAGATCCGCAATCAATGAAAACCCTCCTTGGCGCCGCCTTGGGCCGCGGTAAGACCGTCAAAAAGAAGCGTCTCTTATTCTTGTCCGGCCAAACCCGGATACATTTTGACGAAGTTGAGGGCCTGGGCCGGTTTATCGAGCTGGAAGTCTGTATGAAAGACGGACAAGCCTTCGAAGAGGGGGAGGCTTTGGCAAAAGATTTTATGCGGCGCCTTGCCATAGGTGAAACGGATCTCCTGGAAGGCGCTTACGCGGATATGCTAAATCACTAACGGTTCAGAAAACAGCCGTCGCTTGTTTATATGGATTTGAGAGCGGCTTCATGGCCGATGGTGAGAAAACTCCGAAGAGCAACGGCTTTTTCATCTGAAAAGCGGCGGTAAAGGAATTTTTATGACGCGTTTTATTCAGGTCGGTTTATTTATTGCAGCAATGTTCATATACGCCTTCAGCGTTCCGGCGGCCGCTGTTCCGCCGGGAGGCGTAAATAATAAGTCCGTTCGGATTTCGTCGGAGGAGGCCACATCGCCGGCCGTTCCGGCGCCGGTACGTCACAACTATTTCCTTGAACTGTATATCGTTCATATTTTAGTTCTGCTGGCGTCCCTGACCGTGCTTTCCGAAGCGGCCGAACGCCGGTTTCCGGCCGGCATACAGCAGATCCGGAATTTCTGGAACTGGATTCTTCTTGCCGCTTTCGGCGTCTGCATTGTTTTGGGTTTTGTACTGCTTTTGCCGCCTCCTAAATCCATTAAAGGCTATATTATAAACATCCATTGCTGGTCGGGAACTGTCGGAGCCTGGGCGGCATTTTATCATTTCATCAAACGTTTCCGCCGTATGCTTCCCGCGTCATAAACCCACGCAGACATTAGGCTGCAACCGCGTCAGGCTCCGCTTCATAGCCCGGAGGCAGCGCATTCCGAGTTCCCTGTTCCGTTCTGAAATCAGCCCGGCTGGTGCGGATATTGTTGCCTCAGTAATCCTATTTAATGGAAGAAACTATTATTTTACAGGGAGAAATCCCATCTCTTACGAAGAAGGGCTTTGAGAGCGGCTCCATGGCCGAACTTTTGTCCGTCGCCTACCCGCTTATTATTTCCACCGCCTCCAACACCGTCATGCAGTTTATCAACCGCATATTCCTTTCGCGCTACAGCGCCGACGCCTTCGCCGCCTGCGTTCCAGCCGGCATTCTCAGTTTTACCCTTCTTTGCTTTTTCATGGGGACCACTTCCTATACGAACGCTTTTGTCGCCCAGTATTACGGCAAGGGCAAGGCCGCCAGCGTTTCCGTGGCTGTGTGGCAGGGAGTGTGGTTGGGGCTCATCTCCGGACTTGTTTTGCTGGCTCTGACTCCGGTCGGGCGGTATCTGATAGATGTTTCCGGCCATCCGGCAGCCGTAAAAATTCTTGAAAAGCAATATTTCACCATCCTGAATGCCGGCGGTGTTCTTGTGACCGTGAATACGGCCCTTGCCGCCTTTTTTACAGGCCGGGGGCGCACTAAGGTTACCATGGCGGCCAATATGACCGGCAACGCCGTCTGTGTCCTGTTCTCCTGGCTGCTTATCTTCGGCAGGGGGTCGGCGCCGGAACTGGGTATCAGCGGCGCGGCCTATGCCGCCGTAATCGGTCAGGCCTGCGTGCTGATCATCTATCTTACCCTCATCTTTTCCGCCGGGAACCGCAGGGCATACCGCACCGCGCGCCTTGTGGGAGTGCATCCGGGACTTTTTAAAAGGCTTATAAAATACGGCGCTCCCAACGGCGTGGGGTTTTTTCTGGATATCGCTTCCTTCGGCGTCTTTATTTTTCTGGTGGGAGATATGGATAAGTATTCTCTCGCGGCCAATAATATCATCGCTTCCATCAATATGATAGCCTTCATGCCGGTCATCGGCCTGGGGTTGGCGAACCTGACCCTTGTGGGACGCTATATAGGTAAACAGCAGCCGGATGTCTCGGTGAAAGTAACCCGCAATGCCGTAAAATTGGCGCTACTGTATGTGGTTTTCATGGGTTTTCTTTTCTTCGCTTTCCCGGGGGTATTCGTGGATATTTTCGGCAGTCCGGATTCGTCCGAGTTTTTGCCGATCCTGGCGGCGAGCCGGCCGCTGATGAAAGTGCTCACTTTCTATATATGTTTTGACGCCGTAGCGATAATATTCGCCGACGCCCTCAGGGGGGCGGGAGATACGCGGTTCCAGATGATAGTGGGAAGCCTGCTGGCCTGGCTGCTGTTCGTGCCGGGTATCTATTACCTGGTAAATTGTGCCCATGCCTCGCTTATGTCCGTCTGGGTCTGGGCGCTTGTTTACGTAACACTGCTGGCCCTTGTGTTCGGCCGCAGGTTCAACGCCGGCGGGTGGCGGGCTATCAACATTTTGAAGGGATAACGGAGAAAAAGTTCCCTGCCATATACAATATGTTATGGGCGCCGGCAAGTAGAAACCGGTAGGGGGAATAGCCGTAGAATGCTGATAATAATTGTGTAAATTGATGGAGTTAGCGGCGACGTAGTATAATAGGCGGGAAAAACTGGACCGCTTTTTAGGCCGACCTAAGGTGTAAAAAAGCAGTAAAATACACCAGTAGGAGGCCATTATGATGCGTAAA
>MGVA01000034.1 GCA_001800245.1 Elusimicrobia bacterium RIFOXYA12_FULL_51_18 | reverse complement strand
CAGTCCCTAGTCGAGAATGCTCGTTTCGCATCGCTTCGGCTCGGCTTCAAAATCCACTCAAAATACCTCCGAGTAGGATTTTTCAGCAGACTGTTAGCCGAAAAAATGCAGTTGCATTTTCAGGGCAGCAAAGTGGTCAGGGCCAGTACAATAAAAGGGGCGGGGTCCGGTCCTGTTTGACGGACTTGTTAGGCCATTTATAACTTATGCCCAGATGATGGGTGCTGCCCAGCATCCCCATGGTCCTGAAAGCGTAGTCAAAAGTCAAATTCTTATTTGCCAGACCAAAGCCCATGGATATTCCGTTCAACTCTCTGGTATCCCAAGCCGCGGTGTTATAGCCGGCGCGGCCCAGCAGCGTCCAGGGTTTTAAGTCAAAAGCGTATTCCCCTCCGGCCGCGAGCCACACCAAACCGTCATTAGGGAAGTTAATATCCGCCGCCCACCGCCATTCCTCCTGATAAGGAATATCCACGCCAAATTTAATGTTTAGAGGCAGCGGCGAAGTCTCTTCATTGAATTTAAGCCCTTTGCCCAGGTTCTGCGCGGCAAATCCTGCCGATATATTTTCTAATTTCACTAACAACCCAAGGTCCATGGCTGTGGTGGCCGCTGAGCCGGAAATCCTGGAATCTATATACTTAACTCCGGCCCCGGCCATTATATCCTCCGCAATATTCATCCCCCAGCCCAGGGAAAAAGCGCTATCTCTGGGAGAAAGAGTACCCACCCCCGAACCGGTATTGTCAAATGACGCAAAATTGCCGTACTTCAGATATTGCGCTCCAACACCAATAATTCCGGCTTTGCGGAAAGGAACCGCCGCACCCAGCACATCATAGGAGAGCTCCTCCATCAGCAGCGCGTGGCTGAAAGAAATACTCGCTCCTCTGTTACCGGCAAGCCCGGCCGGATTCTGGAATAAAGCCATGGCCCCTCCGGCTCCGCCGCATACGGCCTCCCCCATGCCGCCGCTGCGGGCGTCAACCGGCAGTTTCAGGAACGCGGCCGTTCCCGTACCGGTACTGTCGGCGCAAAGTCCCTGGCGCGCGGCAGCGCACAAAAGCAGGCTTAAAATTAAATATACCGGTTTCTTCATCTTTCCACCGCTATCTTGAGTATTTTCTTGCTGTTGTCGGACTTTATATGAATCAGGTAAACTCCGCTGCCGACTTTGCGTCCAGCCGAATTTTTTCCATCCCATACTTTGAAGCCATGGTCCGCGGCGGTCAATTCAAGCTCGCGCACCAGTTGGCCCGTTATAGTGTAAATCCGTATCTCGGTAATATCGGTAAGATTATCAAAAACCATACCGTCTGTGCCGGCCACGGAATCGAACCTTCCGCCGCTGCCAGGCTTCCAGGGCACGGGATATGCCTTGGCCGCGTTCAAATCGACCGCTAGGGGAGCTAACAGGGCGAAGAAACTGAAATGCGCGGTGTATCCGGTGACCTTCTTCCCCGCCAGGTCCATGTTGAAATTAACGTCGCGCTGCCAGCGTCCCGACATATTGGCGGCCGAGTACATCTCAAGCTTGTGCGCCAGCATCGCGGTACCGTCAACTATCCCGTCATCATTCGAGTCCGGGAAGATCAGCGTTACAGCCGCCGTCCGGCCGCCGGCCAGCAGCGTCTGGCTGTTGGAGAAAGTTATCTCTGCCCCCACGCCCACGCCTGCGGCGTTGGCGGGCGCGGGCGGGGCCAGCGCCGGATTATTCGTCACGGAAACGGTCGCCGTGGAATCGTCCAACGCGCCGGCGGGGATTTCAAGTTTGGTCACCTGGGCGGAAACGGCGTCGCCTGTCTGCAGGATGTTGGCCACAAGGTTGTACACCTTCTGCTCTTTGGTTATCTTGCCTCCGGAAATATTTTCGGTTATATCGGCATTGACCGGATCTATATTTATGGTAATCGCCGGTGGATCGGCGTCAGCGATATTGTTTAGATCAGCCGCCACAGCGCGCATATCGTAGTTTCCGGCCGCTAACACCGTAACATCCCAGTGAATAAAATACGGGGACGCAACGTCGGGATTGGGATGATTGGCGTTGGCCGCGGACATATCAAGCCAGGTGCCGGACGCGGAAGGCTTGTACTGGAACAGCACCTGCCTGATTTCAACCGCGGTTTTCAGTATAAGCTCGGCCATAACCGTTATGCTGTTGCCACTCACCTTTTTGCCCGTCTGCGGGATCTTTATGGAGGCGCGCGCTCCGGAAAGATTGCTGAGTGAGGCGGCCATAGCCACCATGCCTGTATTAGTTTCTAACACGCCGCAGCGGTGCTTGGCGCGCACACTGAACTTGTATGCCGCGCTGGACACCAATACTCCGGTGGTGTAGGCAGTCTGGCCGGCTGAGAGCACGGCCAGCGGGGTGCCGTAATCTATTGCGCCGGAGCCATTATCATAGTACAGCCGGTATTCCGTTATACCTTCAAACGGCGCGGGCTCCCAGGTCAGCGCCACTCTGTTTCCCGGGAGAGATTCGGCTGACAGGTTGCCCGGAGACAACGGGGTAGGATTGGCGGTGAAAAGCGGCCCCAGAGCGACATATTCCGTGGCAATATTATCGCGGTTTACATTCCAGACGCGGAAATAGTAACTGGTGCAGCCTAACAGGCCGGTATCCGTATAAGAGGTGTTAGATATTGTGAATGTTGTGCCTGTATTAAACCGCATCACCTTAGCGGTTGTTCCGGAGGGATTGCCGTTCAACGCCCAGTTTATAGTGGCACTGGTGGCGTACACGGCTGAAGCCGTTACGGCTGAAGGAATATCCGCCAGCGTGGCCACGGCGGCCGCCGCGGGAGAAGCGGGGCCCTCTCCTGAAACGTTTACTCCGGCAGCCACAATGCTGTAAGTGGTATTCTTGCTAAGCCCCGTTTGAATAAAAAGCGCGCTCACTGGCGCCCCGATAAGTGAAGCCGGGCTTGTGGCGGGATATACCGTATAACCTGACGCCCCTCCGACCGCGGCCCAGGCCCAGGTTATAGATGAGACGCCCAGGGCGGAACCGGCGGGGGCGGAAGGTTGAACGGGTATCGCCGGCATAGTGGCGGTGGAGACAGGCGCGCTGAAATCGCTGTAAACACCGGCCCCGTTAATCGAACGTACTTTAAAGTAATACACCGTATCCGCGGCAAGACCTGACGCGGTATGGGAACTTACCGCCGCTATTGAAACCGCCGGCTGGCTAAAAGCCGCGCTGATATCGCGCCACAATTGATAAGCTGTGCCAGGTTCGGGATTACCGTTAGGAGGCCAATCAATAACTATTGAAGAAGGCGTCCTCGCTCCGATCACCGACGCCCCTGGCGCCGCCGCGAACGTGTAATAGGTGGAAGACTGAACAAGCCCCCCGTATCCGCCCGCGGTGTAGCCGCCGATCTTTACGGACACCGGCATATTGGGCGAAAGCCCCGTCTGTGTATAAGATGAGCCGGCCGAACTGAACGCGACTGTGGCTATGGCCACGCCGCTTGAAGAAAATATCCCATACCCGTCGGATGGAAGCATGCTGCCGGCGCTCCACGCCCAATAAAAGGAGGTGGAGCCTAGAACCGTGCCGATGATATTTGAAACCGTACCGGAAGCGGGGGCGGTATAGTAATGATAAACACTGGTGGAGTATACGGCCGACCAGTTGCCCACGGTGTCCCTGGCCTTTGCGACTATTGTGTAGGTGGAGCCATGAACCCACGAAACCGCCGATGAGTCATAGTTCCATTGTGAAGCGGACAAGGCACAGTCAAGCCAGGCCTGGGGGGCTGCGAAGCTGGAACCGTTCCAATAATAATTTTCGGAGCTTTTTTGTATGTAGATCTGCGCGCTGGAAACGGCAATGATATCAGCCGCAGTGCCGGATATGGCAATAAGGGAGTTGCTTGAGAAGCTATCGACAGGGTGAAGTATAACCACGGTCGGCGGCTCATCATCGAAGCTAAATGTCCGGGTACTGTAATTTATCTCCTCATTGCCGGCTGCGTCAACGGCTTTTGCCGCGATGAAGAATGTTTTGCCGGATAAACCGTCATGCGTGCCCTCTTTCCAGGCATAGTTAAGAGTGCCTGGGTTAGTAAAATCGGAGTTGGTGTACGACCACGGATTAACAACGGATTTTGGCCCGGACGCTCCGGCTATCAGCCACCAGCCCGCGTCTGTAATGCCCCAGTGCGGGAGGGCCGGTTCCCAGTAATAAGTGGTTCCGGCGCTTATATACCACATTTTTATCGTCACACTGCTCACGGGGGAGGTGAGATCCCGGGATGTCCCGCTTATTGCCGTCATTGAGGAATAAGCAAGGGCGCTTGACGGCGGATAAACAAAACCGGAAACAGGGGCGGAATTATCAAAACTGAAAGTAGAACCGGCAAGTCCGTAATTACCCGCTTCATCCATAGCCTTGACATCAACGCGAAGTTGCTCATCTCTGTCAGGCCAGACAACCCCGGATGAGTCATAGTTCCAGCTGAAAATCTCGCCCACAGAAGAAGAATCGGAGGCGACGTTCCATATTTCCGGAAAATCCGGGCAGGCATCGGCCGCGCCCACCCAGCCGGGCAGAACCGCGGAACCGCAGAAGCCCGCCCCGCCCAGCCAGTATTTATTCAACGCAATATCGTATATTCTGACCTGTGGATACCTGACGTTAAAAGAATCTCCGGCGCTGCCGGCAATTACAGGCAGGGAGTTGAACCGCCCATCTCCAAGCGGCTGGATAACGGAAACAACCGGGCTTGAAACATCAAATCTGAATGAGTTACCGGATAAGATAACGCTCTGCGTGTTCCCGGCCACATCATAGGCTCTTGACCGTAGGATATAGAGTAAGCCGTCCTGAAATCCCGTTGAATTATCGGAAGGCGGCAACTGCGTGGTTTTACTCCAGGGAGAACCGCTCACCGGATCAAGCCACGTTTCCTGAACGGCCCAGGCGGAACCGTTCCAGTAGTTCAGGTCCGCGGCGCGCTGCACCTTTATCTGTGATCCGTTTATCCCGGATGGATCACTATTCTGGTCCTGTGAAGTACCTCCGACGGAAGCAAGCGTCCGGACAAAACCGCCTTCAGCCGGGGAGGAAACCCTTGACACAGGAGCCGTCACATCATACCTGATTACCGAGGGAGCGGGCGGAGTTAAGACATTCCCCGCCATATCTTCAGCGATTACCCGGAGGTTATAGCTCCGGTTATCCATAAAATTCGGGGCCTCCGCCGACCAAGCATAGTCGGGCGCGCTGCCCGAAATGTTTGCGCCAAGCCATTTCTGGGTAATGGAGTTAAAGGTGGAAGACTGGCTGTCGTAATAAAGCAGTGTGTCGCTTTCCTGAAATGAAACAGAGGCCGACTTTATGGCGAACAGCTCGTAAGCCGTGCCGTTAACCGTAGTGAGCGTCTTCAAATTGGCGCCGGGATCCGGCAGAGAGCGGGGATATGTTATGACGGCATCCGGCGGCGTGGTATCGTAAGCAAAAGTAACGGAAGAAATATCAGCTTCCACATTTCCGACAGGCAGAGAACTATCCGTCGCCCTTACCTTCACCCGGTAAGAATAGCCGTTCCTGAATACCGGGACGCCGACGCTCCAGTTGTTTCCGTCATAAGTTCCGCCGAGCCCGGACAACGGATAGAATGTTTCCGAAACCGCGGTAAATGTGCCAGGGATCACTCCGTTCCAGTAGGCGTTCCCCTGCGAAACTTCCTGTATACTGACGGTTATCTGCGCCGCGCCCGCTATGCCGCTAAGCGAATCCTGCGCTGTCCCAGTAATGGCCGCAAGGGCTTTAAGGACCGATAAATTCTGCGGCGCGGTGATTTTTGATGCGGGCCCGGTCGCATCATACGTAAACACGCTGGTGGAATACTCAACGGACCAGTTGTCGGAAGTATCTTTGGCTTTTGCAACCACCGTATAACTTGATCCGGTCACCCAGGACGGTACATTGGCGTATGTCCACGAAGAAGCTTCCAGACCGCAATCGAGCCAGACCTGCGAACCGGACATAACGCCGCCGTTCCAGTAGTAATCGTCGGACAGCCTCCGGATGGTAATCTGCACGCTGGAAACCGCCACATCATCCGCCGCAGCGCCCGATATGGCGGGCAGGGAATTATGATAAGCGTTGTTCGACGGGGTAGCGATAAACACCGTAGGCGGAGTGAAATCAGACCAATCCACATAGCCGTTGGAGTCATTTTCATAAAGCGCGCCGGCCTTGGCGCCCGAAGGCACAAGCATTGTTATACGGGAACCGGCCCCCATAAGGCCGGCGTCCACATTGACCACAATGTTCATATCCGCAAAATTGAGATACGAGAAAGTAGAAACCAGAGTCCCTCCGGCAAAGTAAACGGCCGTGGTGTTCGGAGGCGAAGCGGTAAAAGTCATTGTGGTTATCTGAAGATTCGCTCCAGCCTGCTGCGCGGCGATACTAAGACCGGTATTAGACGCCTTTATCGTGTTGGAAGAAAAGCTCACAACACCTGAATTTCCCACAAGATAAATACCCTTCCCCTGGCCCCCGCCGCTTATCGTGTTGGAAGAGATATCAACATCCCTGCTGGTTTCTAAATACAAACCTTCTCCGGCGGTATTTGTAGCCACCAGGATGTTGGAGAAAACGGCCGTGCCGGTGGAGCCGCGGACATAAACGGCGTTAGCCCCGCTCACATATGAATTACTAAGAGTGTCCGAAAGAGTGCCGTCTAGAAAAACGGAATTATATGCCCAGGAGTTGCTGGTTACGGTGCTTTGGTCCAGCACATTGCCGGAGCCGGACAAGCTTGTGAATGCCACGCCAGCGGGGTTGGATACAAAGCTGTTCGTAATAGTGTTAGACGACACGCTCTCAAGTTTAATCGCAAAATACCCGGCCGCATTGCTGGAAATAGTACTGGAACTGATCATGTTATTGTCCGCATCAAAACCCACAAAAGCGCCATAGCCGGCGGGGTTGAACACGCTGCATCCGGTAACCGTATTAAAAGAGGAATTATCAATGTCAAGCGCCATCAGGGTGGAGTTAATACTGATAGAACTGAAACTTATAGTATTGTGCCAGGAATTATTCAATAATTGCGCGCCATGACCGGACGGACTATAGAAATACGACTGCGTTATGGTATTGGAAGACGCCCCCTGGAGATAAAGGGCCGTCTGGTCGCCGGTTTGCGCCATAATATGTGACAATACATTCATGGCTCCGCCCAGAATCTGTACTCCGCGCGCCCCCTGCACTGTTATGCTGGAATCCGAAATCGAGCTCCAGCTGGATAATGAAATACCCGCGATATTGATGTAAGAGCCTCCGGCGATATTAACGGTGGAGACGGCAATATTCGCCGATGAAACCAATATACCGTAAGGCATGGCGTTGGCCGCCAGAACATCTATGCCCGTTATGGTAATGCTGTCATTCGCTATCACAAAAGCCGCTGTGGAACCGGCCGGTGGAGTGATCACCGGCGCCATATTGACGAAACCGGGGGCCGCCATTATCCTGAGCCGGTAGCCATTAGTTATAAAGCCCCGTACCGTGACCTGCTCTCCGTAAGCAGCTATGTCGCGGATAACTATGCACGCATCGGAAGTCAAATTATGGCTTAAGGCGTCAACCGCGGGCTGTATCGCTGTATAATCCGCTGTCCCGTCTTGTTTAACATCAAAACCCGCGGGACAGATGCCGGACATGCTGTCAAGCGTTTGGGTTCCGCCGGTTATGACGTAATATCCGGATTCGTCCCCTTCCATATAGTTGGCGCGGACTCTTCCGTAATAGGTCGTGCCGCCGGCAAGCCCCGTAATAGAAATGGGGGAAGTTGTTGAGGAAGCTATAATAACAACGCCGGTGAAATCCGCGGCGGTTGACACTTCCGCCGTATAAAGGGTTGCTTGCGGATTAGAAGGAGAAGAATCCGCCCATTGAACAGTTATTGAAGTAATAAAAACCTGGGTGTATCCCGCGGCGGAAGGACTGGAAACCATCTTGGCAAAATAACCGGATTCAAGACCGCCGCCGGCTCCCCAGGCCGCCGTATCGGCGCAACTTTGCCCCAGACTGCCGGACAACTCATTGCTTCCAAAAATGAGGTTTACGCCGCCGGCAGCGCCGGTCGCCAAATCATCGGTTATTTCATTCGCACCGTAATTTTTTTGCCCCGCAGCATATAGGGAGCCGACAGATGAAAAATACAAAACCAGGAATCCCAGGCAAAACAGCGGCGCAGACCATTTTTTAGTCAAAAAGGCCTTCACCGCTTTCCCGATTATTCCTGATTTAGCCATCTTTCCGTCTTCCGCTGCGGTTAGCTTAAGCCTTTCCCTTGCCCTATTTATCCCAGGTTCCCAAAACTACGGGCTTTTTAATTTACTGCCGCAAAAAACCGCGCAACGAAGTTTTCCATGAAAGAACCGATGTTACCAGCTGCACCCCGTTGCGCCATCGGAGGTAAAGACCCATGAGGTTGTCCCGCCTTTACAAGCGCATAGCCGATATCCGGATGTCAAAGCTATCGCACTGTCATGAGCCGCATCGCAGGCATACGGTTGCGCGGCGTTTTTAGCCAGGCGGGCGGTGCCATTAACATCCAATGTCGCCTGTGGAGCCGTAGTCCCTATACCGACTTTTCCGGCAGCCAGATCGCCATAAATAAGTCCGCCCATATTAAGAAAATTATTCGTATCGGCGGCGGGCGCGGCTCTATTATAGCCGATAATTATATTACCGGTACCGCTGGTGATATTGTATCCGGCATTAAATCCCAACAGGATATTATCACCGCCGGTTGTAAGCGCGAATCCGGCATGATACCCGATCAGCGTTGAACTGGAGAAAGACTGGCCGCTTAAGCCTTTCCCCGCTTCATTTCCGAATATAGTATTCGCCGAACCTGTTTGGTTGTAATTACCGGCGTAGTACCCCAGGTAAGAATTATTATTACCTGTGACGTTGCTGTAACCGGCTTGATGCCCCAGAAAAGAATTGTTCAAGCCAGTGGTGTTGCTGTAGCCTGATTGATACCCCAGAAAAGAATTATCCGAGCCGGTGGTGTTGTATTGGCCGGCGGCATACCCAAGGAAAGTGTTGAAATTTCCGGTGGTATTATTGTATCCGGTCTGGTATCCCAGGAAGGAATTGTCCAAACCGGTGGTATTATTGTATCCGGCGGCATACCCAAGGAAAGAATTCGAATTTCCTGTGGTATTATAGTATCCGGCGGCATACCCAAGAAAAGTGTTGTTCCCGCCCTCGGTGTTAAAATAGCCGGCATACGCCCCCAGGAAAGAGTTGCTTCCACCGGAAGTATTATTCCGCCCGGCGCTGTAACCGACAAATAGGTCATTATCCCCCGTACTGCCCGTGCTGAGATCCATCCCCACGGCGAAACTGCCGGCGCCGGATAATACCGCCAGCGCCGTACTGCCGCCTATCTGATAGCGCGCCGCGGTTATATTGCTCGACGATATGATCGAGTAATTACCCATAATAAGCTGCTGCGTGGCCGTATGGCTGCCGAGATTGTCGCCGCCGACTATATTCGCAGGATAAAGCACGCCCGTAGCCGTCATGGATGAAACTATAGTCCCGGCAGAATTGCGCCATATCTGCGCGTACTGATTCGCCGCCGTTCCGGTGGACACAATATCCAACGCCGCCTGCGGAACACGGGTGGAAATGCCTATTGTTCCAGCCGACAGGTCCCCGTAAATCACATCGCCGATATTAAGTTCATTCGAGACTCCCGGCGCGGATGTGTCTTTACCATACCCGATCACTATATTGCTGTTGCCGCTCGTTACGTTGAACCCAGCCAGGACCCCAACGAAAGTGTTGTAATCGCCATCGATGTTCGACCAGCCGGCGCCGCCTCCGACGAACGAATTGTAACCGCCTATGGTATTACTATACCCGGCAGAATACCCCAGGAAGAGGTTGCCCTCGCCGGCAGTATTGCTCCGCCCAGCGCTATAACCGACAAACAAATCGGAGTCACCCGTACTCACTGCGCTGAGATCCATCCCTACAGCGAAGCTGCCGACGCCGGATAATACCGCCAGCGCCGTGCTGCCGCCTATCTGATAGCGCGCCGCAGTTATATTGCTCGACGATATGATCGAGTAACTACCCATAATAAGCTGCTGCGTGGCCGTATGGCTGCCGAGATTGTCTCCGGAAACGCTGATCGAAGGATAAAGCACGCCCGTAGCCGTCATGGATGAAACTATAGTCCCGGCAGAATTGCGCCATATCTGCGCGTACTGATTCGCCGCCGTTCCGGTG
>MGVA01000033.1 GCA_001800245.1 Elusimicrobia bacterium RIFOXYA12_FULL_51_18 | reverse complement strand
GCGTTATCAGGAGCCTAGCTATGGAATAAAAAAAGCGAAGGAATTAATCCTCAGCCCTTTGTATGGTCCCCCACTGTGGGCAGGCTGTAATCATCGGGCGAGAAGAGAGATTGGAAGGAGGAAAAAGCACTATGGCGTCCCCTAGATGCGGGAACGGGATAGCTGACTGATGTAACGGCAGAAATCCGAAGTGAAAGGAGCACTGTACGAATACGGCGTGGTTGGCAAAGACAAGGATTAAAACACTGTGGATCGTCCTATCCGCGGCATGGGGGCTTTTTGCCCTCACGGGCCAAGGATGGGGCAATCAATCAGTGGATGCCAACATTTCTGTTCGGCCTTTCGCGGGGGTGCCACCTGGTGTTATTAACGACTTGCAGGCATCCCCAGGCACAGGTGAAGGCCAAGTGGACCTGGTATGGACATCACCGGGCGTTTTCCCGGGAAGCATTCCAGAGGCTTACCAGTTGCGCATCCAGACTTTCTCGGTAGCGGATGTAGGTGGAAGCGTATCCCAATGGTGGAATGCACCCACTGGCTCTATTTTTCAGGGCCTATACGCGGAAGCATCCGGAAGCCAAGTGAAGCGAACTGTGGGAATTGGATCGCCGGATCATGCCGTCAATCTGACCCCCGAAGCAAACTATTATTTTGCCGTTCGTTCTGCCGACGATGTAGGGGTTACAAGAAGTTTTTGGTCCGACATATCAGCCGCCACCGCCGGTCAGGCAACTAATTTAACTCCGGCCACTCCACAGAATTTTATCGCAATAGGCGGAAACACCATGGTTTTCCTCAGTTGGTCTGATTTAGCACCTCTTCAAAAGACCTTAAATTTCGCTCATTACAAGCTAGAACGCTCCACCGATTCCGTCACATTCGTTGAAATAGCTACCACCACCTCTGCTTCATATACGGACACAGAGCTTACAAACTGCAAAACGTATATTTATCGTCTAATTGCGGTTTATAACGTATCGCCCGGCCCCGCAATTGAATCACCCCCATCCATTGCCAGCGCGATAACGAAAGCAGATATGTTGCCGCCTGCAGTTGTGTCTGGACTCTCCGGGCAGATTTCGGCAGACAACCAATCGTTCACTATTAATTGGAGCACAGTTACAACAAATTTAGACGGGACTTCAATTACAGATTTAGCGGCATATCGCATTACCAAATCGACTGGCCTGTTTGCCGGCGCCACAGCCACGTTCTACGTTACAGCCTCACAGAATTCTTTCATAGATGCGGTCAATAGCCAGAACTTCTATTACAAAATCCGGGCAGTAGATACTAGCGGAAACGAGTCGCCTGACTCCAATATAATCAACTCGTCAATCAGACCTGATATTACAGTGATATGCGATGACGGTAAAACCAGGTTATCCATCCCCAGTGAAATAAGTGCGGAACTTCGTAAAGAAAATAATTCCACGGGAAGTGACCTAATGATAACCCCGGTCCGTTTAGCCGCGGAAGAAACGGGGAATGTGCTTAAATCCTATCGGTTTGATGTCAAACGCGCTGACAACAATCAGTCCGTGCCATCTTTTGCCTTCTCCAAACCCATGATAAACGTCACATTCGGGTTCCTAACAGGGAGCGGCGTTAAAACACTTGCACAAGGCGATCAAAAACTGAGTATCTACTGGGATAACGGAAACAGGTTAATAAGTCTGGGCGGACACCCTAATTTCGGAGAGGGGACCATTAGCGTTCTCAGTTCCAATCCCGGCAGATATCAGCTTAGGGTTTTGAGCGACACAATAGACACGATTCTGACTGAAGGCTCCCCTTACCCCCGCACGATCACACCTAACGGGGATGGCATAAACGATCGAGTTTTCTTCTTCTTTGAAGCGACAAATGCCCCTAAAGAGGGCAGGATTTACGACTTGAAGGGAGCTTTTGTCGCCAATATGACCCCCGGCCCCGTGCAGGATTCCTCCCTTGTTTGGGATGGAAAAGATGGCAGGGGGAATGTAGTATCCAGGGGAATATATCTTTATAAGGTCAGTCTTGGCGAAAAGAACGTTACTGGAACTGTGGTGGTAGCAAGATGAAAACAACAGCAACGGGAAACCACGTAAAGCTGCGGAAGGCTGCAGAAGGACACGGGAAAAAGACATTTTCCTTCGTGCTCCCTCTGCTACTTGCTGTTGCTTTCTGTTGCCTGCCTGTGCTTTCCTTTGCGGCCTTTGAAGTCACAGACACCGGCGCCCGCCAAAGCGGCATGGGTGAAGCCTATACTGCTATAGGTGGAGATACACACTCCCTGCTTCATAATCCGGCTGGACTGGCCTATTTGAGCCGCAAGGAGCTTAGTTCATCTTACAGTAAGCTTTTCATGGGGTTGGATGACAAATCAAACATCTCCAGTTCCCAGCTCTTGTACGGCCAACCGGTAACTGCGCGAGGAAGTCTTGGAGTTGGCTGGATGGAAACGAAACTGGATAGTTTATACAAAGAGAGAACACTGTCCCTGGGGTATGGGTACGACTGGAAAGATAATCTGGCGATAGGCGCCGCCCTAAAACAGCTTCAAATAATGGAAGCATCTCCGGAAGTCAACTATGACAACAATGGATCGGCAACCGGAAATGCAGACCGCGTGTTTGCAAATGGAAACACCGCCACCGGCATGGGCATAGACCTGGGGATCCTATATACGCCAATTAGCGAATATAGCCTGGGGTTATCCCTGCAGAACATAAACCAGCCAAAAGTTTCACTTGCGGATTCCGACCGTGTGCCGCTTCTCTCTCGGTTCGGGATTGCCCGCAGAAGTCCCGCGCTTCTGGTTGCCGTCGAAATCAGAACCCAGGAATTTATCCTGGGAGTGAGAGACTACCAAACCGCTTTAGGCGCAGAGAAATGGTGGGGAAAGAATTCCAGCTTCGCGCTGAGAGGTTCGCTGGCAATCGGCAGCCGTTCCTTCAGTCAGTTTACACTGGGGATGGGTTACCGTATCAATGGCGTACAGGTGGATTATTCCTTCCTGATGCCGCTTTCCGGCATTTCGTTCGGAAACACCTACGGTTCCCACCGTATATCTTTCTCCGCGCGATTCGGCAAGGCGGTTCCCAAAAAGATTTCATGGGAAATGGCAGAACCTCAATTTGCCATAGAGTTAGAGAAAATGCAGCAGCGCGCGGCCCAAGCGGAGCAAACGGCGTGGATATTGCAGGAACAAAGTAAAGCGCTCTGGGATGAGCTTGAAAAGCAAAAACAAATCCTGGCATCTATATCCACAACCTCCACAAACAGTGATCCTTCTGCATCGCTGCTTATTAAGGACTTGGGACTGCAGATTCAGGATCTTAGGCAGCAGATGGAAACAACCAAACACCAAAAATCTCCTGAAAACCCTCAAGCTGAATTGGGACCATCAGCAGACCAGATTATTCGGAACCTGGCAATAGAGATTCAGGATCTGAAGGAACAGATTGAAAAAATTAAACAAAAACCGGCGGAAACCTCCCCTGCAAAACCGGAATTTAGTAAAATCGTTACAGACCCGAAAAAGGCCCAAGAGTTTTTCCAGGAGGGTATGCGCTATTACAGCAGTCGCCAACTTGGGAAAGCCGTCCAAGCCTTCCAAAAAAGCCTTGAATTTGATCCGACAAATGAGTGGACAAAGAAATCCCTGGAAAGAACATTGACTGAGTTGGAGCAGAAAAAAGCGCAACAAAAGCCGGATCCAAAGGATAAGCCATGAAGCTGCAAAGTAGATTTTTCATCACAATAAGCCTGTTAACAGCGTTCATTCTGGCTTTTATCACCTTCAGCATGGTCGCAGTAAATAAGCGGCTCCTGGCAAAAGAAGCGGATATGCGCCAGGAAACCGCTTTGGAAACCACCGTCGGCATTGTCAGGGAGGCTTATCTGACCCGGGACACCATTTTGATGGTCAATTACCTGAAATTGGTTAAACAGGACCATACCGAAATAGGATGGTTGTGCATTACGGATTCAACGGGCAAAGTGCAGGCCAGTCTGGATATGAACCTGCTTGGCATGGAGCGCAGCCATATACGTCTGCCGGAAAATATACGGCTCCTAAGCCGGACCGTATCTTCAAACGCGGGGACATTAGGCAGTGTAGAAGTCGGATTTGATATGAATATTGTGGAAACCCACCTCCAAGCATCCATGTTTAAAATAAAGAAGCGCATCGCGATAGCCGGATTATGGGCGCTGGTTCTGGGTTTTATCGGGTCTTACCTGCTTGCTCTCAACCTGTCCGGCCCAATAAGAGTTTTGTCTATGGCGGCCGGCGAGATAGGGAAAGGCAACCTGGAGGCATCCTTGCCTACCGTAAAACGCAGGGATGAACTGGGCGATTTATCCAAAGCATTCCTTGAAATGGCCACTCATCTAAAGGAACTTGACCAAATGAAGCAGGACTTTGTTTCCGGCACGACCCATGAATTCCGTTCCCCACTGGGAATTATTGAGTCTCACGCGACCGCGGTAATGCAGGATTTAGAAGCAGTTAAAGGAATCCCTGAAAATTACCGGAATGACTGGCTGTCCTCAATGAGTCACATCAAAAGCAGCTCGTTGAGACTGAATCGTTTTATTTCGGATCTCCTCAATATGGCCAAAATAGAGCGCGGGAAAATGAATCTAAATTTACAGGTGGTCCCCCTCTCAGGAATAATAGAGGAAACTTTGCTGTTTTTTTCCCCAAAAGCCGCAGAAAAAAAGATTGATTTACTCAAAGATATTCCATCGCATCTGCCTTTGGTCAACGCAGATGATGACCGCATTCGCCAAGTATTAATCAATTTAATAGGAAATGCCCTTAAATTCACTCCGTCGGGCGGGAAAATAACGGCCGGCGCACGGGTTCAACCGCAGGGCTGGATATATGTAAACGTAGTTGACACGGGGCCCGGCATTCCCGGAGAGTTTATGAGCCGGATTTTCAGCAAATTCGAACAGGCAAAGGGCCTTTCACCCAGGGCAGGGGAACGGGGCACAGGCCTGGGGCTGGCCATATGCAAGGGCATTGTGGAAGGACACGGAGGGGAAATAGGGGTAAAATCACAAACCGGGCAAGGAAGCGAATTTTATTTCACTCTTCCTATCCATTAAACTTAGAACGGATTTATCCGGAGGACAAATGAAACACAGAATTCTGATAGTGGAAGACGAGGAAGGATACCGTGATTTGCTACAGCGAATTCTCCGGCGCGCGGGCTTTGAAGTATTCTTCGCTGTGGACGGAATACAGGGCAAAGAACTGCTAAAGAAGACTTCCGTGGATTTGGCAGTTTTGGATTGGAACCTTCCCGGGATGAATGGCGGAGAACTGGCCGCCTGGATAAGAAAAAGCCCAAAACTAGCGCACCTGCCGATTTTAATGTTGACGATCAGGTGTAAGCCAGAGGAAGAAGCTTTAGGGTTTGCAAGTGGGGCGGATGACTATCTTGCAAAACCATACAATCCGATGGAACTTGTGTCCCGCATTAAAAGATTACTCGGCTTGCCGCCGGGATAGAAAAAATCAGGCACCGGTAAGAATAATTTTTTTGGAATTCATATTGTCTCCTGAAACAAGAACCCGGCCAGGTTACACTTGAGTTCTTTTATTTGTCATTCCGCATCGCTTCGGCAACGGAATGGGGGCAAACGCCCTGGCTAAACCCCTTGCAGGATTCGCTCAGGGTTCTTTAAAAAATCTTTCAGCTTGATTGTTGCGATATTATTAGGGCCATGAACACCGCCGATGCGGAAGAACCGGATAATATGACCCTTGGCCGCTGCCTGGGCGGCTTTTGATTGTCCCGATCAATGTGCGCTTTTACTATTTCGCTCCACCCCGGGATCTTCTGAAGCTCATCAAAGGCCAGGATGACAGCTTGACCTGTACGGGCCAGATCCGACGCCCTATCCCAGTGGCGGGAAATCCACTCGGAAGGGGGCGCCACCAGCGCGTCGGCACTTGCAAACCACAGGATTCTAACTATTATGGGTCAGGGGTGGTTGAAGCCGCAGAGCAGAATAGGCGGCATCGAACAAAACTCATGCCGATAAAAATATTTTAGGCGGTTGGTTACAACTGGTTCGATCTTTCTATCAATTGTTTGACAACCGAAAAGATTTCTTTTTGTTGTAACTTCACAGCATAAAGTCTTAATCCTGCGCGAGAACTATATTTACAAGTCTTTTTTTGACCACAATAGTCTTGAGTATACGTTTCCCTTTTATAGCGGAGGCGATAACTTCATCGGTCAGCGCAGCCTTCTCCGTCTGCTTTTCGTCGATTTCCGGAAGAACGTTTATCCGGGAGCGGAGTTTGCCGTTAATCTGAACAACAATAGTTATTTCAGGTTCAGCCGCTATTTTCGGGTCGAAAACCGGCCACGAAGCATCGCAAATCAGGCCCTTACCGCCAAGTCTGCTCCATAGCTCCTCGGCCATGTGCGGCGCGAACGGGGCAATAAGCAGAACAGCGGTTTCGACCACTTCAGAAACAACAGCGGGGGCTGGAGCTGGAGCCTCCGGCTGAACATACGCGTAGAGATCGTTCGTCAACTCCATAAAGGCCGCAATGGCCGTATTGAAACGAAAATTCTCGGTGTCCGCCCCCACTTTCTTTATGGTTTGATGGAGCTTTCTTCGGATCTTATCCTCTTCCGGTCCGAACTTGGCGGAAGCGATGGCGGTTTTCCAGTCCGGCAAATAGCCGGCAGAGAAAGCGGCCATCCACCGCCAGAACCGGTTGATAAACCGATAAGAGCCTTTTATACCCTCTTCGGTCCACTGCACGTCCTCCTCAAAAGGAACGACGAACATTTCATAAACGCGTAAACTGTCCGCGCCGTATTTTTCTATGATGTCGTCGGGGGAAACCGTGTTTCCCTTGGACTTGGACATACGCGCCCAGCGCCATACGATCTGATCTTCCGGAATGGTGTTTTTTTCTTCATCCTTCAACAGTATCCAGTCCACCAGACCTTCCCCCTCGCCGCCGGTTTCGGAGCGACGCGGCCGACGGCCGGGGGTGTAGGCCAGCATCGATCCCTGATTGCGCAATATCTGGAACGGCTCCGTAAAACCTATAAGCCCCGCGTCGTACATTACCTTACACCAGAACCTTGAATACAAAAGATGGGATCGGGCGTGTTCTACGCCGCCGCTGTAGAGATCCACGGGAAGCCAGTGGTCCACTTTTTCCCTGGCGGCAAAAGTCTTATCATTGTGCGGGTCGGCAAAGCGCAAAAAATACCATGAGGAGCAGGCATATCCACCCATCGTGTCTGTCTCACGCCTAGCCCGGCCTTTGCATTTCGGGCAAGAGACCTTGGTGAATTCCTGTATCTCCGCCAGCGGAGATTCCCCCGTTCCCGAGGGTTGATAATTATTCACCTCCGGCAGCAACACCGGCAACTGGTCTTCCGGCACAGGCACCTCTCCGCATTCGGGGCAATGGATTATAGGTATGGGCGCGCCCCAATAGCGTTGTCTGCTTATAAGCCAGTCACGCAAGCGATAGTGAACAGTTCTTTTGCCGAACCCTGAATCCTCCACCCATTTAGCGAACTTCTCCCTGGTTTCCGGAGAATCCTCCAGTCCGTTGAACTGGCCGGAATTTACCACGGTCCCGCCGTCCGGTTCCGCACAGGCGCCCGGACTGTCCGCTTTCCGGTAGACAAACGTTATATCCAGGCCGAATTTTTTGGCAAAGTCAAAATCCCTTTGATCGTGGGCCGGCACGGCCATAATGGCACCACTGCCGTAATTCATCAGCACATAGTCGGCCGCCCATATGGGAATTGGTTTTTTGTCGGCGGGGTTTATGGCATAAGCCCCTGTAAAAACGCCTGTCTTTGTACGCTCGGCGTTCATGCGTTCCATTTCCGTTAAGCGTCGCACGGACTTGATGTAATTATCCAATTCCGATTTTTTCTCCGGAACCGTTATCTTTTCCAGCATCGGATGCTCGGGGGCCAGGACGATGAATGTTGCCCCGAATATTGTATCCACACGCGTAGTAAAAACCTTTATGGATTCAAGCGAGTTACTAAGGTTGAAGTTTAACTCGGCGCCCTCACTCCTGCCTATCCAATCACGTTGCATTTCCTTGAGCCCGTCCGACCAGGATAATTGTTCCAGGTCGGTTAATAGACGATCCGCGTAGGCTGTTATCCTGAAGAACCACTGCGGCATCAGCCTCTTCTCTACCTGTGTATCACAGCGCCAACACCGGCCCTCTTTCACCTCTTCATTGGCCAGCCCGGTTTTGCATTCGGGGCACCAATTTATAGGAGCGGTGGACCGGTATGCCAGACCGCGCTTATACAAAAGCAGAAAGAACCACTGCGTCCATTTATAGTAATCCGGCAGGCTTGAGTTTATCTCCCGGGTCCAGTCATAACTAGCGCCGACCGATCGCAATGTGCGCTTATAATTGGCCGCATATTCAGGCACCATTTCGCGCGGGTTACGCCCGCGTTTTATCGCTTCGTTCTCGGCCGGCTGGCCGAAGGCATCCCAGCCCATAGGGTGTAGAATATTAAAACCTTTCATGCGTTTGTAGCGGCAGAAGGCGTCCATGGGAATATAATTTTTAAGGTGCCCCACATGCAGCCCGGCGCCGGAAGGATACGGGAACATTTCAAGCGCGTAGTATTTCGGTTTTTCCAGGTTTTCTTTTGTGCTATTGGCCTGTTTTTCTTCCCAGACGGTCTGCCATTTTTTTTCTATCGTTTTAAACTCATATCTGCTGTCCATATTCACCTCCTGTACGCTATCAAGAGAATCAACCCGACGTTAATTTCAGCGGCTCATACTTCTTTTTATATTTCGGATTGTAAAAGGGTGTAGTTGTTGCAATCAACCAATAGAGCCGGAAACCAAAAGTCCCCGCCTAAAAACGCCCTTCAAAAAAGCAAGATACTCGATAAATAATGTTTTTCCTGTAATGCCGGATTTGAGATGAACAGGTTGAAAGGCCGATGAGAAATACTTCTTTTGCGGCATGTAAGTTATAGTGAGATTGTCCGGAATGTTTTGCATAATTTGACGGTTTATATCGTAGTTTTTATACATTGTATCATATCTATTCCAATGCACTTTAAGAGTACCGCGTGCAACAGGGCAATCTATCCGTCTATACCGCTTCTACTGCATCGGAAGCGCACACGTAAACTGAACTTGTTTTTCAGATCACAACGAAGGGACCAAAGAAAAAGGGCGTCCAATCTTTTAATTATGGCCTTCTGGTTTAAAAAGCTTTCCGAATAAAACTTCCGGCCTGTGAGCAGCTCATTGAGTTTATTCCTGTGCCGCCGTAAAAAATCCTTCCAGATAGACATGGGGACCATGCCGCCGATTTTTTCTTTTCTTCAGCAACCGCCCTTCGGAAGAATGTCCGACATAGCCGTTCTCAATAAATACTTTGTCCAACCGTTATTTATTTTATAGCAGGCAGAGAAAAGACATATTCCACCAGGCGGCGGTCCAGGAACGGATAACGGTACCTTATTAAACCCGGGATCCATCTCCCCCCATGATATTTCTCAGGCCTCCTCCGGACGAATGAGGTAATGGGCGGAGCATACCGCCCCGGAAACTTCCTTTATATACTTCAGCTCATCTTTCCCGCCAATACTGAAATTTTTAATTTTTCAGACCTGGATCCGCACCCGGACTCTTTTTCCCCTATAACTCCGTCCGCCAGGCAGCAGATAGTGGACGAATCCATCCCCCCGGAAAGCGTTCCCCCCGCCGGATAAGGGGGGAGCATCCGCGCCCTTATTGAACTTGTCAGCAGTTCAAGAAATTCAGCCGAATATTTTTTAAGGGTTTTCTCGTGGAATTACCCCATTTCCGGATTATACCGGGGGAAGTAATACCGTCTGTTTACCGGCTCCTTTCCCGGAGATAACAAGAAACAGCAGCCGGCCTCAAGCTGCTTAATATCTTTAAAAAACGTTTTTCCGGAGAACTCGGAACGGTTGAACACCAGATAATCTAATACGGCGCCGCTATCCGGCTCTTTTTTTATGGCCTGGCAGGAAAACAGCGCGCAAATCACTTTCCGCCTATAACAATATTGTCTCCGTCGGGACAAATGTCAAGGAGTGTTAGCGCCAGCACACTAGCGAAGCGCCGCGTAAACCTTTTTGACTACATGCCGGTAATCGGCTCCTGCGAGCACGGTTTCTCTGGCCCGCGCACCAGCAGCTTCGCGGAACGCCTTTTTCATGCGCAGGACATGCCGAATCTTTTTGCGCAGATCTCCGGACAGGTTTTCATCATAAAAAAATCCGTTAACTCCGTCTTTCACCAATTTTCTCAAAACATTCGTTTTATTGGTAATTACAACTTTCCCGAGCGACATAGCCATTGTCAGAATGGAATTAACCCCCGGATTCAGACGCGCCTTAAAAGGTATTACAACGGCAAACGCGCCGCCCAACTCTTCCTTTAACCGTTCAAGATTCCCCCTCAGCGGATGAACGGACAACTTTCCGCCATCCGGTCTTCCCGTTTCAAGTTCAAGGTCCGTATAAATCTTCAGTCGTACGTCAATTCCGCACATGGCAGTCAATAAAGCGCCATAATCCCTTGCGGCATTGCCGGCTGAAATCAGATACGACCGAGACCGGCCTTTTAGCGGCGCGTAATACTCCGTGTTCACTGAAAACCGATATTTCCGCATTTTCCCAGCGGGAACACCGTATTTCCTATTAGCGGCGAACGTGTCGTTATCCAGAATAAACATGGTGTCCAACCGGCTAAAGAGCTTCTTACATGCGACCAAGTCCGCCCCCTCCGACTCGCCGCGGCCATATGCTAAATGGAGGTTCACAAATATTTTACGCGGCCCTTTAACGGACAGAAGGCCGCAAAACAAATCTGAAGCCCGGGCTTCAGGAAAATCTATAAAAACTATAGCATCATATTTATTCTTAATGACCCCGTTAATACAGTTTGCTTGATCAATAGGCAGCCTTTGACGGTATAGAACGCCAGCCGGCTCCCACCGCGAGAAGCAATTAAGCTCCGGCATTGCTATATCTAAAACAACCTCTTTACCCCGCCCGAAAAAATCCGTAAAGGCCAGGGTAAACAGCCGGCTTTCAAATGTGTTGCCCATGCTCACAAGCAGAATACGCTTTTTTATGCCCGAAGAAGCCAGCGCCTCAAGCCTGCGTATGTCCGTTGCCGCCCGCGCGAGCTGGACAGGATTGCACTTTTTACGCATCTCGTTCAAGATGGCAAGCGCCCTGTCGGATCCTTTATTTGAAAGATAACCGCGAGCGAGATTTATATAGGCGGAGATATTGTTCCCGTCTATCGCAATAGCCTTTATAAATAGAAGCTCCGCTTTAAGCCGGTCTCCAGCTGCGAAGGCTTTCATCCCGGCATTATTAAGCTGTCGGCAAACCATGGTTCGCGTCATAATTAAAAACTATTAGAACCGCTATAAACTGACGCCGGGCCCGGAGTGGGGCGATCCGCCTATAAAAACAATAGCCTCTAAAAGCGCCTGCCGGACCGCGGTTCAAGGCTTTACTGCGGCCTATTATTGAGTAACTTCGATACGCTGGGCGCGAGCAGCCGGGAACCGAGATCACGCGGCCGGTAACGGTTACTTTTAAGATAACCGCCGGGAAATTGATTTTGGTTTTTGGAACAATCTCACGTTACATGAAAACTACCACCCGGCGGCCTTCGCGATCGCGGCCAACACGGCCTTTTGATGGATAGGAGGGATCCAGGTGGTCGACAGGGTTTTCATAATGGTATCGATCCCGTACGGGCGGAACGATGGCAGTTTCCGGCTGCAATTGGAACCCGGATACAACCCCGGCTCCGCACCCGCCAATTCCATCGGCGTTCCCAATTTAAGAACGTTCATCTCGCCGGAATCGGCGGTGCTGGAAACCGTAACAGGCACTCCGGACTGGATATCGAAAACCCAGGGAATATCCGCTTGGTGACGGTCTCTGGCTTCGGCATCTGACACATAAGTTTCAAGCGTGACAAAGCTGCTTGTATTGGGACCTTTCAATATCTGGGGATAGTCACAATAAAAATCGGCCTCGGACGGTGAATATATGTACTCGTCATTCAGCGTCCAGGTATGAAGCATTTCGTGAAGCATGGTAGGCAGGGGGTAATCAAGAGATACAACCGGAAAGCTTCCACCGGCGCCTCCGGAGCCGCGACTGGTAAAAACCGCCGTCATGTGCGCCGGAGCAGTTCCCAGAGAAAGAATATATGTCATATCGCAACTGATGATACGCGGAGCTTGCGGAACATCGTTCCGGCAGTTCATACTGTCCGCATCGCCCTCAACATATTCGATCCGGAATCTATCCCGGATGGACGCAAACGCCTCATTGGTCAGCAACAGGTCAGAAAAATCATTGGCACGTTTCATAGCCAGCGCATCCGCGACAAACCGGATATGATAATATCCGTCTATAGGCACTGGAGCCAAGCTCTTTCGCAGCCGGCGTAGACGCGTGGCTTGTTCCGCATCTTCATACACGCCGCCGGTCAGGACAGATTTCCCATTGGCGTTTGTTTCGATAGAATCGTAGAACACCAACTCGGGTTCAGCGGACAAGGGAACCGGGGCCTCAAGAGACCGTTGCCCCCCCATAGCCCCAAGAGGCGATAGTATTAAAAGAAATACGGTAAACCGTTTCACAACCGGTGAAATGCAACCGGGCAGAAGCGCCGACGCGAGGCACAATTTATATATTTTCATTTTTATATTTTTCAATCCTCCAAACGCAAAGGATCAGCCACATTCTGATTATATAGTATAGCTGGTATACCGTAGAATACAAGTGCCTACGGTACCTGGTGATGCAGGGCTAAAGACCCAGTTGGACCGGATTATTTTCGGAAGTATAATGTTTTTTCAATCAAATGGTCAGGGGCAGGCGTACGCGCTATTTGGGACGTCGGCCGCGCAATTGTCAGAAAATAACAACCCTACTACTGAATCCGTATATTTAAGGAGCGCCTTTTATTCCCAAAACGATATCCAGATTTTTCCGGACATTCATGTCGGTCGGAGAAATTTTAAGAGCCATGCTAAAATTCCGAACGCTCTCATCCAGCCGGCCGGCATTGGCCGATTCAATACCCATATTATTATAAATGCCAACCAGCGCGGCCGCAGCCTTAGAATAGCCGGGCCTGATCCGCAATGCCTCCTGATAGAAGATTATCGCTTCCCCCGGTTTGTGCTGTTTGACCAGAGCCAATCCGCAATTGCCGTAAGCCTCCGCTAAGTCAGGTTTATCCCGCGCCGCTTCCTTGAATTGAGCCACGGCTTCCGCCAACCTGCCCTTATCCATAAGAAGCATACCAAGGTTGTTATGAGCCAGCCAACTGGCGGGGTTTTTCTTGATCGTATCGGTCCACACCAGTTCGGAATTCTTATAGATCCCACTTTGCCGCCAGGTTCCGACCCATAATAATGGCAGGACCACTAACCCCAGAAGCATTGCCGTCCGGCCTGGGCTGGGCTCCCCGGCCGGCCCCGAAATCCGGCTATTTCCCTCGATCAGGCGTGTGAAACCTCCGACGGCGATAGCCAATAACCCGAGGCTTGAGAGATACTGGTAATGATCGGCCACATAAGAATATTGGAATGTGTAATTACTGACAAAACCCAGCAACGGCCCTATGGTAATGAGATAGAACCACAGCCCTGCAAAAAAATTCCGTCCCAACCGTCGCCGGACGGACCAGAAATATGCGCCGGCGCCGAATACCCCCAAAACCCAGAGCCATTCTCCGGTACTATGGACATCCAGCGTCCAGCGTTCATAACTGAAAGCGAGGTTTACCGGCCATGCCAATTTCAAAGGATAGAACCACACCGCCCTGCCGGCCAGGAGTATCCGCTGCAACAAATGGAGATGTCCTTCCGCGCCCAAAGTGCGCACCTCGAAGAACATGGTATATAGGACTAATACAATGGAAAACAAGAAAAACGGCAGCAGGTTTACCAGCTCACGGGGGCGGATATTCAGGCCGCGCCGCCAACGCAATAATAACAATATTATCGGCAGAGTGAACGTTACAGGTTTGCTCAGGAGGGATAACAAAAACAATCCAAGGGCTCCTAAATACCATCTACGGCGGCCGCTATCCTCAAACCGCAGGTAACAGATCAGCGTCAGCAGATAAAACACGCCGGATAGCACGTTTTTGCGTTCAGAGATCCAGGCCACGGACTCGACATGGACCGGATGCAAAGCGAATAGCGCAGCTGCTAACCAGGCGAACCGCAGTCCCAGCTGCCTCAGCAGAAACCACACCAGGAGCGCGTTCAATATATGCAGAACGATATTTACAAGATGGTATCCCGCAGGGGCCAGCCCCCAAAGATGCCGTTCAAGCCAAAAACTTGTATACACTACCGGGAATTCATAATAATAATGCTCGTACGGCGGCTGCAGCGTCCATATCCGGCGCAGTCCGTCGGGCTGATCAAGGATCGGAGTGGCGGCATAGAGTTCATCGTCCCAGATAAATTCCCCCCGCATCGCGGGGGAATAAGCCGTAAGGGTCAAGAGAATCAGAAGCAACGCCGACAGCCCCCAATGCCTGGCGAAAAGACCCGCTATCGCACAGAATATAGAACTGCCGCTAATCGACGCAACGCCCTGCCTCGGATCCATGAAGGACATGCTCTCTTTGCCAAGATTTTCCACTAATCTTCAAGCCCGGCCAAATGCAGCGTTATGCCCTTGGATTTCAGCATGGCGACGAAAGCCGGCTTATCCGTGGCCTTGATATATGCCTCCTCAGGCGCAACAACCTTGTCAACAACGTATTTGAAGAGCACTTCGCCGAGCATAGTCATCCCCTGTTTTTTACCGGTCTGCATTATCGAGGGGATCTGGTATATCTTTCCTTCGCGTATAAGATTGGCCACGGCGCTGTTTACAAAGAGCGCCTCCATGGCCGCCACTCGGCCGCCTCCGATCTTCTTACACAAAGTCTGGGAAATGACACCCTTGAGCGAGGTGGAAAGCATGGTTCTTATCTGCGACTGCCTGTCGGCCGGGAACTGGTCTATTATACGGTCCACCGTGGATGCCGCGGTTGTGGTATGAAGAGTCCCGAAAACCAGATGCCCCGTTTCCGCCGTCTCGATGGCTATAGATATGGTTTCCAGATCGCGCATTTCCCCCACCAGCACTATATCCGGATCCTCGCGCAGAGCCGCGCGCAGAGCCTGTGAGAACGACCGCGTGTGAACATGCACTTCGCGCTGATTTATAAGACAATGCTTCTTCTGGTGCACGAACTCTATCGGGTCTTCTATGGTTATGATATGGTCCTTGCGATGGCGGTTTATAAAGTCCACCAAAGCGCAAAGGGTGGTTGACTTGCCCGAGCCGGTCGGGCCGGTCACCAGCACTAGGCCTTTGGAAAGAAAACAGAGATCCATTATTTCCTTGGAAAGGCCAAGTTTCTCGGCCGTCACGATCTCCATAGGTATCTGGCGAAAAACGGCGCCCATGCCGAACCTGTCCATAAAGACATTAACGCGGAAACGCGCCAGGCCCGTTATTTCATGGGCAAAATCGGTATCGTGGATCTCATTAAATTGCGCCGCGTTGTGCGCGGGCATAATAGCGCTGAGAAGAACGCCCATTTGATCCTGGTGTATTACAGACTGGTCGGAAAGTTCCCGCATATCGCCATTTACACGAACCATTGGCCGATGGGAGGACGTCAGGTGCAGATCCGATGCCCCCATTTTGAACATCTTGCGCAACAGAAGGTTTATCTCCGGCTCAGCCTCCTGCCCCGAAGAGGGCTGACAAACCGCCTCAGGCTTTGCGGCAAACTGATGCTCGGACGCGGCTCCGTTCCCGTTCCGAACGCCCATGGATATTCTAGCCGTAAACTGGTCGCCTTCTGACCCGCAGGCGACCGCCACTGTTTTAGTTCCTATGGCATATTCGAACTTCACCGTCGTATGCTGCGCTACCAGCTCCCGGAGGCCAACAGGCGCTATTTCCTGTATTAAACCTGTGAGCTGCAAAATAGAGAGCTGCTGGCTCAACATCGGCGCGGAACCGGACTCGCTCTTTAAAACCGGGGCCTTGCCGGACTCCAATATTATTTCCTGACCCGCCTGTATTTTTTCAATAAGTTTATCCAGTTGCGCCATATTACCTCTTAAAATGTCCGTCTAAGATTGCGCCCGAACATCGGCGCTACGATACGACACTTGCCGGCCAAGATTCCAGCGCTATTTTATCCGCCTGTTTTTCCAACGGGGACCGAAATAAACCGCGGGATTTGGAATAACAAAATGTAGCATATTTTCAGATCCGATAAAAAAGCCCGGATAAACAAGACTGTAAGATCAAACCGGCTTGGCGCCTTTAGAAAAGAAAGGGCCGTTGTCGTCCACTTCCGCATCTTTAAAGCCCGCGCCGGCATAAAGTTCCTTAAACCCGGCGTTGGAATACAGCATATGGTCCGCCACCTCCGCGCCGGCTTCACGGTGATGCCGGTCAAGGTCCGCGCGGGTCATGGAATGAACTATATAAAGACCTCCGCCCGGTTTGAGATAACGATATGAGTTTTCAAAAATCTTTTTTCGATCGTAAAAATGCGGGAAAGCGTTAAAAATAATAATTTTTGTGAAAAAGTCCGGGGGGAAAACTCCGGGTTCCTCATAATCGCCGCATACCACTTTCCGGCCGGGGAACTTCCTGAGATATTCTTTCACCATTTCCGGAGCAATGTCCATGGCGGACATTTTTTTCACGCCGCGTTTTTCAAAATGGGACGCAAGTATTCCCGTACCGCAGCCCACATCCAGCAGCTCGTCCTCCTGGGAAACCCCGATGCGGTCTAAAATAGCGTTTATAATCGGGACGATCTCCGGCTTTTCATAACTGTCCCATTTCGCCGCATGGCGGTCAAAGAATTCCCTGGTTTGAATCTCCATAGTCCCCCCGTTCATTTTAAAACCCGGCTTTTACGGCCGCACCGCGGACAAAAGCGAATAAATCCGGGGACTGACAGCCACCCGGCAAACAAATCACTCCCGAACCTCTCGAAAGCCTTTAAGGGCGTAGTAAACCTGGCCAAGCGCTATCCCGCCGTCATTGGCCGGGACCGTCTCATTTGCGAAGACTTTAAAACCTTCGCGTTCCAGTCTTTCCATACCGAGGGTGAGAAGCGTCCGGTTCTGGAAAACGCCGCCCGATAAGGCCACAGTGGTTATTCCGGTATCACGGCCAATAGCGGAAACCGTATTAACCAGCATATCGGCCAACCCCGAATGAAATCTTTCGGAAATAACCTGAGCCCGCCGACCGCCCCGCTCGCGCAAAGCGGCTAAGACCGCTTTCGACGGATCTATTATAAAAGCCCCGTCCTGTTTCTGAAGGCCGAAAATATAGGGACGGTTTGGCACCCTGACGATCAGGCTTTCAAGTTCCATGGCCCGCTGACCTTCGTACGTGGCCTCGGCCCCCAGACCCGCGATAAAACTTATAGCGTCAAAAAGCCGGCCCATGCTGGAAGTCAGGGGGGCGTTTATGCCATTAGCCGTGATCTTTTCCACAGCCGCGAGAACTTTAGCGTCCACCCCGCTAAAACAGCTTCCGGCCTCCTTACGCCAGTCCGGCCCCAGTGCCTCCATCACCAACGGGAGGGCGGAACGCCAGACTTCCGCCGCAGCGGCGTCTCCACCGGGCAGGGCAAAATATTTAAGGTGGGCGGCCCTGTGCCAGGTCCAGCCCTTATTTTCCCTTATGACAAAGAATTCGGAACCCCAGATATTCCCGTCGGTACCGTAACCCGTGCCGTCCAACGCCGCGCCGATAAAAGGGCCTGTGATGCCCTGTTCGGCCGCGACGCTCAGGACATGCGCCACATGATGCTGGACCGGGACTTTAATACCTTTAAGCGCACGGGCGTAATTTGAAGAATGATAATCCGGATGGAGGTCATGGGCGATCACGCCGGGTCTGACTTTCAAAAGAGATTTTGTCTTGGCGAGCGTCTCGGCATAAAAACACTGGTTCCCATATTCGCTTTGGTCGCCGATATACTGCGAAAGGAACGCAGAATCTCCGCGGGTTAGACAGAAGGCGCTTTTCAAATCCGCTCCGCAGCCCAGCGCCTCCTTGCCGCCAAGCCGCTTTGCCGCCCAGCCGCCCAGTTGCACCGATTCGGGAACATAACCGCGCGCCCTGCGGACAAGTCGGAAAGCTCCTCCGGCGTAAAAGCCCACGGAATCATCGATCCGGTTATGTATTTCCCTGTCGTGGAATAGAATAAGGTCGGCCATGGCGCCCAGGCTTTTTTCGGCCTCCGCGCGGTCTCTGGCTATCGGTTCATCCCGAAGATTGCCGGAAGTCATGACCAGGAAACCTTTAAAACCGCCAGAGCGCAGCAGCCGGAACAACGCCGTGTGTATAGGAGTGTAGGCCAGCATCACACCGATGGTGTCAAGTCCAGGCGCAACCGGGCCTAGAGCATCCGGCTTTTTTTTCTTCAACATGACCACCGGCGCCCCGGCAGATTCCAGCGCCGTACGCTCAGGTCCTGAGAGAAGACAGAAACTTTCCGCGCCCGCGAGCGTATCGGTCATCACAGCGAACGGTTTGGCCGGTCTGTCCTTAAAACGCCGCAGCCTGCCTATAGCCGCGGCATTGCCTGCGTCACACGCCAGATGAAATCCGCCCAGGCTCTGAAGAGCGACTATTTTGCCTTTCATTAAAAATTCAGCCGCCAGTTCAATGGCATAAAACCCGTTAACCCCGCCCGCCTGCTTCGCGGGCAAAGCCTCCCCCCCCCTGCCGCCCGCTTCGCGGTTGGACAGCGGGATAAGTTTACGGCCGCAGCGGAAGGCGCTGACTTTCGGGCCGCAAACAGGACAAGCATTAGGCTGGGCGTGAAACCGCCGGTCCAGCGGGTCCCGGTATTCCGCCAGGCACTTTGGGCACATCTTAAAACTTTTCATCGTGGTCAGCGGCCGGTCATAAGGGATGCGTTTTACTATGGTAAAGCGCGGACCGCAATTGGTGCAATTGGTAAAGGGATATAAATACCGCCGGTCCGAAGGGTCCAGAAGTTCTCCGCGGCAATCGGCGCAAAGAGCCAGATCGGCGGGAATACGCGCTTGCGCTTCAGCTTTTCCCCCGCTTTTTACTATGGCGAAACATTTATCCGTCCCGATGGGACGGTCGGAAGTTATAAGCGAATCTATCCGCGCGGCCGGCGGCTTCCGGATTTTAAGGTCCTTTATAAAGCGCGAAAGTTCCCCGCCGGCCCCCTGGGCTTCTATCGTAACTCCGGAGGCGTCGTTCTTCACCCAGCCTGAGAGGCGGCGTTCGAGGGCGAGCCTATAGACGTGCGGCCGGAAGCCCACTCCCTGGACAACGCCTTTAATAAATATCCTCTTCCTTAACACTGGTGACATAAATTTTATAGCAGGTTCCGGGATCAGAGATTTTGCGGAACGGCGCTGCAACCATGTTTCCAGTTTTCAGCGGTCTATTTCCGACCGTTAGTCACCTGGTTTTGGGAATAATCCAGTTCGCTGCCGAAAAGGCTGTGCGGCACCAGGTAAACCAACGCGGTTACGGAGAAGGCGGCTAAAAGCCAGGGCTTCGGATTCCCGGCCCTGAAGATCGCGTAAAGCGCGGCTAACCAGAACGCCAGCATCACCAATGTTTTATTGTCAGTCAGGTCATGGCCGAAGGGCCAGCCCGTCCAGTAAGCGCCGAAAGCATAGAACTGGGTAAGCGGGCCCAAAACGAACCCGCCCAATATAAGGAATAGGATATTGAGTACTACGGCGTGCTTTATTACAGTATCCATGGTGAAAACGGTTATAAAGATGCGCACCGAAAACAACATAAAAAGGAACATAAACAGTACGTGCGGAATAAGTATTGCCGCCGGAACAACCCCTTTAAACCTGGCCACCACCGGCTTTGCGTATAATTCCAGATCGCCTTTTTCGCGCTTTATAAAAACCCTGTACTCCAGCTTTCCGGCCGGCGGCTGGTCCGGCAGCCCCGCCGACAGCAGCCCGTCCCGGTACAGCATTTCTGTTTTGGTCCAGGAGTCTCCGGCCGGATAGCGCCGCCAGGAAACATATCCCTTTATTTTTTCCGGAGAGTCTATCTTTATAAGACAGTCTTTCCCCCCTATAGTGCAGCTCCTGGGCAAACGGAAGGAAACAGCCGCGGTTCCGTCCGGGAATACTTTATTCTTAAGGGGGTAGGTGGGACCTGTCACACGCTGGAAAACGGCAAAAACCAAAGTTATCGTCAGGCTCAACACCCAGTATAAAGCCTTTTTCATCAGCAGATCCTGGGGAGTTGTTCACCTTCAAGCATCATTACAAGGCGGGTCCCGCCTATCGATGTTTTAAGACGCACCTGCGGCTTTTTGTCTTTTAATACCCGGCCGATAATGCAGGCTTCTCGTCCATATTCGCCGGCGCGCAGGGCCGAAATTATTCCGGGCGCGTCGGCGGCGGCGGCAAAAAACACAGCCTTCCCCTCATTAGCCACATAGAGCGGGTCCAGTCCCAGCAGACGGCAGGCGTTTTCCACCGCCGGCCTTACCGGGATAGAATTTTCTTCTATCTCTATAATGGTCCCGCTGGCAAAAGCGGCTTCATTCAAAACGGTGCCCAAGCCCCCCCGTGTAATATCACGGATAGCTCTTATATTCGCTGAAGCTTTGAGGGCGCGCGCTATCATGGCGTTAAGCGGCGCGGCGTCGCTTTTAATATCTCCGGAAAGGCCCAGGCGGCTGCGCGCGTTCATGACCGCCACACCATGATCGGCCAGGCGGCCGCTGAGGATGACAGCGTCTCCGTGGCGGATAAAGGCCGAAGAAAGTCTCCGCCCCTTCGGAATAAGCCCGACTCCGGAAGTATTTATAAAAAGCTTGTCGGCCTTGCCTTTTTCCACAACCTTAGTGTCCCCGGTGACTACGCGGACGCCGGCCTCCAGAGCGGCTTTTTGCATAGAACTGACAATCTTCTTAAGCCGGGAAAGAGGAAACCCCTCCTCTATAATGAACCCGGCCGAAACGGCTAAAGGTTTAGCGCCCTTCACCGCAAGGTCGTTCACGGTCCCGCAGACGGAGATGCGTCCGATGTCCGCGCCGGGGAACTCAAGCGGGTCCACCACGTAAGAATCAGTGGTGAAAGCCAGGCGCTCTTTGCCCGCGCGGATCTCGGCGGCGTCCTCAAGGGGCGCCAGAGCCGGATTATAGAAGGTTTTGAGAAACAGGCGCTCTATGAGCTCATGCGTCATACGACCGCCGCTCCCATGCCCGAGCTTTACATTTTTTTCAAAAATCATATCAGCCCTTAACCGGCGCGACAGGTTTATAATTTTTTAGGAGTATTTCCAGAAAAGCTTTAGCGGAAGCCGGAAGCTTGCGCGACTTATTATAAATCAGGTATAGCGCCCTTGAAACCTCCGCGTCCGTAAACCGGACGATATGCAGTTTACTCTCCCGTTCATCCTCCCGTATAGCCGAAAGCGGGAGAATGGAAAGCCCCACCCCGGAAGAGACGGCGGTCTTTATGGTCTCTATGTTATCCAGTTCCATCTTTATATTAACCTTCACTCCGTGCTCTTTCAGGAAAATATCCACATATTTTCTGGATGGGACGACTTTGTCAAAAAAAATAAAGTCCCGGCCGGCGACTTCGCGCACCGCCACCGATCGTTTCTGGGCCAATTTATCCCCCATACCGGTCAGAAGCACCATCTCATCTTCGCCGATAGGAAGCATGGTGATACCCGACAGTTTGCGGTAAGGGCAGGCCATGATGCCGAAATCCGCGCGGCCGGAAACGATATCGCCATGGATCTGCGAGAACTGGCGGTACTCCACGCTCACCTTGGTGCTGGGGTAGTCGGTCATAAACTTTTTAATATAATCCTGCAACAGATAAACTCCGACGCTGTAAATAGTGGAGATCCTTATTTCCTCAGAAGCCGTTGAAGCGGAAAGCTGCTTGATGCTGACCAGGGAATTCTCATAAAGCAGGACCACTCTCTTGGAAGTTTCATAAAACTTCTCTCCGCAGGAAGTGAGCGCTATCTTATTGGCCACCCGGTTGAACAGCCTGCAACGAAGGACCAGTTCCAATTTTTTCACCTGCTGGCTTACGGCCGACTGCGAGATATAATTAAGTTCCGCGGTCTTTGAGAAGCTGTCGGTATCCACCAGGTCTCTGAAAACTTTTAAAGTTTCAATGTTCATAATCAGTGAAGGTCAAAAGGCCGGGTTACAGGTTGCAATGGAAGCGGATCTAAAACCCGCTACCTGCCGCCTGCGGCCTTAAACCGTTTTTTCATCCTCCGTATTTGAACCAGGCCGCGCACGCACCCTCTGAAGAGACCATGCAGGGCCCCACCGCATTAGACGGCGAACATGCTTTGCCGAAAAGCGCGCAATCGGCGGGCAGGGCTTTCCCCATCAGAACGCTTCCGCAGATGCAGCCTTTCGGTTCCGGCGCGGCGCGGTAAGACAATTTAAAACGCCTCACGGCGTCAAATCCGGCGAATGCGCGGCTAAAACCTAATCCGGATCCTTCTATCAAACCTATGGAACGCCAGCGGGCGCCGGTAACGGAAAAAACTTCCCGCATTATTTCCAAAGCCCGCGGATTGCCTTCGGACTTAACCACGCGGTCGTATTCGGATTCTACGGCCGGGCTGCCTGAAACGATCTGTCGGAGCAGCATATTGATGCCGGTAAGGATATCCAGCGGCTCAAACCCCGTCACCACGCACGGGACCGAGTATTTCGCGGCCACAAACCGGTAAGGTTTGAGTCCGATGATGGCGCTGACATGGCCGGGCAGCATGAAACCGGAAATACTATGGCTGGGATCCTTCAACAGAAGTTCCAAAGCCGGCGGGACCAGCTTAAAAAGCGGGATCACGGAAAAATTCTCAACTTTTCCGGCCCTGGCGCGCAGCACCGTGCCGGCTATCACGGGCGCGGTAGTTTCGAAGCCCACACCGACAAAAACCACCTGCCGCATGGTGTTTTCCCGCGCCAGTTCCAGAGCGTCCATGGGCGAGTACACCACGTTTACCGATGCCCCTTTCTCACGCATTGACTGGAGGTCCAGGCCGCCGGAGCCTTTCACCTTGAGCATGTCTCCGAAAGTGGCTATGGTGACTCCGGGACGCGCGGCCAGTTCAAGGATCAGATCTATATCACCCTGCGCGGTGACGCAGACAGGGCAGCCGGGCCCCGAAAGCATTTTCAGACCTTTGGGAAAAAGACGGCGCATACCACTGGCCGCTATGGCCATCGTGTGCGAGCCGCAGACCTCCATTATGGCCGTATCCCTGCCAGTATGCGCGGCGGCGGCCGCCGCCAGGCGCCGCATTTCCTCAAGCGCCGAAGCGGCCAGCGACTTGTCGCGCCAAAGAGGGGATTCAAAACGGTTAGAGCTTCTTAAGGTCTTCACGGCTGTAAATCTCCTCAAAAAGTTTAAGAGTTATTTCCGCTTCGGATTGCTCCACCACGGTGATGGCGAATCCGGCGTGGACAAGGACATAGTCGCCTTTTCCGGCGCCGGGCACCAGATCAAGCGCCACTTTTCTTTTTGCCCCGCTGAAATTTACCTCAGCGGTATTATTTTCAATGGAAAGTATTTTTCCGGGTACTGCGATGCACATACATTCTCCTGCCCGCGAAAAGGACGACGACAATAGGCGGCTGAAAAGGTTAAAGGTTATAAGTTTTATTAATACTTCTTTAATTATACTATTTTTGCGGAACTACCGGGCCCCGACCTGGAGGGGGCGGAGAATCCGGCATTTTCAGGTATTTATTTTTTGCTATACTATTCAACAGTAAAAGGAAATCCGCCCTTAAGGTGGTATCGCAAGGGTAAAACAAACGGTTGGGTGGCAGAGCGGTCAAATGCACTGGTCTGTAAAACCAGCGGACTACGTCCTACGAAGGTTCGAATCCTTCCCCAACCATATGATTTTGCAAAGATGGGAAGCAAGTGCCGGTTGAATGGAGGGCAGAGCCCTCCTTGTGAAGCACCGGGCGTCACCTTATAAAGCCCGGCGTAATCCGCCCCGCGCATGTGTTTAGCGCGGGGTCCGACAAGCATGAAGAAATGGATACAATTTTATTAAAGAGATTTCCACTCCGGGAGGTTCAGCGTAACGACCAAGCGAAGCGCAGGGAGTAAGCGACGATGAAACGGAGGGCAGAGCCCTCCTTGTGGAGCACCGGGCGTCACCTTATAAAGCCCGGCGTAATCCGCCCCGCGCATGTGTTTAGCGCGGGGTGCGACAAGTGGAGAGGTGGCCGAGTGGTTGAAGGCGCAGACCTGGAAAGTCTGTAAGCGCCAAAAGTGCTTCGAGGGTTCGAATCCCTCCCTCTCCGTATTTAAAAAGCCCGACTAAATTTAGTCGGGCTTTTTAAATCCGGAGCTTTCAGGATAAAGTTCGAACCTTCTTCGCGCAAAACATCCCGAGGAAACTATATAGATTCCGCTTTCCCCCTGGATCTGCGGTCCGGGGAAGCCTATCCGCGGGATGTCGCGCGGTCGGCCACGCCGCGCGGCCTCCCACGCTTGCCGCAAGGAAGTTCGCAGGCTCGCCCACACGCCGGCCGCTTTTGGCGGCCGGCTCCGGGCTCGCTCTGCTCCAGCAGAAAAGAGGTGTTTATCATACTCATCACCTCCTTATGCGCGGCCTGCTGGCCGCTCCCGTCCGCCTTCGGCGTCCGTACTGGGCTGTGCCCGTGCCGCAACAAGCGCTATGCGCCTCAAGCGGCCAACGCAGAAAATTATTTCCCGCGCGCATCAATCTTATTCGTTATAAGGTCCTGCCATACTACTCAAGTTTTCGTCAAATAATAAATTTCTAATCCTCGTTGCCTTTTTTCTTGGGCTTTCTGGATTTGTGTTCAATCCGCTTAACCTGTTTCTCAAGCTCATTTTCCGCGTCAGCCTCCAAGGCAATCCGGTGGGCATTGAATTTGTCGTATTCTGCAAGCGCCAGATTTTGAGCAACCTCCATCGAAACTCTGCCGGCGTCTTTTAATATTTCGTGCTCATGGAATTTTAGGAAACCGTCCAACTTCTCGCGCCAATCCTTCATATAAAGCACCTTGCGGCGGCGGGCCTGCTCTTCCGCATAATCAAGATACATGTTGACAATTTTATTAAGTTGTTTTATCTCATCCCCGACAAGATAATTTTTGGCCACAGTAACATCACCACGACGGACCTTTGAACCTTTCCAGCTCGTTAAGCCCATATTGGGCTTATTAGCGTTTGCCCGGCCATGAATTATTTCGGCGGCGGTATGCCCGGCAACCGCCCAATGCAGTTTGTTTTGAACTATCTGAAAAAATTCATGCGTTTCCTCTGCATCCGGCCTGTAATCTATTGAAAGTTTGTAAATATCCCGTATTTTCTGATAAAACCGTTTTTCAGAGGCACGGATATCGCGAATCTGCTCAAGCAGATCGTCAAAATAATCAAGGCCGCCGGGCTCCTTAAGCCTCTCATTATCAATGACGAATCCCTTAACGATGTATTCTTTAAGTCTTTCCGTGGCCCACCTGCGGAACTGAATGCCTCTTTCAGAACGCACCCTATAGCCAACCGCCATAATCAGGTCCAGATTGTAAAATTCAACATCCCTGGCCACTTCCCTTGAGCCTTCTTTTTGAACTATTCGGAAATTCCGAATAGTTGCCTCATTGGGGACCTCGCCCTCGGCATAGATATTTTTAATATGCTCATTTACAGTATGGACGGCAACCTGGAAGAGTTCGGCAATAAGTTTTTGCGAGAGCCACACCGTGCCGTCCTCAAGCCGCACCTGTATCCGGCTTTTCCCGTCTTCGGTGTTATAAATTATGATTTCGGATTTATTCATATAATCACGCCTTTATTCCCAAAGGGCCTCCAACTGACTGGATGGGGCCGAACAGCAAAGTCTATATCCATTAGGAATATCCTCAAGCCGATATTCACAATCAACTTTAATGGGCGATGGACGTAATGGGTTTGCGGCCAGTTTATTGGGCACCAGGATTATTGGTGTCGGGGGTTTATTACATATATGATATTCATCACGGCTTGTAGATAAAACAGCTGTGATACCTGAATGCCGCAGGTTAAGAAAAAAAGCAGTATCTATCTCAGCCTGGTTCTCATTAACAATTTTATCCCTATATGTGATGCTCTGAGAACCATCCTTGTGTAATTTTAGATCCCCTATAGGATAAACGGCTTGAAGTATTGCCGGGTAAGTTGATTTACCTTTAAAACTGAAACATCTGGATTGGGAATAATTTACGGCAATAATAAATACTTCGCTTGGCTTAACAATTTTGTTGTCCAAATAGCTCACATACTTCTTAAATTTTGTGTCGATTGCAGTTGTATAGCGGAGCAGAATCTTATCCGAGGGGACTTTGTTCGCTGGGCCAGGGCTCGGAACAATGTCCGGCACTTGATTGTTCTTTATACCACGACCAGGCGCAATTGCCTCAACCCATATTACACGCCCATTATGTTCTATTCTAAAGTCTGGGCCTCCGGCTTTGGAGGGAGGTGAAAGCTTCAGACCCGCTCGTAAGAGGTAGGAACCAAGAAGTATTTCCCAATACCGCTGTCGGAATTTATCCTCGTCACCACTGGTAAATTCTGTTAGGCAAGTGGTCTCCGCATAGGGTTTGAATTCTCCCCATATCTTTTCAATGTCAGCGATAATCAGCAGACGATCCGATAAACGTGCCGGATACCGATTATCGAGAAAATTGGTTAATTCGCTCATCTTATCCCCAGAAAAGTGCCGCGCTAAATTTCAAAAAACTTAACCATCTGATTTTAATTATTAGTTGTAGATGCATTGTCTCCATCTTGCCTATGAAACAATAAATCTCTCTGTGAGGATATCTTCTATCGTAATAAGACGAATCGGCTTATTTACGGCGAATTCCCATGAGCCTTTGGTAAATCGTGAAACCGAGACAATCCAGGCTTTCCGGGCTTTATTATGAGTGAGGGCTCCATATAAATCTCTGACGACATGCGGGCCTATCGGATTTTTATGCGCTTTACATTGAACGATTATTCTTTGGGAGCCTTTTGAAATAATAAGGTCAACCCCGCCATCCCCGGATTTCCCCTGCAAATATACTTGATAGCCGCGTTTTTCAAACACCGCCCCGATTTCCTGCTCAAATCTTTGACCGCTTAATCTCTGCCACCAAGACAATTGGGTTTTCAGCCATTCATCATAGTCGTTTTTATATCGCTTTTGGGCCAGTTGGTATTGTTTATATTTTGAATAATCCGGGTGCCAAAACAACCAAAAGGGCGTAACAATTGGCCACCATCGAACTATTATCTGCTCAACTATCGTATAAGCGAGAGGAGACAGCACAAACACAATGATAAAACCAAGTATCAACGTGGTGCCTAATGTTAAATCGGAAGGGTCGGAAGGAGCCCCGAACTTGAATAACAGCAACACGCCGGGGAGCATTGCGACAAACCCGCGTATCCATCCCGAAGTCTTTTCGAGCTTTTTTATTCCCGCATCAGTAAGTCCAAAATCTTTCGGCAAAGGTTCTCGGGGTTTTTCGTTTATCATAACAATTGCGATAGTGATATTTTTATTTCTGTGTCTTCAAACGCAGAATGTTTGTGTGGTCATCAGATATTTCCATAAATTGATTAAACAGTTGAGTTATGGAGCCACTATCAAACACTGTCCCGCCATTAAAAATGAACCCACTCCCCGGCCTAAAGGCCAGGGTTTCAGACCTCTCGCATAGCCGCTATGCGAAAATGGCCTCCGCGTCGCTCCGGGCTGCCATTCATCCCCGGGCTTGAAAGCCCGGGGATTTCTGGCAGATTGTTAAACTTTTTATGGCGCTGAGGATATAAATGTGCAAATCCGTTTCTAAACTGATTAATCTTCCTCAAGTGTTTTAGCGTGCTGGGCTTAAAGTAATTTTCAAGTTTACATATTTTGCAACTGAAGTTTGCTTCTTCCCCACAAGACAGGCTTAATTCCTTCAATAAATGATTTAGCAATCTTTCTATTATCGCGTGTAGCGCTATAACAAAAGTCCGCATTTTAACATAGACATCTTTTGTGGTGGCACTCAGAAGCGTTGCTTCTATTTTAAGCATCGCGGAAAAAATAGCTTTTTCCTTGTCAGTCGGCCCTGCACTCCACATTAAGGCTTCTTCTAAGGTTTTGGGGCTGCTGTTCATATTTTTTAATTGCTTCGAGATTTGATAAATTGGTCTAAAGCCTCTTGGCTAATTTTCCATTGCCCAATTTTCACAGCTTTGATTTCTTTTCTAGCAATTAAATCTCTGACCCATTCCTCGCTAATCCCGAGTTTCTTTGCAACCTGACGGACAGTTAGATATTTAGCTATATCTTCCATTGACAAACTCCTGGTTTGGTGAATTCCCGCCAATCCCTATTAGTCCATATTCTATTGCTTTGCCAGTTTATGGTCAATGGTTATTTCTTTCTTATTTCTTACTAAAAGTATAGCAGACCACCGCGACAGCCTTGTGTCGTGTTGGGAAAGACTGTTTTTGGCTAATTTATGGGTCAACATGCTGTATCATGAGAGGGCGGGACCAGATAAGGCGGCTAAGGCCGGGGCTGCACGGCTTGTCCGGGCTGTCCTGGCCTTAGCTTCCTTGCTGTTGCCGTTTCTCCCTCTGGCCGGTGGCTACATACCATTAACAGAAAAGACCGCCAGGGCGCGTAGCGGCGTGGCAGTGTTTTATTCACCCTGTGGCCACCGGCATAAATACTGTTGAACATTGACAGGAACAGGGCCATGCCGGGGCAAATTTTGGCCCTGAATTTGCCGAGATTTGCGGGCGGCGCGGGCAAAATCGTATAAAATAATTCCGGTGTAGTTTTGATCTTTCTCTTTGCAGTGGGCGCGGGCAATAATTTTCCGGGTTGTACGGCGAAGCCGAAACCCGGCCGCCTATGGCGGACGGGAAGGGGGTGAGGCCATGATAAACAACGCCGTTTCTGCTGGAGCAGAGCGAGCCCGGAGCCGGCCCACCAATGGGCCGGCGTGTGGGCTCGCCTGCGACCTTCCTGCGGCAAGGAACGGTGCGGGGCCGCGCATCGTGGCTACGCCCGCGACGGCTTCTCGCGGTCCCTAGCCCTGGGGATGCCAGGGAAAACGACGTTAAAAGGTCTCTATAAAGTTTCCGCAGGATGTTGCGCGAAGAAGGTTATGACTTCACGCAAAGGCGGGGGTTGTTTTTTACGCCCCGCGCTAATACCACATAAAAAAATCGGTTATCCTGATAAGGTGATAAAGATTTATCACCGCTCCAAGCGTCAGAAAGGGGCCGAACGGGATATGGTCAAAACGTCTAGCTTTTTTGGCCAACATCAGGCTGACTCCATAAACCGAGCCAAAAAAAGAGGCCATGATAAGAGCCGAGACCACGCCTTCCCAGCCGGTCAAAGCTCCGATACCGGCCATCAGAAAGATGTCCCCCTCCCCGACAGCTTCTTTCTTATATATTCTGGTACCAAGCCATGCCATAAGCCAAATGATGAAAGTTCCGGAAATGGCGCCCATAAAGCAACTAAATAGCCGATTTAAAAACGGACCGGTAAAATATGGATTAAACCAACAGGCTACCACCCCCAGACCGACAAGTACGAAGGAAAACACATCGGCGATCATCATGGTCTCAAAATCTATGAATGCCACAACGATCAGGATATAGGCGGCCGCAAGAGCGGCGGACAGCCAAAGCGGTGTCATAACCCATTTAAAAAACAGCAACGCGGTAACCAGGGCCGTTACAAGCTCCACAACAGGATATCGCCAGGGAATAGGCGCTGCGCAGTGCCGGCAGCGTCCTCGCAACAAAATAAAGCTCACAAGCGGCACATTATCGTAAAAACTTATTGGGGTCAGACACTTGGGACAGCGTGAGCGGGGCCTGATGATGGAGAGACTCTCCGGCAGTCTGGAAATACAGACATTAAGGAAGCTGCCTATCAGAAGACCAAAAACAAATACTATTATTAAAATAATTTCCGGGATCATAAATTAACCTGAAAAATTCAGGAATTTTTCCCTTCGCGGAGCTCAGGTGCGCTTCGCGCGACATACACTCTCTAAAACCTGGCGCGCATTGCGCTTGGTTTTCGACCCGCTGCTGCGGGGAATCCCGCATTTTTCTGTTCACCTGATTTTCCAATGGAAACCAAGTTGAACCGCGGGATTCGGGTTAAAATTCCGAACAAAATACGAATTAAAAGACAATTTCCAGGCTGCCGAGCCACGCGCAAGAAATGTCTCTTAGCTAAAAACCCGGTCCCTCCAGGAGGGACCGGGTTCAACTCATCCGCCTGCAACCCTGCGCCGGCAAACCAGGCAAGGCTGCCTGGCGGAGAAATACGTCCTATTAGAATGTGGACCAGCCAGCCGTGGCAACAGGGGTAGAACTTCTGCCCTTGATGTCCAGATGCGTGCAGTTCACAGCGAAGTTGCCCCACACGGAGGGACTTGAAGCATTGCCGTCGTAATGCCAGCCGCCGCCGTCTGCCGCAGCCGCGGCGGTAACAACGGTGCTGTCGGAATGCGTGGTGCCGGGCATCTTGGCAAGGGGCACTTCGGCAATATACTTGGAAGAGGCTGTGAGCACAGCCATGCAGGCGGCTCCGCCGGCTGCGTCAGATGTCGGAGCGGTAGGGAACCAGCCTTCGTTGTCGCCGTAGTAGATCTGCAGCGCGCTTCTGACCGTTGACAGAGCGCCCTTGGTCGCGCCTTCCTTCGACTTATTGATCAGATCGGCAAATTTCGGGATAGCGATCGCGGCCAAAATGCCGATGATTGCCACCACGATCATGAGCTCGATCAGGGTGAAACCTTTCTTGTTCATTTTCATTTACAATACCTCCTGTAGATAACACATCTGATAAACCGCCTTTTGGATAATTTATAAATAATACCTAAAGGCATCTTTATCAATGTTTAATTTACTTAATATTGTCGTGGGATGTCAATATTCGTTTTTATACACGACGCACGAATGCGGCTAATTGGTGTTACCAAGGACACAAAAGCCCATTCTTTTTTCAGAATGGGCTTTTGTTAACCGAAGTCAAGCGTTTGGATTTGATAAAAAAAGAAATGGGCGAGAAGGGACTTGAACCCATAAGGCCTTTCGGCCACACGGTCCTGAGCCGTGCGCGTCTGCCAGTTCCGCCACCCGCCCATTAAAAAAGTCGCTGGCAATCAAGAGCGTGTAACTAGTAGAATACACCTATCCTAAGATCAGGAACCAGATACCGCTTCGTATTGGTAGTCTAGAAAATTTAAGACGCATTTACAATGAAAAAGAAACATCCCGAACTTGAGACCGTGGCCACTAACCGCAAGGCCAGACATGATTACGAGATACTCGAGACTTTGGAAGCCGGGTTGGTGCTGGAGGGCCCGGAGGTCAAATCGCTGCGCATGAAGCAGGCGCAGATAGCGCAGAGCTTCGCAAGAGCCGAGAAAGACGGCCTCTATCTTTACGGTATGCACATCCCGCCGTACGCCTTCAATACCATGAAAGAGCTGGACCCCGTCAGGACCAGAAAACTCCTTCTGAACAAAAAGGAAATAAAAAAACTGTCCAACTCCATCGCGACAAAAGGCACCGCGATAGTGCCTCTTGAAGTCTATTTCAAGAACGGCTGGGCGAAAGTCCTCCTGGCGCTGGCCAGAGGTAAAAAAGCCCCCGACAAACACGAGGCGAAAAAGAAAAAAGAACTGGACAGGGAACTGCGCAGGGATTTTAAGGAAAAATTTAAAGGCTGACCGCGGGATTCAACTTAGGACTTTCCCGCACCGACGGCGCGGGAACCCCGGCCGAAAAACAGGCTCAGATCCGCAGACCAAGCCCCGCGTTCACAAGGCTCCGCCCGTGCGTATAAGTATACCCGCCCGATATAAAGCCATAGCTCATAAAAGTCGCCCTGAAACCCGCCATATACCTGGGCTCAAACACGGAAAGGCGCTTACCCACCAAAGAAGGATCGTTAAGGTTGTTCAGCACCGTAAGAGTGGTGTTATCCATGCCCGCGCCGAAATATGGGGCGATAACCGGCGTGTTTACGGAAAAGACCAGGCTGGCCGCGAAATGAGTGGCATAAAAAAATTTATGCGCGGCCATATTTCCGACGCCTACGACCATAGCCTGTATTTTTTTCTGCGGCTGGGTAAGGCCGTATTTTAGCCCTCCCCCCGAAAGCGCCAGATTGGCGAAGGAGCCGGCCCTGATAAACCCGTCTATCCGGAAAGGCATACCTATTTCCGCCTGAACCCAGCCTAAGCCGAAAGGCTTGTTTTTTGCCAGGATACCGTCCCCGCTTTCCGGCTCGAATTGCACCACCGTCCTGCCGCTGACGTCAAAACCGCCGAATCCCAGCACGCGCGCGGTCTGATTGGTCCCGCTGCCCAGGAGTCCGCCCAGATCCCGGGCGAAAGGCCTGAGATCTGAAAGCGAGGCCTGCTGAAAATCCCCGTATCTGCCCGAACCGGCGTAAACCGCCTGCAGGGTAAGCGCCGCGACTCCAAATCCGAATAAAATTTTTTTCATCAGGGGCCGTCTCATATTTTTAAGTCGAACCGCCAAGGACTTCTTTCACCGTGGTAAGCCCCAAAAGCACCTTTTCAAGGCCATCCATGCCGATGGTCCGCATGCCGTTTCTCATAGCGATATTTTTGACGGGAATGGCGGAAGGATCGGTTAAAAGCTGCGAGCGTATCTCCTCGTTGAGGATCAAAAGTTCATGCATGCCGCAGCGGCCCTTGTAGCCGGTGGTCTTGCATTTTTCGCACCCCACGGCCTTGAAAATTTTAGCGCCCGCCGGGATCTTCACATTGTTGGCGTCGAAAACAGCCCTTTCCTCCGGAGAGATCTCCACTTCCTGCTTGCAGTCGGGACAGAGCCGCCTGGCCAGACGCTGAGCCAGTACGGCCTTCATAGTGTTGGCCACCACGAAACGGGGGATCCCCATCTGGGTCAGACGTTCAAGCGCCGAAGGGGCGTCGTTGGTATGAATGGTGGAAAAAACAAGATGGCCGGTCATGGCGGCCTCAAGGGCGATATGTGCCGTTTCCTCGTCGCGGATCTCTCCGACCATGATGACATCGGGGTCCAGACGCATAAAGGAACGCAGCGCGGTGGCGAAATCGAACTTTTTATCCCCGCCCAGCTTAATGTCGGGGTTGACCGGAACCTGCACTATACCGTCGATGTTGTATTCCACTGGGTTCTCGGCGGTGAGTATCTTTATATCGGGGCGGTTCACATAGTTCAGGCAGCCGTAAAGCGTGGTGGATTTACCGGAACCCGTGGGACCGCAAACCAGCATCAGACCGAAATTCTTTTTGCCGCCGATGCCCTGGAACTGCTTGAGAAGCGCGGCTTCCGTATCGGGCAAAAAACCCATGATCTTTATGTCCACGCGCACCGAGGCCCGGTCCAGAATACGCATAACGCAGGATTCCCCGTACACGGTCGGAACGATCTCCACGCGGAATTCTATGGGATTGCCCTTGGCGATTATCTGTATGCGTCCGCTCTGGGGAATGCGGCGCTCGGTAATATTCATGGAATTGCTGAGGATCTTTATCTTGGCGTTGATCGCCTGCCGGTAAGCCCACGGCACGGAGAAAGAGGCGACCCGCAGCATGCCGTCCACCCGGTAGCGGATCAACACCTTTGAATTTTTACCGTTGGGATCCTCAAAAGGCTCTATATGGATGTCGGAGGCCTTAATGTTCAGCGCGCCCAGAATTATGGCGTTGACCAGACGCTCCACTTCCGGGGCGTTGGCATCCACGTCGCTGATATCTTTTTTTTCAGCCTCGTCCGCCAGAGAAAAAGATTCTTCCTCTCCCGCGGCTTTGGGCGCGGCCTGGGTGACGGATTCCACCAGTTTATCCACCTGCGCGGCATCGGCCTTGCCGTACACGCTGTCCAAAACCTTGTTTATTCCCTGCGGCAGGGCCAAATACGCCTTAACCTCAAGGCCGGTCCTCAGTCCTATATCCTCAAGCACCAAAAAATCTCTGGGATCGGCCATCGCCAGGAACATAATGTTGTCCTTAAGCGCGAACGGCACGCAGGACTGCCGCATGGCTATGGCTTCAGGCAGGCTCTGGACGGTCTCCTTGGGCACTTCCATCTTGGAGAGGTCCACCGCTTTAAACCCCCATTCATCCGCCAGGACTTTCAAAAGCCTTAGTTCGTCGATGAGTTTCAGGTCTGTCAGCACCTGCTGGAGGGGTTTATTCTCTTTTTTGGCGAGTTCCTCCGCTTCCTTGACCTTAAGCTCCGGGACAAGACCGGCCGCTACCAGGATCTCCCGGATATTTTTGCTTCTCTGTAAACCTTTTGATGGCGGCATAGTTAATCTATTATTATAAATTTATTGTTCGTCATTTACAAACCCAAAAATCATCGGAACTCGAGAATATCGCCTTCCGCCAGGAAACCGGCGGCCCTGCCGGGGGCAAGCTCCAGGACGCTTTTTGCCCCGTAGACCCAGGGAGAAAACCGCCAGGGCTTCAAGGCCGCGCAGACTCTCACCGCCTTAAGACCCGCATCCAGAAAGACGGCGTCTATGGAAAAACTCATGAAGCAGGTATGGATCATGGCGCAAGGGTCAAGCCAAAGCCCATCCTCCGGCCCCAGCGCTTTGCGCGGAATAAGCCCGCACAGCCTGTCCGTAAAAGTATCCGCTTTCAAAATACCGGAGGCAACGATTACGTTCCTGGTTTTATTAAAAACTATCACAAGATCACCGCAGCACCGCGAATTTTCCCACGGCCGAGCCCTTGTCCGTTTTCATGAAGAAAAGATAGACGCCGCTGGCCACATCATACCCGGCCTCGTTTTTCCCGTCCCAATTCGGCTCTGAAACCTTCTTCACTTTTTCCCCTTCGGAAGTATAAATACTGATCTCCAGCCCCGAACCGAAGACCGAGTCCGGCATGGAAAAAGCAAGCGGCCGGGTGGAGGAAGGCTTGTAAGGGTTGGGGTAAGCGTAGGCCTTTGCCATATCCGGAGACGTGGAGTATGAAGACAGCTTTCCAAGCGCCAGCAGAACGGCTTTATAAGCGTTAACCCTGCCGAAACCGTATGTTTCACGGCTCCCCAGATTATCGGCCGAGTTTCTTATGATATCACCCGCCTGAACTCCAGTCAACGCGGGGTTTGCGGAAAGAACCAGAGCCGCAAGCCCGGCCGCGAAGGGCGAAGCGAAAGAAGTTCCGTCGCCGTAGGCGAAACTTCCGCGCAAGTCCGTTGTATATATCCCCACACCCGGAGCCACGACTCCGCGGCTGGACATTTCCGTTCCTCTCGCGGAGAAAGAAGCTATATTATCATTGATATCCGTGGCCCCCACCGGCATCACTCCCAGACAATTGGCCGGAGAGTCTATGCCCCCTACAGGACTGTTGCCGGCGGCGGCAATAAGGACCAGCCCCGCCGTGGCGGCCGGAGTAAGCGCGGCCTGCAACGGGACTGAGCAGGCAACCCCCTCTCCAATGCTCATATTCAGGACTATCCTGCCGGCAGCCGCGGAATTGTTCAGCCCGACGGCATAATTTATAGCTTTTATAATGGCCACATCGTCGGTGCTGCAGGCAGCGGCGGCGGCCGCATCCGAGCAGTCGGTGTTACAATCCGCGTCGTTGAATATTTTTAGGGAGAGAAGGCGGGCATCCCAGGAGATTCCGGCTATGCCATAGTTATTATCAGAAGCGGCCGCCGCCGCACCGGCCACGCGGGTCGCGTGATTGCAGGCCGGAGTGGGCGGATCGTTCAGACTTTGAACGCCGTTATTATTCGGGTCGAAAAACTGGCTCCCCACCGCCAGCTTGGAAACCAATTCCGGATGCGAACCATCTATACCGGTATCCATAACCGCTACGGTAACCCGGCTGGACGCGCCGGTTTCATAGTCCCAGGCTCTGAAAGCATCGGCCCTTCGTAAGGAGTATTGAAGAACTAAAGCGGGGTCGCTGGATTTCCTTTTGACATGGTAAACTCCGGAGGGTTCCACAGCCGCGACCCCTGGCAGGGACTTCAAAACGGACAGGGCGGACGAAACGCTCATGCCATGCGGCAAAAGCACAAGATTCCAACCTCCGGGATAGACGCCATCAACCAGTTCGAATCCGGCGGCGGAAACTACGCCGGCAGCGGCCGCAGAAGAAAGCCCGGCTCCAAATTCAACGAAAGCCCGGCCGCTGGCAACTTCACGGCCCGGTTTTGCCGGCGGCGCCGCGGCGGAAACGGATGCCGGACCGGCAATAGGCAGACGCTCTACTTTTAAAGCATTAGCGGAATGCGCGCAAAAGAAACAGAACGGGAGCAAGGAAAATACGGCAAACTTTTTTTGAATTTCCATTTATCCCTTTATCCGCCGCCTTCCAGGCTCAGCAGGCGGATCACCGGTTTTGGATGCCATGGCGGAAGGCAGCCGGAGGCGCAAAAGTTATTTAGAAGTTTTCCGCGGAACGGGACCGGAACTTTTTTTCTTACTCTCCGGAGGCGCGTTTTTAAAACCTTCGGCAACTTTCTTTTCTATCAAATCTTTGAGCGTTTCATCGGCCACTTCGAAATTGGCCGGATAAGCGGCCCAGATCTCGCCAGACTCTTTTTTTATAACGCCGAAAGTCACCACCAGGTCCCCGTCAAAAGCAAGAGAGACGTTCGCCACGCGGGTCTTGGACTTAAGCGTCTTAACCTCGGAAACTGAAAGTTTAGGGAGAGGGGGCCGGACTCCGGAAACGCACTTATCCTTGGTGAAGCAGGCTTCCAGTTTGGCATAAAGCGATCTGGACAGAAGTTTAATATCAGTATACGTCCTGTCCTTATACTCGGTCACAGGCATGACGATCCCGCCTTTTTCAAAAGCGATATTCCGCACGGTTACGGAACCGATAAATACAAAATCAGCCTTTTTGCCATTCTCCGTCTTGACCGGAGAGGCGGCGGTTATCTCCATCGCGGCGGAGTTAAAGACCGACAAAACAATAACAACCGGAAGCAGGATATAAAAATTAATCTTTTTCATTTACTCTCCTGATAATTTTAATTATATCGTAGATATCATCCAGTTCGTAATCCGCCCCGGACACTTTAGTGTCGAACTCGTTGCCGTACTTGGCCCAGGCGGTGCGGATGCCAAGGGCCTTGGCGCCTTTTATATCCCTCTCCGCCCAGTCGCCGACCATTACGGCTTCAGCCGGCTCCACCGCGAGCAGCCCCAGGATCTTTTTAAAGGGTTTCGGAGAAGGTTTTTTCTCCCCTGTGTCCTCAAAAGTTACGACGTGCTCAAAGTAATGATGCAGCCCCAGACCGACGATGCGCAGCCAGACGGAAAGGCGCGGAGCATCGGAAACCACGCCCATCTTCACCCCGCTTTTCATCAGCTCGGTAAGGGTGAGTTTGACGCGCGGATAAAGCGTCATATGGCCTTCTTTGGCCCGTTTGTAACCGATAATACCGGCGGCCAGGATCCTGTATTCCACCTGTCCGAACTCCTTCACCAGCACTTTATCAAGGATGTTCTGATCCTCGATGCCTTCCTTCCAGTAGGTCTCAAAGATTGATTCATACATCTTCTCTTTCTTCATGGGCAAACCGGCGTCCAGCATGGCGTCCACGGCCGCGTCCACGGAAGCGCGCTTCATACGCATGAAGTCCATCAGCGTATTGTCGATATCGAAGATTACGGCCTTGATCATTTATATTTCCTTATCCAAATCCAAGATTTTATAGGGAAATCCTAATTTTGACTTTTGAGTTAAAGCGACGGGAAGCTACCCCCCCCCGGCTACTTTTTCGGTTCGGTGACCCTTTCCACGTATTCGAAGGTGCGGGTGTCCACACGAACCTTATCGCCTTCATTGATAAAGAGCGGGACCTTGATCTCCAGGCCGGTGTTGACCTTGGCCGGCTTCATAACGTTTGAGACGGTATCGCCCTTGACTCCCTGAACGGTCTCGGTTATAGTCATCACGATATTGGCCGGAAGGGCGATGTTAAAGAACTTGTCGTTAAGATAAAGACCCTCCACTTCCATGTTTTCCGTCAGGAATTGCATAAGGGGCCCGATCTTGGCTATAGGCAGACCGACCTGGTCGAAATTGGCGTTATCCATGAAATACGCCAGGTTGCCGTCGTTGTACATATAGGTCTTCGGATGCTTTTCCACCATGATCTCTTTGAACTTGTCTTCAGGACGATAGGTGGTTTCGATGATGGCCCCGGTATCCAGATTTTGGAGCTTCACCCTGACTATGGCCCGGGCCTGGGATTTGCGATGGTGCTGGTATGTCAGAACCTCCACGATCTGGCCGTTTTCGTTGACAAATATAGACCCTTCCTTGAATTGTGTGGATGTTATCATGTTATTCTCCTTTTATAATTACCGGATAAGAGGCGTCGGATCGCGGGTATTCGGCTTGAAAAAAGGCCGGGGCCTTCTTGACCTGTCAATTCCCGGCCTGGTACGCCATGACCTTCAAAGCGAGTATCCTTTTCTCCATAGGCGGGTGCGTGGCGAAAAGGTCGGCCGCAAGGCCCAGCTTTTCCTCTATCAGGCTGCCCCGCGGATCCGTGATACACATATGCGCAACGCCATTATTTATGGCGGAAGTCGGCGTCACGGCGCCGCGTATCTTCTCAAGGGCCGAAATCAGCGCCAATGGGTTGCGCGTCAACTCGGCGCCTGAGGCATCGGCCAGATATTCCCTCTCCCGTGAAATGGCCATGGCCAGCAGGCGCGAGACAAGCGGAGCTAACATAACAAGCGCTATCCACACTACGAACATAACAATAGCCGCGAGGCCGCCGCCCTTGCGTCCCCCCGAAGAAGACCTGGAAGAAGATCCGGAGTATGAGGAACCGCCGTAACGCGGACGCATGGAGCGGCCCGCCAGATCGCTTAATAGCGCAATGGCGCCCATAAGGGCCGCCGCCACGGTCATGAGGCGCATATCGTAATTTTTTATATGGCTCATTTCATGGGCGACCACGGCCTGAAGTTCTTCCCGGTTAAGAGAACTCAAAAGTCCTTCCGTGACGGCTATAACCGAATTTTGCGGGTTTATCCCCGCCGCAAACGCATTAATGTCCGGGTCAGGCACGACGTAGGCCGTGGGCGGCGGCATACCGGCGGCGGTGGCCATCTCCTCCACCACGTTCAGGAACCGGCGCTCTTTTTCATCCGTGGATACGGCGCGGCGGGCCATGGTGGAGCGCAGCACCATCCCTGCCCCATTCACCATGCTGTTCGCAACCATACCGAAGCCGATCAACAACGCAATGATTGTGCCGTACGGCACCGGCTGGGAGGTTACGGCGGCCTCATAATAGCCGGCGACATTCCACTTGTAATCGGGGGACTTTGCCGGACTAAAACTTAAATAGAAAAAATCAAAACCCAGACCGATCACAAGGAAAAACACCACGAAAACGAACATAACCGCCCAAGTCATGCGCCGATTCCTGGCTTGTTGCTCGTAGATGTTCATTTCAACCGTCCGACCGATACCCGATAAGCCGGTTTAAACCGTTAGTTCCACTTTCGGCGCTTCCCGGTCCTTAGCGTCCACAGGCAGCTCAAACAGCACGGCAGCCGTAAAGCCCATCATGGAGGCGAAAACATTATTGGGGAAAACCTGCTGTTCGTTATTGAATTTGGTAACGATATCATTATACAACTGCCTGGAAAAACCGATCTGATTTTCCGTGTGAGTCAGCTCTTCCATAAGAGTTTTTACCGATTCGTTGGCCTTAAGATTGGGATAATTTTCGGTTAAAGCTATAAGTTTGCCCAGGGCCTGGGTCAGCATTCCTTCTTTAGCCAGGATCTCGTTCATATTGCCCGCAGCGCCGGCATTCATCGCCGCGGCGCGGGCCTGAATAACCTTTTCCAAGGTGGACTGTTCGAATTTCATCTCGCCCTTGACTGAGTTGACCAGGTTGGGAATGAGGTCATAACGCCGTTTCAATTGAACGTCTATCTGCTTATATGCGTTAGCAACTTGGTTGCGCAGTCTAACAAGACTGTTGAAGATCATAACCACCCACGCAACTACCGCAAGAAGTATCACAACAAGTATTTTCATGTTCCTCTCCTTTTACCGTCGGCAAGAAATATAGACCTGCCGCCTGATGTCTACCTTGTCAGGATTTCACAGCCGCCGCTTTTCACCAGCACCGAATCCTCGATACGGACTCCAAATTTCCCATAGAGATAAATTCCAGGTTCCACTGTAACGGTCATGCCCGCCCTGAGCGTCTCCCTGGATTTCGTATTCAGCGTGGGAGATTCGTGAATTTCAAGCCCCACTCCGTGGCCGGTGCCGTGAATAAAATATTGGCCGAACCCGGCGTCCGAAATATATTCGCGGCAGGCTTTATCCACGGCGGCGGTCTTAACTCCGGCCTTCACTTTTTTAACCCCGGCTTTCTGGGCCGCGTCCACTATGGCATAGACCTTTTTAAATTCCGCGCCGGGCTTGCCGTGGAAATAGGTTCTGGTTATGTCGGAACAGTAACCATTATATACGCAGCCGAAATCCAGCAGCACCGCCTCGTTCTTTTTAAGAGGCCTGTCCGAAGTTTCATGGTGAGGCAGAGCGGAGTCGGGCCCGAAGCCGATTATCAGATTAAACGAAGGCCCCTTGGCGCCCATAGCCTGCATAATGTCTTCCAGCTCCCTGGAAACGGATATTTCCGTCCGGCCGGATTTTATCCGGGGCTTGACAATTTTGAAAGCTTTGGCGGCGATATGGCAGGATTTACGCAATATGGAAATCTCCGCCCCCTCTTTCACGGCCCGCAGACCGGCCGTAAGTCCCTTAAACTCCAGAAGGCCTTTCTTGCGCCAGAACTGGCCGCGGAGATAGCTTTCGGTCTCCGGCTCGAAGACGGTCTTCCTAAATTTATTTTCGCGTATCTTCAGGATCGCGGCCTCAAGCTGGTTGTCGGGCGCGGAAGGGCTGACGAAATCCACTTTTGACCTGAATTGGTCCACGAACATCTTCGGCATAAATGCCCAGACATCTGTCTGTGAGACCAGCATGAGGTAACCATCCATATGGTACCCGGTCAGGAACCCCTGTTCAAGGGGCCTGGACACAACCATGGCGTCCAGCTTCTCCTTTTTCAGGAGATGCTGCAGATCCTTCAACCGTTTCTCATGGATATTCATGTTTTCAATTGTACTAAATTTTAATATATCGGCGCTTATCGACCAAATCACGCAAGTTTCAGGCGCTACCACCGTAGAAAAACGGAAATGTGATGATTATATTCCGGACAATTCCAGGGAGGAGCACCTGTGAATTTATATAAAAATCTTGAGACCGGAGTTTGGCGCATGTCTCGCGGGACGGGAGGCCCGGACAAGCTCACTTTCCCCCGCTGAAAACAATGGAGAGTTTGAGATAGTCCTTGACCGAAAGGTTCTGCGGGCGCAGACGGGGATCGAAACCGGCGGCTTTTATAAGCGGTTCAACCTCGGCCTTATCTATGTTCAACCCCATCGACAGCGAATTCAGCAGCGTTTTGCGGCGGTGCGAGAAAGCATTTTTCACGAAACCCAAGAATCGTCCTCTTTTTTCGGCGTCCGGGAAAGTCTGCCTCGGGCTGAAAACCAGGACCGAGGAATCCACTTCAGGCACAGGGCTGAAACTGCCGGCCGGAACATCCGCCACCAACTCGGCTTCGCTTTGCGCCTGAACAGCCACGGACAAATAACCGTAGTCTGAATCGCCGGTTTCCGCCGTTATCTTCCTGGCCACTTCCCGCTGGAACATGAATACCGCCGCCCCGAACCGGCTGAAAGCCAGGACCTTCATAAGTATGGCGGTGGAGCATTCATAAGGCAGATTGCCGATAAAAGCGACAGGACCCGCCGGAAAAGACGCTTCCAGATTAAGCGCCAAAAAATCGGAATTGTTTACCCGCAATCCCGGAAACTTCTCCTTTATTCGGTTCGTCATGAGAGGATCTATCTCCACAACGGAAAGTTTATCCCCCCACAGCGTACACAAAAATTCCGTCAGAGCTCCGCGGCCGGGACCGATCTCCACTGCTGAAACAAAATTTACCGGTTCCAGAACCGAGGCTATACGTTCGCACATGCGAACGTCCTTTAAAAAAACCTGGCTGTATTTAGGCATAAATAGCAGAGGGTAGCCGGGGTTTTAAGGGATACTATTTTCCCCATAAACTACCACCTCCCTTTATCATTTCCAGCTTGAGTTTTATTTCTTCTCCCAGCTTCCAGACATCGCCGGCGCCCACGGTAACAAGCAGGTCCCCGGCTCGCAGGTTCTTGACTATCTCCATGGCGCCTGGGAATTTTTCCGCCTTCAGCCCCCGCTTTTTAAGACCGGCCAGAATAAGTTCCGAAGTAACTCCGGGCAGGGGTTTCTCTCCAGCCGCATAAATATCCATGACATAAGTCATATGGGCCGCGGCGAAAGCGGCCGGGAATTCCCGCCGTAGAATACTGGTCCTCGAATAGCGATGCGGCTGGAACAAAACTATAAGCCGGCAGCCTTTATACATGGCCGGAATGGTCTCAAGCGTGGCTTTTATTTCGGTAGGGTGGTGCCCGTAATCGTCCAAAAAGGTGACACCGGCGTACTCACCAAGTTTCTCCATGCGGCGTTTCACGCCTCTGAACCCGGCCAGACCTTTAACCAGCCCTTTAAAGTCAAATCCCAGGTAACGCCCGGCGGCCAGCGCGGCAAGGGAGTTTAAAGCGTTGTGCCGCCCGCCGGAGATGAGCGACACCCCGCCCATTTTCCGGCCTTTAAAATAAGCGTCATAAACAAGGCCGGCGGGTCCTGAATTCAGGCCTTTCGCGGTCCAATCCGCGCCCGGCTTGAGACCGTATGTGATTAACGGGGTCCTGACATCCGCAAGGATAGAGGCCACGCCGGGATCGTCGGCGCAAACCACGGCGGCGCCGTAAAAAGGCACCTTGGAAATATGGGCCAGGAAAGCGGTTTTAAGATTAGACATGCTCTTGTAATAGTCAAGGTGATCCGAGTCTATATTGGTAACGCAGGTGACCAGCGGATCAAAATAAAGAAAAGACCCGTCGGATTCGTCCGCCTCTGCCACCAGATATTCCCCGGCTCCCATTTTGATATTTGAGGCTATATTCTTAAACAGCCCCCCAACCACCACCGTAGCGTCCGCGCCGGCGCCTTCAAGCGCCGAAGCCAGCATAGAGGTTGTGCTGGTTTTGCCGTGGGAACCGCTGACAGTCACGGTCTTTTTGGACGAGGCTATCTTCGCTAGCATCAGAGCCCGCGGCACTATCCTTGCGCCTTTTTTCACGGCGGCTTCAAGTTCCGGGTTTCCGGCTTTGACCGCGGAACTGATCACTACAACGTCGGGGCCGTAAATATTGGAAGCCCTGTGCCCGATGAAAACGCGCGCGCCCTCGGCCTTGAGGCCCCTGGTGATCTCAGATTCTTTAAGATCGGAACCGCTGACCTCGATGCCTGTCTTAAGCAGCAGACGGGCGATACCGCTCATACCTATGCCGCCTATTCCTATAAAATGCGCTTTCTTAATTTCCTCAATATCGAAGTCCACAGGGTCTGTCATTTAAAGTCTCCTGATTTTTGGTCTGTGAGGCCCTTTATCCAGAATTCTATCCAGCCGTCCAGGCGGGCCAGGACCGCTGAAAGCCCGGCGGCATCCAGGTCAACAACCTGGGTGTTATCCATTTTAAAAAAAGACTCCTCAAACTTTTTTGCGTTTTTACGGAAGGTAGCCAGACACGGCGTGCCGGATGCGAGCGTTTCAAGGGCGGCGGCGGCCAGTTTTTCGGATTTAAGCGTCAGCGGGCCCAATTCGTCCATCAGCGCGATCTTCCCCTCCTTACGCGCTTCGCCCAGGCTGTCCGCGGCCAGCCCGTCAAGCGCGGGCAGGCTGACCCCGTATTTATTGAAGGAAACCGGAGACATTATCGCCTTTGAAGCCATCACTTCCGAACGGCCGCCAGGAGTTTTGAGGATAAATCCCTCCCTGGCGGAACCGGAACGGATCTCCTGGGTAAAAAAACCCCCCAGCCAGTAGGAGTAATTTGATACCAGGCGGGCGATGAGCCGGCACTTAAGCGCCTCATCTCCGACCCTCAAAGCCAGATTTTTTTTAAAACCCATTATTTTGTGGTAAGCCATTTCTTATTAGCGAGCGCCGTCTTATTTTTCGGCTCTTTCTTCAGGGCATCCAGACAGGCCGCCAAAGCTTTCTCCTGCGACCCTTTTTCCACCCAGGCGGCGCACCGCCCGAGGTCCGCGGCCGCGTCGGCTGAAACACCGTCCAGAACCGAAAGGGCGGCGTCCGGCTCGCCCAGGATAAGACGGCCAAGCCCTTGCAAAACCCCCAGCCTGGCGTCCCGCGCCCGGTGCGGCAAGTCCTGCAGATCCTCCAGCGCGTCCTCCACATTTTCCAGCCAGTTAGTTCCCATAACCCATAGTCCCATATCATTGCCCACATCGCGCGGCTTATAAACCGCGTTGGGGGCTTCGCCTCCGGCCCCTGGAGTTAAGGATGATTTCTTGGTTTCGATATTAATGGACATCCTGGTGTCCATGCCTTCCTTCGAAGCTGCCTTTAGCGCTTTGTCTATTTCCGCCGCTATCTGGGCGGCACGGGCTCCCCTGCCTTTAATATCCGCGGCCGGCAGCGAATATTCTCTTCTCAAGTAATTGACTTCAGCACGTTTAAACTCGGATTCAAGACCGGCTTTAAGGCCTTTCGGCTTCCCCTCCTGCCGCGTAACAAGCTGTGTTTTAGGTATGGAAATAAATTCAGCCTTTATGTTTATATCTTCGTCGGCCGGGACCTTGGCCACCGCATTCTCAAGCGACCCTGGTTTGCCCGCTCCGGGACTGGAATCCCCGGTATCCGGCCCGCCGGCGTAGGCCAAGCTGATGGAAATGCCGCCTTTGGAATTGGACGGCGTAAGAAGAAAAGCGTCCTCGAGAAGGCCGTTAAGCCGCTTATCGTCGCCTGTCTTATATAACAAGCAGCCAAGCCGGAAACGGGCAACATTGTCGCCTGGTTTTAATGCCAGGGCTTTGCGGTAAAGCCGGACCGCGTCTTTAACGTTCCCATCCTTTTCCTCCAGCACGGCCAGCTCAAGCATGGCATCCTCATAATCGCTAAAAACGGAAAGAGCGCTTCTGAAAGCGGTTTTCCCCTCCGGACCTCGGCCCAGTCTTGAATAAAGGAGGCCGAGCTGATACAGATACAACGGGTTTTTCGGTTCAAGCCTGGCCGCCTGCCGAAAATAGTCCAGCGCCTTATCCATATCTCCCAGAGCGTGATAAATGGAGCCGATATTCATCCTTACGTCCGCCCGCTCCGGAGCCAATTCCATGGCCTTGAGAAACTTTTCAAGCGCAGCGGGAAACTCGCCTTTCCAGGCATGGACTATACCCATAAGCTGGTATGGGACGGGGTTTCCCGGATCAAGCCCGACCGCGGTCGTAAACTCCGCCATGGCTTTATCAGGCTCACCCAGCCAGTAAAGGCTTGACCCGTAGAGGATACGAGCGTAGGGTTCGTTCGGCGTCCTGGCTATGGCCTTAAGGAATTCATTGGCGGCCTCCGGGTACTGTTCGGCCTCCATGAGCATGTACCCTTTGCTCAGGTTCATCAGACTCTGCTCTTTCATAATGCGGTCCCAGACCGTGGCAGGCGCGGCGCCGGAAGAGGCGAAGGCGCCCCCCCGCAACAAAAAGGATCCGAGAACCAGTATCAGATACAGTAGGTACGTTTTATGCATTCCAGATAAGATTATAAATTAATTCAGGCCGGGGTAAACAGCAATAGAATCGCCCATATGCCGGAAGCCGCACGCTTCGAAAGAGTTACTTAAGATTTATACGCCAGGCATACGGCTTACAGGAGGCCGCTTTAATTTTCCGGGAGCGTAATATAAAGGAAGAGGACACAAAAAGATAGCGCCGACACCGCTTCCTTTTCGTGCCCTCTCCGCACTCCACGCGAGCACAGCGCCATACGATCCGCGCCGAGGAGCCAACCTGCCTCCCTCCCAAATTATCGCCCGCTCATTTTAATTATAGCAGATACCTCTTGACTTGTCAATGGCGTGTTGCGGTGTGCGCGTGTTGGCGTTTCGCCAAAACAACCGCTGGACGCGCCATAAATCTGCCCGGCACAAGACTACTATTCAGCGCTTTTTAAAAACCGTGATCTGCCTGGGAACATTGAATTTGCCTTCGAAACCCAGAAGATCTATATAGGAAACCCTCATCCAGTAGTTGCCGGGAGGCATAAGCTCGGTAAGATCTATTTCATCAAAAGCGTCATAATTGCGATTAAGGACCATATTGGCAAAGCTCTGGTCCCGCGCGATCTGTAGATGGTACGCCTGAATGGGGTTGGCCACGCTGATAAGCCTGGATATCTCTCCGGGGTTTAGCTCCTTGAAATTGGCATCGCCGGCTTCGGGCATACTCTTCATGTCAACATCCGTATTCGACAAGCGTTCAATCTGCGCCGCCCGCCCCTTGGGGACATTCACCATACTAAGCGAAAACTTATTGCCGTCCATTTTAAGCTGGGGAGCTCCGATTTTAGCCAGCCGGGTCTGCCCACCATTCTCGAATTCAGGCAGAGGCGGCAACTTTATCGGTTCCGAGGGCGGCATGTCCAGTTTAACCTCAGAGGCGAAGCCCTCGTGAACCTCCACAACCTTACCCTGCGCCTCCACGTTTACAAGGCCCTTATAAACCTGGACCAGCGTAGTCATATCCTGCTTTATTTTTGCGCCGAATTCGGTATCCCCGGTTTTAGGCGTTATCCGGGCGGAAGCCGTAACCACACGCGAACGCACTCCGCGCATCTCTCCGGCAATAAGCTTCACATCCGCTTTTGTGTCCGGAGGCCGCAGCACAGCCATGGAATTAGGATACAGGTTCAGAATCTCGCCGGTGTGAAATTTAATATCGGCGCGAGCATCGACATCGGTCCGCAGAGTGTCGCTCTTGTAAAGTTCCATACTCATGGACACCTTTTTCCAATCCGCGGCGCCGCTTTTACGCAAGAGGACGTTATTCACGTAATAGATCAGCTTTGCGGCACGATACTGCTCTTTGATCAGGACCACCGGAACTTTGAGGACCATCCCCGGCAGGGCTATTGACGGATCGGAAGAGGGAAGCCGGTTGTATTTAAGAAGTTCGCTCCACCTTTTCGGGTCTTTAAGATATACGCTGGCTATACTCCAAAGGGTATCTCCGGGTTTGACTACCACGTTTTGAAAGTCCTCCGCGCCTTGGGCGGAAAACGCCAGCAGGAAGCTTAAAAAGGACGCGATAGACGGTATCCTCATGCGGCCGCCCGCACCCGTCCGTCCTCGCCCTTAACCAGGCCTTTCGGCACTGTAAAGATGAATTTAGCCCCCTTCCCTATCTCAGATTCCACCCATATTTTACCTAGATGTGCGGATGCGATATGCTTGCAGATGGTGAGACCAAGCCCGGTGCCGCCGGCTTTCTGACCCTTAACCTGCTCGAATTTCTCAAATATTTTATCCAGATATTCCAGAGGAACGCCGTCCCCGTTATCGCCAACATACGCGGTAAGCTTTTTGTCGTCCTCCTCAAGATGGACCGTGATGATTCCATTTTCAGGCGCGAACTTCACGGCATTACCGATAAGATTGGTGAACATGCGCTCCAGCATCACGCCGTCGGCTTCCACGGTTATGGGGCCAGGGGTTTCAAGCAGGAACTTTATTTTTTTCCTCTGCCCCAGGGATTCCAGCAGTTCGACTATTCTTTTGGCGGTTTCAGAAACATTGACAGGGGCCAGTTTGAGCTCCATCTTGCCGGCCTCCATCTTGGCGATGTCGAGGATATTATTTATCATGCCCAGCAGCCTGAAAGAAGCGCGGTCTATTGAAACCAGCATTCTGCGCTGAGCCTCATTGACGGGCCCGGGGATTTCCTTAAGCATAAATTCAACAAAACCCTTCACGGCGCCCATGGGATTACGCAAGTCATGGGTTATGGAATGAAGGAATTCCTCCTTTATGCGCTCCAGTTCTTTATCCAGCGTAATATCATAGAACGCCAGCAGCGTGCCTAGGCGCGCCCCTTTTCCAGGCGCCACGATTGGCGCGGAGAAACATTTAAAGAACCGGCGCGAATGTTCCAATGAGATCTCTATTTCTTTGACGAAATTTTCCCTGCGGCTGTTCAGAACTTCGGAGACCGCTTCCCTGACGTTTGCGTCGCCGATAATATCCAACAGTTGCCGTCCCTCTATAACCGAGTCCTGGCCCACACCCATAAGCGAGCGGGCCTTGCGGTTGGCGAGTTGCACGCTGGCGGCGTCATCTATCATAACGATGCCGTCTTCGGTGGAAAACAGTATAGCCTCGGTATTTTTCTGTTCGCGGATAATGCGGTCCACCTGCATATCGGAATAAGCTTTAAGCTGGCGCACCATTTTATTAAAAGTTTCGCCCAGGTCTTTAAGCTCGTCCCGGCTATTAATGGCCACCGTCTTGGAAAAGTCCCCCTCCGCCACTTTTTCAGCCACGCGGGTAAGTTCCAGTATCGGCCCGGTCATCTGCCGGGACAGCAGAAAAGCGGCCACCAGAACGATCAGCACAAAGACAAGGATAGCGTAAACCGCCTGACGCTCCATAAAAAGCGCGTAACGGAAAGCCTCCTCCCGCGACTGACTCACTATTACCGCGCCGCCCAGTTCCGCGACAGGCGCGTAGGCGCCGATTTGGAACCGGCCCCGCTCATCCTCATATTCCGAGGAACCGGAAGCCAGAGCGCTAAGCGCCGTTCTGGAAATGGGCCAGTCTTTTATACCGGCAAGCTCGGCCTCCGCCACGTCGGAAGGGAAAGCTATGGGGCGCCCTTCCGCGTCTATGACAACCGGAAAACCGGTAAGGCCGATTTTTTTTAGCTCGCGAATGGCCGCGAATTTATCAAGAGTGACGGAAACCCTGAGCAGCAGGTCCTTTTGGAAAGGGTAAAAAAAGACCATTTCGGCGGAGCCGGAGGATATCTCAAAGCGCAGTGTTCTTTTCTTTGAGGTCAGTGCGGAACGGTAACCGGCATCCTTGGCATAAGACCGAAGTTCCCTCCCCCCCTTCAGCGACGGCCCCAAAACCTTCACCAACTCTCGTCCTTCTCCGGACAGCACCGAAACCTCCCGAAATTCATCATTGGTATCCAGAAGCGAGGCCAGCAGAGATTGCTTGGTCTCCCAATCCATTTTAAGCATGGCATCCATAACAAAACGCATCTTGGCGTCAATGCGATCCACATACGCACGGAAGTCTCCGGCAACCCGTTCCGCCATATTCAGGTGGAGCTCAAGGATGGCGGTCTTTACACCCAGCTGACCGATATTTATCAATCTATAGCCGAGAAGCGCAATGGGCACCAGCGACACTGCCAGCATTACGGCGACAAGTTTATGAAAAAGCCTGATCTTCATACAAAATCAATTATAGCATTAGTACCGCGGCTCCCCAGACTCAAAACGAAAAGAAAAACTAACTGTCAGTTGAAGGGTAAGCCACGGAGCGGTACCGGCACCTGATAATCCCTTAAAAGGCCCCGCCAATCCCCGTAGAAGGCGCCGCCAAAAGACCCTGATCCGCCGCCGAAACGGGTGTGGCGCGGAACAAATGTCATGATGCCGCACGCCCGATAAGTCTTTTCAGATAAGGCTCTATTTTAACGACCGCAGCCGCGCGGTGGCTTAAGGCGTTTTTTTCCGCCGGAGTAAGTTCTGCCAGGGTCTTCCCCACCCCCGGTATAAGGAACAGCGGATCGTAGCCGAAACCGTTAGCGCCCAAAGGTGCGCACGTCATGCGGCCTTCAAGCCGGCCTTCGACCGTTATAACCGAACCGGCGGGAGAGGACAGCGCCATAACGCAACAAAAGCGAGCGGTCCTTTTTTCCGGCGGCAAACCGGCAAGTTCCGCCAGAAGTTTAAGATTATTATCCGAATAGGAGCAGCCGGGACCGGCGTATCTGGCGGAGTAAACACCCGGAGCCCCGCCAAGCGCGTCCACTTGAAGTCCGGTGTCGTCCGCGAGCGCCCAGAAACCGCAAAAAAGAGCGGCGCTTTTCGCTTTCTTAGAGGCATTTTCCTCCAATGTAGCGCCGTCCTCCACCACTTCCGGAGCGCCGGGGAAATTATCCAGCGTCTTCATTTCCACCTTAAGCCCCGGCAAAAGCTCCAGGATCTCATTAAATTTATATTTATTGCGGGTGGCAAGAACCACGGTCTGTATCATAAGATGCCCTCCATAACTAATATATCAGAAGCGAAAGCGCGTTCAAAAGTGCTCGGAACACGCAATTCGTAAACGCTTTTTGGTATTCCTTGACAATGTCTTGGAACAAAAATATACAATAATATGATATGGCGAACGAGCTTCCTGATTTTACCATTTTCAGACTATCAAAAACGCCTTCTCTGGCGGAGATAATCGGAAGCTTTAACAGTTTTCCTGAACTGGTCTCGCCTGTTGTCCCGGCGCAAACCGCCGGTCTTCCTCTTTACACCATATCCGATTACCACGATCAAGAACTTTCAATTCTCCCCGTTTTCACATCCCCGGAACTTATAGAGCCGCCGTACACCGTCAAGCCGGTGCTCCCTTTTCTCCAGATGCTTTTCTCATCACCCGCGGCCGAGATCTTTGCCTTCAATCCCACGCATGCTAAGGCAAAATTTCCCGCCGCCGAAATACGCCTTGACAAACACCGGCTTTCGGCGGCCATCGGATTTCTTCAGACCCCGTCACCATTGCCGGCCGGGGAGGAACTTGAGGCGGCTTTAAGGAACGAGGCCGGGTTAGGAAACCTGCACCGCGCTAATTATATGGCCTCCGTACTGCTTGCCGGCAACCCCTCCGCGCCACCGTACGGATCTTATGCGGAAACACTGATCAACCTTGGCTTATTGCAAGAGGCGTATAATTACGTCAAAACCTTCCAGACGCCGGATTTTTTTTGTTACAGGGCAGCCATACTGCGTCTTTCCGGCGACCCGGCAAAAGCCCGCCAATGGCTGGCTAAAATACCGGGCGGCACGCCTTTTGAGGACAAAAAAAAACTGGAGCTCGCCTGGCTTGCCCTGGAAGAAAGCAGGACCGGCGAAGCCCTCGACGCATTCCGATCGCTCGCCAAAAATTCTTTTGAAAAGACCGGGGCGCTTTTCGGCGTGGGCGTAACACTGATGAAAAGCGCGCCGCCGGGGCGGAACCAGGCCGAAACCAGTGAGATCATGACGGTTTTTTCTTCGGCGCTCAATTTACCGTCTCCGCTGTTGCCCGACATATTCATTCAGTTGGGCAACCTGAATTTTCGGACAGGCAACTATTCCGAAGCCGCGGCCTGTTACCAAAAGGCCGCGGATATCAGCCCCACTATCCAGTCAAAGGCTAATCTGGGCCTCGCATTCATAAAGACCGGCAATCTTCAGGAAGCCGCGGCCCTGGCAAATGATATCGCCCTTACGGATCCGGCCTCGGCCGGACGCCTGGCGACGGAGCTCCCGGCTGATTCAGCATTTAAACTTCTGGAGAACTCAAGACAGCACCGTGACTCGCTTCCGTCCGCTGCGGAAAAACCACGGCCCGACCTGATCCCGCCCGGCCTTGCGGCCACGGAGGTACAATTCGCCAATTTAAACGTCCTTCCAAAAGCTCCGTCACCGGAAATTAAGCGGCCCGACACCGCGCCTAAACCGGAATCATTCGTACCGCCCCCGGTCGCTCGGAACGTACAGGACAGCGAACCGTCCGCCGAAACCGCCACTGTTTCTCTGGAAGCGGCCTTGCCGCGGAATGTTACAGGCGTTCGGGCGGCACGGCCGGCTGAAAGTGCCCTTCCTCAGTCAGTTGCGTCTGATCCCGTAACACCTAAACCGAACGAGATAGTAATGGAATCCCTGATGGACGCCGTCTGCGCCGCACCCAGGCCCATGGAAACCGAAACCAGGAAAGACGACTTCTTGGGCAGAGCGTTCAAACTGGCTTCCTCACTGGAGGAAGAACTAAATAAAAAAGTGTACTTTAACGCTGATGGCCTGACCGAAGTGGAAAAAAAACTCCGTCTGACATTCATGCAGGGCCGCCAAACCCCTCAGGATGCCCTGGAAATGGTGAAAGATTGCGCCGCTTTCCTATGTTTTCTACTGAAAGAACGGCATAAAGGCCGGCTCATAAAGATGCCGGATTTCGACCACTGGGGCTGGCCCGTACTCTTTGAAACTCCAAAACATATGGTAACCTACCCTATACAACGCGCCTGGAGACTTTTATGGGAGGGAGAGAGCTTCCCCGATCCGGGCTGGCTTACCCAATATCTGCTTTACGTGGAAGACGAACTCAGAGCTAAAACCACCGAAAAGGCGCAGGGCGCGGCCGCGATCCGGAACAAAATCCTCAGCCACCCTGAACGCAGAATCGATGTGCAGACGGAACACCGCCGAATCATTACCCTTACCACTACTTTGGAAGAGACCAGCCATATAGAATTGGGCCGGTCCGGAATAGTAAACCTGGAAAACGCCCTTAAAGAGAATTTTAGACCCGACATTCCCCCGACCGCTGACGGCTGGAAACTGCTGCGCTGCTACGGCCATATCCTGGCCGAAATACTGATAAGAGATTTTAAGGCGGTCTGGTATAACGTGGACGGCAACGACGGTTTTTGGTCCATGTACCTGCCATGGAGAACGTTTGTCTTCCCTATCGGCAAGATCTACAAAGCCGCTTCCAACCGGGAAAGCCTCAGCGAATATTACGATACCCTGCGCGCGGAGAAGCTTAAGGGCCACATTTACTGAGCTTTCCCTATTAGGTTGAAGTTTTGGAGGCTCAGATTTGGACCGGATGTGAGGCGCGATGACGATGGCATACTACCCGTATGTTGAGGAAGAGCAACGAAACAGCCGGCCAAAGATGAGCCTCCCCCAGGGGGCTGTCCGTATTTGGGCTGCAACTGCGTCGCGAATCGCTTACATAGCCCAGCTATGCCGCGCTCTTCGCTCCTTGTTTCGCTCCAAATACGGACAGTCAAAGCTTCAACCTAATAGGGAAAGCTCAGTAGGCTCCTGAATTGTATTGATTTGCCTGGATAATTATTTATAAACTCTGGTTATACCTTACCATAATCCCCGTAAGCGCGGGGTGCGACAGAGAGGAAAACAGTTATGAAGAAAATTCCGCTGACCGCCGCCGCAACATTGCTCTGTGCGATCCTTCCCCTTCACGCCGCTCCCGGACTGGATTTATTTAATGAACTGTGCCCGCCCAAAGCTGAAAACTGCGGTAAATTCCGCCCGTTAGCTGGCACCCCTGCGCAGGCCGTCCCGGAACCCGTTTTAGACGCCGCCGCTAAAACGGCTAAAGACTGGACGATCATGGTTTTCATGAACGGCAAAAGCAATATAGAGCCTTTCGCTCTGAACGACATTAACCGCTTCGAGTCAATAGGTTCCAGCGAAAAGGTGAACATCCTGACGGAACTGGGCCGCTCCACCGGCCTGGACAACGACACCACCGCCGACGACGACTGGACAGGCGTACGCCGCTACCTCATCATAAAGGACGCGGATAAAGAGCATATCGCCTCCCCGGCGCTCATGGACCTGGGCCCGGCGGACATGGGAGACTACAGGGAAGTTGTTTCTTTTGTGAAATGGGCAAAGGCGGCTTATCCGGCCAAACGCTATATGCTGATCATCTGGGATCACGGCTGGGGCTGGATAGACCCGAAGAAACCCGGAGAAAATACGGCGGATGAAACCAAGTTTACGCTTGCGGGGCCGCGAAAAAATAAATCCATCTCGCACGATTTTGTCACCGGCAATTATATTAAGGCCGCAGATATGGGTAAAATCTTCAAGGAAGCCGGCCGCGTGGACATTTATGCCTCCATGGCCTGCTTCATGCAGATGGCCGAAGTGGCCTATGAACTGAAAGACGGCGCGGACATAATCGTCGGTTCGGAAGAAGTGATCCAGCTGCCTAGCCTGAACTTCGAGGATTTCTTCACCCTGCTGCTCCGGGATCCCGCGGCCACAGCCTCCAAGGCCGGCATTTATCTCGTTGACACCTTTAAAGAAATGTATTCCCGGCCGGAATACTCGGACATGCTGGGACAAACAAAATACGGCGTCCAGCTTTCCGCTATACGCTCCGACAAACTCGCTGTTTTAGCGCAGAAAACGAAGAACTGGGCGCAACTCGCCATGCAGATCAACGATACCACCGCCTACAAAAAAGCCAAAACCGGCGTGCTCCGTTTTGAAGTCGGAGACGAAACCACCGACCCCGACAAGCAGATATCTTTTTACGGGGACCTCTATCATTTCGTTGAGCTTATAAACGCCAACCTCAATCCCGCTTTGCCCGGCGCGGGTAAATTAAAAGCCGCCGGAGACGATCTCAATAAATTCATCGCAGCCGAACTTACCGTGAAGAACGCCTATCTTGGCAAGGACCGCACGGGCAAAGACTACTCGAACGCCCACGGAATAGCGATAAACATTCCCGGAAAGCCGGGCAGTCTCATAGAATATTATCCGACCTATTCCAGACTGGCTTTTGAAAAAGCTACCGGCTGGCAAACCTTCATGAATTATCTGGAAAAAATGGATTAACCAGCCGGCAGGGAAATCCGGCATCCGCAAAGGCATTGAAAGTTAAAAAGCTGAATGTTTTCCCAATCAACCCCTGATTCACTGTCCGTTGATAGTTAAAATCCCATGTCCAGCAGTCAACCGCACCCTTATGAAGCGGGCAGCAGTTTCAAGCCCGCTTTTTTGTTTCTAAACCCGGAACAGCGCCGGGCTCTTTCCGCTTTATACGGCTACGCCCGTTCCGTGGACGACATCGCGGATAACGAAGCGGCTGCGCCGCCGGAAAAACAAGCCGCCCTGGCGGACTGGAAAGCCAGAATAGAAGCGCTTTTTGCCGGCGTCGCGCCCCAAAACCCGCTTGAAGCGGAACTGGTCCGGGCGGCGGGAATCTATTCCATGAGCAAGGAGAACCTGCTCCTTATACTGGAAGGCGTGGGCATGGACGCGCGCAAAAATGAATACGCCTCTTTTGAAGAATTGAAGTATTACATGTACCGCGTAGCTTCGGCTGTGGGCTTATCCTGCCTGGAAATCTTCGGCTGGCGCGGGGACAACGCCTCCGCCTATGCGGAGAATCTAGGCTATGCCGTACAACTGACTAACATAATAAGGGATGTTTTTGAGGATGCCCGGTTAGGACGGGTATATCTGCCCCTTGAAGACCTTGAAAAATTCGGCTGCGCTCCGTCCCTCTTCAAAAATTTCATTTATCCCGATAATTTCATAGAATTAATGAGATTCGAAGCCGCCCGGGCGCGGGGGTTTTATACCCGCGCGCAAAACCTGGCCGCAGGCCCGGAAAAGAAAAAACTTTTATGCGCTTTCATCATGGCCCAACTCTACTCCGATCTGCTGGATAAAATAGAGGCGCGCGGATTTAATACCGCCGGCCCCAGGATCCGGCTGAACGGATTCGAAAAACTCAGGGCGGTATATAGGGCCTGGAGATATTGTTAGCCGCAGGTTGTTAAGTAAATCCTGAGTTTCTGCTGCCATTTGGTTATCGGCGGATAGTCCAGCCGGTGATATAAGACTTGAGACTTTTGACCGCAAAAGGAACCGCGCTCATTTTGCCAGGAGATAGACATGCTTAAACCGGATTCATGGATACGTAAGATGTGCCTTGACGAAAAAATGATCGTTCCTTTCGTTGAGAACCTTGTCGCCAGCAATAAAGTTTCTTACGGCCTTTCTTCTTATGGCTACGACATCCGAGTGGCCGACGAATACAAAGTCTTTACGGACGTGCATAACTGCGTGGTGGATCCCAAGAATTTCAGTCCGAAATCTTTCGTAAATCTCAAAGCGGCCTTCTGCATTGTACCGGCCCATTCCTTCGCTCTTGCCCGCTCGGTGGAATATTTCAAAATTCCGCGCAACGTCATCGGATTGTGCATAGGCAAAAGCACCTACGCGCGCTGCGGCATCGTGGTCAATATAACGCCGCTTGAACCTGAATGGGAAGGGAACCTTACTCTTGAGATTTCGAATACCACCCCCCTGCCCGCCAAGATATATTCCAACGAAGGAATAGCCCAGCTTATCTTCCTTGAATCCGGCCAGGTCTGCGGAACTTCTTACAAGGATAGAAAGGGTAAGTATCAGTCCCAGCGGGGCGTCACCCTGCCGAGGATACTCAAAAAACACTGATGAAGAAAATCAATTTTTTCTCCGCGCTTATTGTGCTGAGTGTCCCTTTAAACGGCCTTTCAGCCGGCGAGAGCGCGGCGCAGCGTGAAGCCGCCGGCTATTATGAGGCCGGCCGGACATCCAAAGCGCTGGAGACCTGCATAGCCGCCCTGAAAAGAGACCCCCCGGATGAAGGTCTTTACGCCTACGCTCTGGAAATACTCCCCGAAGGACCGTCAAAATACGCCGGGCCGCTGCGTGATATAGCGGCTAAAGCCTCAGCGCTGAAGCCCGAGAGCTACATCTACTACCTGGGCCTCTGCAAGCTGACCCGCGGCGCCGGACAGCCGGCCGAAGCCCTTTCAAACTGTAAAAAAGCCAGGGCGCTTGACCCCACCTCCCTGGCCGTCTATCGCGAACTGGGTCTGACATATTCCAGAAACGGCGACAACGATAGAGCCCTGGAAACGCTGACTCAGGGCGTGGACCTCTCTTCCGGCAACTACAAGGCGTATTATTACCTGGCGGCCGAATACGAAAGGCGTAAAGAATTCCCGGCCGCGCTCAAAAACTACAGGAAGGCGTTGGCCCTGCTGAAAACGGGAGAAAATGCGGATAGGCGGACATATTCCAAGCTAATCCGAGGCAGGATCAATATCTGCTCAGGCGCCATAACAAAAGCGACCGGTCATCGTACACCCAACCGGCTCACGAACCAGCCCGCCGACAATCCAGCCGCCGGGAAAAGCGCCGTAGCCGCGCCGGAAAAACTGTTTGAGATATGCATGAAAGAGGCTGAAGATCTTAAAAAAGCCGATGATCCGGTCGATATGGAAAAGAAACTGTCCGCCTGCGCGGCGCTGGCGCCTCGGAACCCTCAGCCTATAACCGAGCGGGCCGGATTTCTTATCCGGCTGGGCAAATATGAAGAAGCCGCCGTCCAGTACCGGAAAGCGGCCGGATTGTTTCCGGGTAATGATCCGATGGCGGCCTTCTGCCATATTAAAACCGCCCAGACTTATTCCAAGCTAAATGATATTCCCAAAACCATACTGCACTACGAAAAAGCTCTAGAAATAAACAAGAACGATCTGAACGCCCTGATGGGATTAGCGGCGGTAACCGAAGCAAGAGCCGACTTCAAAGCAGCCGGAGCCCTATATATCCGCGTACTGAAAGCGGAACCGTCCAACGCGAAAGCCCGCGAGCGTCTGGACGAGATCAACTTTAATCTTCTTTCCGACAGCCAGCGACTTGAGGAATTGCGCGGCCGCAGGGGCGCGGATGAGAAAAAAACCGCATTTTCCGCAGAGGATCTTAAGCTGCTCAAAGCCATACACCGCGCGGAACGCAACGGAGCTGTTGATTATCTAAAAGCCAGAACCTCTTACACTAAAGGGCTGATAATGGAAAAAAAGGAGCAGGACCATATCAAGCTGATGCTTACCCTGGCCGGCTTCAAGAGTTACCAGAACTACCAGACCCGAGACGCCGTAAGCTTTTTTGAAAAAAAAGCCATAAACCTGCGTGATGTTTTCACTTTGCGCGACCTTAACGGAACGCCTTTTTTTGCGCCCGGAGGCAGGTTGACGATCGAGGGGATGGAATCTTACTGGGCCGCGCAGCAAAGCGGAAACAAGACCTGGCTCCTGCCTTACGAGACGGTATCCCGCTCGCCGGAGGACGACACGCTGAACGCGCAAACCGAGGAATTCCTGAAAAACGGTTTTAAAGAAATCTCCGAGCCCGAATATTTCTGGCTTATGAAAGTCACATCCTGCCCAGATGAAGTGCTCCAGACCCCCCCTTGCGGAGTAAAACTCCTTAAAACATCCAAAACAAGAAAATACTTTTTATGTTATTCCCAAACGGCTCCATGCTTTACCCAAGCGGCCCAGATATTGGCCGGTTATGTGGAACGCTACCGCGCAAATAATACCTGGATCCCGGAAAATACCGGGGCAAGCGCGTTTTTCGGCAGCGGCGGAGGGGAGCAACACCGCTTCTGCCACAAAGGAAAGATCTGGACGGGAAACTAAAAAATCAAACAATTGCTTTACCGTGAAAGAGGGAAATGATGCAGGGGAAAACAATAACGGCTCTAATACTGGAAGATAATGCCAACGACATGCTGATTCTTGAGAAACTCATTAAAAGCCTCAAGCACAAAGATATCCGTTTTATGGCCGCCGCAACCCTCACGGAAGCGATCGATATTCTTAAAAAAGAGAATTTTGACCTGATAATTTCCGATCTCACATTGCCGGACAGCCGCGGCCTGGAAACTTTCAGAAGCCTGCAATCAACCTCGCCAAAAATCCCGGTCATCCTCCTCACAGGAGTGGACGACGAAAGCATAGCCACACAAGCGGTTCGGGAAGGCGCCCAGGATTACCTTATAAAAGGGTAAGTAACCGCGCATCTGCTTATGCGCACCGCAGTCTACGCCGTGGAACGCAACGCATTGATACAGGATCGCCTCAAACTTATAAATGAACTTACCGGCGCCCTCTCAAAGATCAAATTTCTTTCAGGCCTGCTGCCTATATGCGCCGGTTGCAAGAAGATACGCAACGACAAGGGTTACTGGGAGCAGGTGGAAAGCTACCTTAAAGAACACTCCGACATCGAATTCACTCATGGCTTATGCCCTGACTGCATGGGTAAAATTTACCCTGAATACATAGGGGAAAATAACGAAAAATAACCGCCTATTACTGGGGCGGCCTTGCGGCGACCACCTTTTATCCCGGACAGCTTACAGGATACACAAATAGCAAACCCGAAATTTTATAGGAGGCTTGGATTTGAGATGGCTGCGAGGCGTGACGAGCGAGCATGCCGGAGGCCCTTGATACGGCGTCTGCGCAGGCATTGGGCTGCAACCGCGTCACGGACATCGCTTAGATAGCCCAGCTATGCTGCGCTCCACGTTTTTTGTTTCGCTCCAAAAACTGCGAAGGGGAAAAATGCAACCGCATTTTTCAGGATTAATGCTATAATACGATTGTTCGAGTTATCAATCCTCTCAAGAATACGGGGTTTACATAAAGGATAAAAATTGCTACTATAGACCTACTATGATACAAAAAACAACTTTACCCGGCGCTAAAGAAGTGGATACCACCAGGAAATGGCATTATTTCGACGCCTCCGGACAGATCCTCGGCAGACTGGCCTCCAAGATCGCCGTTCTGCTTATCGGCAAACACAAGAGGACATACACCCCCAACATGGACTGCGGAGATTTCGTAGTGGTGACAAATGTGGCCAAGGTGAAAGTTACCGGCAACAAGGAAGAAGATAAATTTTACTTCCGCCACTCCGGCTACGCCTCCGGCGCCAAGACCATCCCCTATAAAAGGCAGATGGAAAAAGACCCCACAAAAGTCCTGGAGCTAGCCGTAAAACGCATGCTGGATTCCAACAAGCTGCGCCACGGACGCCTCAAGAGACTCAAGCTTTTCGTAGGCGAGCAAGACCAGTACGGAACCAAAACCGATAAACAAGCGTCAGTTATAAAAGGATAATTTAATGGAAAAAAATATCATAACCGCTACCGGCAGAAGGAAGACCTCCGTGGCCCAGGTAAAACTGGTACAAAACGGAGAAGGCAAAGTCACCATAAACACCAAAACACCCGAAGCTTATTTCGGCAACAATCCCCGCCTGAAATATGTAATCACTTCCCCTTTTGATCTGGCCAAAGACCAGAAATTCGATTGCATCGCGAAAGTGGTGGGCGGCGGGCTTTCCAGCCAGGCCGGCGCTATCCGGCACGGCGTAGCCCGCGCCATAGCCAGTCTTGGGGAAAGCTTCCATTCCTCAATGAAAAAAGCCGGTTTCCTCACCCGGGATCCCAGAATGGTGGAAAGAAAGAAACCCGGCCAGCCGAAAGCCAGGAAGAGATTCCAGTTCTCCAAACGTTAGGCGACACCTCGGTGGAACGACGAACGCGGGAAGGCAGAACCTTCCCGCGTTTTCGTTAGTGCGTATGGTAACATGCCCTATAGCGGAGAGCACCACGATAAATCCATAAAAACGCTCGCAAAACCTTATCTATGAGCCTTTTATTAAGATTCCAGGACCAGCCGCGTTATGAATTACGCCGTCTCACGCTGACGCTGGCCGAAATCTGCCGTTCCATAGCGGCCTCCGGCGCCGGAACACAAAAGCGCTTCACCCGTTTTTCCAACGCCGTGACCCGGGCCCGCCCACTGATGAGAGAAACCGGCCCCGGCCGAACCGGCCTGCTGGCGCAGCTGGAAACCGCCGGGGCATGCCTGGAAAGGACCTTTTTAGATCTGCGGCTTCATGAATTAAAACCGGACGATGAATCCATAGAGGTCCTGCTTTTTACCGAACGCGCCTTGCAACTCCATGCGGACTTCATCTCCCGACCGGCCTCTAACACATCGGCGGAGGCGGCAAAGAACCTATCCTCGGCCTCAAAAGGCCTGGCTTTGGCCCTAAGAGCCGTGAAGACGGACGACGCGAATTTTATCCCCAATCTTAAATTTAGTAGGATATACTCAGGCCTTGAAAAAACTGTCTGTGCCGTTAACGATTATACGGAACTTCTGGCCCGGACGTTCTAATGGAGATCCTCATGAAAAAGACACTTATTCTTTTGACATTTTTAACGTTGGCTGTCAGGCCGGACCTTTCCGCCGTGACGATCTCAGTCTATCACACCAGCGACGTACACGGCTGGTATTCCTCCCGAACCGCGACATGGTCCAAAGAAAACTCCACCCGGTCCATAGGCGGCTTCCCGGCTCTTTCTTCTCTTATCAAACAAGAGAAGAACCCTTATATACTCCTTGATTCCGGAGATACTTTCCAAGGAACCCCGGAAGGCAACCTGACCAAGGGAATGGCCTCGGTCTCCCTCATGAACCAGCTGGGCTACTCGGCCGCCTGCGTAGGGAACCACGAGTACGATTATAGCGAAGACAATCTCAAATTCCTCGTATCCAGCTCTTCTTTTCCATGGCTGGGAGCAAATATATATGTTAAAGACACCGGCAAAGAACCGTCCTATCTAAAGCCCTACACGATAGTCGAAAAAGCCGGCAAAAAGATAGCCATTATAGGCATCGCCGGCAGACACACTGCCACCTCCACATTACCCCTACATGTAAAACATCTTGGTTTCAAGAATGAAGCGGAGGAAGCCACCAAGTGGACCGAAGAGGTTAAAAAGCTGAATCCGGATGCCATTATAATTCTTGCACATCTCGGATTCGGCGCAAGCGTGGGACCGATGATAGATATCTCCACCTGGACTTTTACCGATACCGAAGAAGAAACCGCGTCCGGGACCCTACCCATAGCCCGGGCCGCCAAGGGAGCCAATGTGGTTATAGGAGGACACAATCATGTCGGACTCATGAAAGGCTACCTCGACAAGCAAAGCGGAGTTCTGATAGCGGAGAGTTACTACGGGCTCACCGATGTCAGCAGGATAGATCTGGAATTCGACGATACTACCGGCAAGTTCAAGGGCGCCAGGGACGAGATCGTCCCCCTCTGGACCGATACAACCGGGGAAGACCCCGAAGTAATTGAAACCATAAAAAAATTCAGCGTATCAGTGGAAAAAGAAATGGACAAATTCCTGGGCAGCAGCGAGGTTGACCTGGGAATTGCAGCAGCCGGCCTCGATTCCCCCATAGGGAATTGGATGACCGACGCGATGCGCCGGCAGGCCGGAACCGACATGGCGTTCCAGAATACCGCTGGAATCAGATCCGTCCTGACGAAAGGGACTCTGAAGATGCGGGACATATACCAGGTCATGCCGTTTGAGAACACCCTCGTCAAACTAAAAATGACGGGGACCAATATTAAAAAACTTATCAGAGACAATATGCGCGGCGGCAGGGCTAAGATACAGATCTCCGGCCTCACCGTAAAATTCAAGTTGTCCCCCGAAGACAAAGTCACGGATATAACCCTGGAGAAGGATGAAAAAGTCATCACAGATGGGGATGAATTTACGGTCGTCACGAACAACTATCTTGCCGGCGGCGGCTCCGGAGGCAGGGCATTTAACGAGGGAAAAGAGCTTACGGATACCATGCTGCCCGTAAGGGAATATCTGATCAAGGACTTAAAAGAAACTTCGCCCCTAAAAATGCCTGCCGGTCCCAGATTTATAAAACTGGACTGACCGGGGAACTTCGCGGCCCGCAGCCTGCCGCTGGCGGATCTCCGTGGGTGATTATTTACTATGAGTCTCCTAAGATTTACGTCTCGGTTGGCAATGATAGTGGCGCTCCTTTCGTCCTTTGCCGCCTGCTCAAAAACAGAGAAAGTGACTATCTACGCCACCGCCCGTTCCGGCGGCTGGCTTTGGTCCAGGCCCGAACCCGGCTCAAAAAAAGAAACAACCGATACAGGCGGCTACGCGGTACTGCGCAAAGTGTACGATCTGGAGAAAACCGCTAAACTTGCGGTAGACCTGGGCAACTGGTTCAGCGAGACGCCGGAAGGCTATCTGACCAAGGGCGCGGCGGTAGCTGATTGCATGAACGCTATCCCCTATACGGTATCCGCCCTGGGGCCGGAAGACCTCACTCTTTCCCCCTCCGATCTTGAGAAGCTGGTTCGAGCATCCTCGTTCACGGTCCTGGCCTCTAACCTATACTTAAGGAACAATAGAAAACCGGCTTTCATAAAAAGTCAGCAGGTCATAACTTCCGGCGGAACCAAGATCGGCTTTATGGCCGTAACCGTCATGGATCCGGAAAAGTTCAATATCCGGAGGTACTTCCCTAACTATAAACTTGAGAAAGAGAGTTACGAGATAGAACGCGCATTTAAGGCGCTGAAGGAAAGCGGAGCGCGCATCACCGTTCTCCTCCTGGGAGTCAATCCGAAAAAACAGGCCGGAAAAGATTTCTACACCGCGTTCCTTGACAAACTGCCGCGGCTGGACCTGATCATCACCGATGATCCGGGGCTTAAAAAACCGATACGGGTGAATAAAGCATGGGTTATGCCCGTGCCTCCCAGACTTACGGCCGCGGCCAGGATAGAGCTTTCAATAGACCCCGATACCGGCCGCCTTGTAAACGCGAGGTTTAAGAACATCCGCCTGGAAAAAGATAAATACGGAGAAGATGCGGGCACGCTGAAAACCGTAACCAGGCAGCGCGCCGTCATAACCAGGCTTTTTTCCAGGCGCGTAGGCGCGGCAGCGTCGGACATACGAAAAACGGAAGATTCCGCCTCCCCGCTTGGAAATTTCACCGCTGACTGCGTGAAGCGTTGGGCCAGATCCGACGCCTCCATCATCAATAATGCGGTGCTGGACGGAGACATCCTGAAAGGCCCAGTGACAGACGGCGACCTCTACAGGGTTCTCCCCTTTGACACCAGCGTGGTCTTCGTGAAGATCCGCGGTGAGGACCTGAAACGCGCCATAGAAACGGTTTCCAGGGATATAAGCGTATCGGGAATGGAGATACGCATGCAGGGTCCGGCGGTGGAGCGGCTTAGTATAGGCGGACAACCTGTAAGACCCGACCACATCTACCGTATCGCGGTTCCGGATGCCATAGTCAACGACAAGGATTACTCTCTTCTTTCAAGCGCGACCGAATTCGTCAATTCCAAACGATTCCTGCGCGAGGTTCTCGGATGGTGTTTTTCCCGCCATGCGGTAACGCCCAAACCCGATCTCAACCGCATCATAAGGACGGAATGAAAAACCATGTTGCAGACACTTGATGCTTTCCTGAAAAAATGGATGCTGCGGTTCAAGATATTCTCTTTACTGGCGGCAACCTGGGCGGTCTTTTTCAGCGTTTTCACGCTCATGGGACTGCGCGCCGGTTTTGAATACGACGACGGCCTGGCCTTTTCCACGCCCGCTTTTAAAAGCGCGTTGGAAATTAAAACGGAACCAGGCTCCAAGGACTACTGGAACGCGGTCAACCGTTCCTATAAACTTGAGCGGACCAAGCCCGCTGTATGGCTTACGGCCTGGTTTTTTAAAGCCTTCGGTTTTAAAACAGCCATCCTCTGCCAGCGGGACCCGGCGGGTTCGGATTCCCTGGTCCAAAACTGGAAACCGCTGGCTGACGACTTTTATTTCGCCGACGACGAAAACCAGAAATACGAGCTGCTGGAAAAAAAACATTTCACCATCTATTTCGCGGCCTCGGACGCCGATATCATCCAGGCCCGTAAGGCCGGAGTGTGGGCCGTCAGGATACGCAAAGGCAGGAAATCTGTGCTGCCGTCAGAATCCACCCCACACAAGTTCAAAGAGCCGGTTTTGCCGCTCTCCGAGTTTTAACGCGCGCCTGCCTACCTCTTCCGAACTAACCTGAAAAATTCAGTTGAATTTTTCAGGTTAATACCCACTCACCGGCCGGAGCTCATCTTCTGCCTTCGCATTCATGCCGTTCTGATAAACCATAGTAATTCCGGAACGCGGCAGCCATTTACCTTGCTTAACACCTCTAAAAACTAATAAAATATACTAATAATAATGGCGGACTGTATTTTCTGTAAAATAGCCGGGCACGAGATCGATGCCAAGCTTGTGCATGAGACCGATGAATTGACGGCCTTCCATGATTTAAATCCACAGGCTCCGGTTCATATTATCATCGTGCCAAAGAAACACATAGTCCGGCTCTCGCAAGCGGCTCCGGAAGATGTTTTACTGCTGGGAAAGATGCAATACGCCGCCAGAGAGATAGCGGAAAAACTGGGCGTAGCCGAAAATTTCAGACTCGTCGCCAATAACGGCCGCAAAGCCGGGCAATCGGTGGACCATCTGCACTACCACCTGCTTGCCGGACGGAAAATGAACTGGCCCCCGGGCTGAGAACGATTTGGTGAATACTAGCTGTTAGCACAAAGGTGGTGATATTCGTGGTTTTCATTAAACTCAGAGAAGAAGAGAACATAGAGGAGGCGCTCAGGCGCTTCAAGCACGAGTGCGAGAAGAACGGCATTCTGAAAGAGATCAAGCGCAGGGAGCACTACCTTTCCCCCAGCCTCAAACGGAAGCTGAAATCCGAGGAGATGAGACGCAAACTTCGTAAGAACAGAAGACCGTCTTACTAACCTCCTGTCTTACTCTGTCCCCGCGCTCCGCAAGGCGGCGCGGGGATATTTTCACTCAACACGCTCACGCAGGGCCCGGGGTGATAGCGCCGGTCCCGCCTTTGGGCGTACGCAGGATCCTGTTTAGGATCTCATAACAGCGCTCGGTCCGGAAATAATTACCGATGACTTCTCACGGCGTCGCCGACTCAATACGGGAAAAACTGGACATTGTGGACGTGGTGCAGGATTATATCCCCTCGCTCCGCAGGACCGGCCGCAATTACAAGGCCGTCTGCCCTTTCCACAACGAAAAGACACCCTCCTTCACCGTCAGCCAGGATAAACAGATGTTTTACTGCTTCGGTTGCAACGAGGGCGGGGATATGTTCACTTTTGTCATGAAGATAGAGGGTCTGACTTTCGTAGAGACCCTTAAGAAACTTTCCCACAAAGCCGGCATCCCTTGGGCTGAGACCGAGTATCACCAGCTGAGCGCCAAAGAAAAAGAACGGCTGGACCTGAAAAAGGTCCTAACCGCCGCCGCCGAATTTTACAAAAAACTGCTATTCTCTTCCAACGGGGAAAAGGTCCGCCTGTACCTGGGCGGGAGGAAGATAAATAAAGCCACCGTGGAGCATTTCGGACTCGGCTTCGCCCCAGGCGAGCCTTCCCTGACGGCCGAACTGGAACGCCAGAAATTCTCAAAAGAGCTGATCGTAACGGCCGGCCTGGCCGGCGTGCGCGACAACGGCTCCGTCACCGACTATTTCAGAAACCGCGTGATGTTCCCCATACGCAACTCCACGGGAGACGTCATAGCCTTCGGCGGCCGCGCCCTGGATGACGGCCAGCAGCCAAAATATCTCAACTCCCCGGAGACCCCGCTTTTTTCCAAACGCCGCACACTGTACGGCATCCACGAGGCCCTGCCCCAGATCCGTAAAGAAGGACGCATACTGATCCTGGAGGGATACATGGACGTCATTGCCGCGCACCAGCACGGCGTCACGTTCGCGGTGGCCCCGTTGGGCACGGCGCTCTCCGCCGAACACGCGGCTTTCATAAAGCGCTATTCAAAGGACACCATCCTGATGTTCGACGCGGATGAAGCCGGCATCAACGCCTCCGTGCGGGCTTCAGATATTTTCATGGAAGCCGGCATGTACGTAAAGGTGGCCGATTTGGGCGAAAGCCTGGACCCCGACGAATACCTGAACGAATACGGGCGCGAGGCCTTCGACTCCAAACTGGCCCAGGCAGCCGATCCCCTGGAATTCAGGATCTCCGCCCTGCTGCGCGACCGTCCCGACGCCATGGCCTCCCAGGATAAGGCAAAACTTATAGAAACGCTCCTGGACACCGTGGTAAAACAAAGCGACGAGATCCTTAAGAGCGAATGGGTCAAGACGCTGGCCACCCGTTTTGACGTCACCCAGGAATCCGTCCTGCGCCAGCTCAAGAAAAAATCAGTTTACGCGCCCGCCCCGCGACGCGACGCTCCGGGGCACGGCGCCGGGGCCCCCGCGCTCCCTGAAGTACCGGCCATTGAACTCGGATTCATCCACCTGCTGGTAAAGGACCCGGGCCTGATCGCCTGCGTAAAAGACCTGACGGAAGCGGATTTTCAGAACCCGGTTTCAAAAAGGATATTTTCAGCCGTTAAGGACTTGGCGGGAGAAGATCCGGCAAAAACCATCCCCCGCCTGGTGGAACTTTTGCCCGAATACGCGGGGATCATAATGAAGCTGTCGGTGGAAGAGATGGGTCCCGACATGAATACCACACAGAATGCTGCTAAGGCCGCGGAGACGCTGAGAAAACTTTCACTGGAGCGCAAGCGCAAAGAGCTTAAGAGCCGGATGGGGTCTCTCACGCAGGCCGAGATGGCGGAATATATCGCTCTGATGGGACTCAAAAAAGGCCTTAAGGTTAAAACCGATACGGAGTAACGGCCGCAATTCAGCAGAACAGGTACCGGGCGCCACCTGATAAAGCCCGGCGGTAGTCCATCCGCCTAAGACGGATGCGACAAGGAAGGAGAAATACTATGGCACAGGCAAGAAAAGCTTTACGGGATCTAGTGGAACTCGGCAAGGAGCACGGTTACATCACGCTTGAAGAAATAAACCGCTCGCTCACCAACGCCTCCATGTCCAGCGAGGAAATAGACACGCTCATGGGCACGCTGGAGGACCTCGGCATCGAGGTAGTGGACCGAAAGAAGTTTAAAATGGTCGCGGCGGCGGAACGGGAAGCATATACCGAAGAATGGGGCGCCGCGCCGGACGTTTCAAATTCCATCCGGATGTATCTCTCCGAGATGGGCAAAGTCCCGCTTTTAACCCGCGATGAGGAAGTTACGCTGGCCCGTAATTCCCGCGAACGCGAGAAAGAGCTCCGCATGCTGGTCCTGGAATCCCCCATCACCATGCGCGAGATCCGCAACTGGGAAACCCTGATCGAACAGGAAGAGATGACCACCAAAGAGCTCATGCCCCGCGGACGCAAATCCGCACACGAGCTTTCAGCCATGAAACGAAAGATGAAAAATGTGGCGCACCTCATCACCAGGACGGAAAAAGAGATAGCCAAACTGACTGAGCGCTTTAACAAACCCCAGCTGCCCAACGAACAGAAAAAGAACATAGCCGGCATCATCGACCGGAAGCGCAAAGAAATTGTAAAAACCATTATCAACCTGAATCTTAACCAGGAAAAAATAAAGCGCCTCACTAACAGAATAAAGAACCTGGCCCACAAGATCAAGGAATACCGCACGGAACTGGAAAAATACCAGAAACAGTACGGAGACCTGAACAAACTCAGGACCGACTACGAATTGGTGCGCAGGAACCGCATGAATCCTGGAGCTTTCAGGTCAAAATGGGGTTACAATCCCACGGAAGTAGAGGCGGCGCTGGAAAATATCGCGGCCATAAAAGAACGCGAAAAACATCTTATCCGCACACTCCCGATCAGTCCGGACGACTTCATGACGCTTAACGACAAGATCACTTTCCTGGAAGATCAGATCCTTCAGGATAAGCTCAAGCTCATCAAGGCGAATCTGCGGCTGGTAGTGTCCATTGCAAAAAAACACGTAAACTCGAATCTCGAGCTTTCCGATCTCATCCAGGAAGGCGGTCTGGGGCTCATGAAGGCCGTGGAGAAATTCGAGTACAAGCGCGGCTTCAAATTCTCCACCTATGCCACCTGGTGGATACGCCAGTCCATCAACCGCGCCATAGCCGACCAGGCGCGCACCATCCGCATCCCGGTCCACATGAAGGAACTTGTTTCAAAACTCATGAAGGTCACTAGAAAATACCGGCAGGAATTCGGACGCGACCCCGCCATAGAGGAATACTCAAAGCACCTCCACATCTCCATGGACAAGGTCAAGAACGCTTTCAAGATAATGCAGGATCCCATCTCGCTGTCCACCCCGATAGGCGAAGACGAGGATTCCCACCTTGAAGACTTCATAGAAGATAAAGGCGGCCTCCCGCCCTCCCACTCCGCCCTGGACCTTCTGAGGCGCCGGGAAGTGACGAAGATACTGGACACTCTGACCGACAGGGAAGCCAAGATTATCAAACTGCGCTTCGGCATAGAGTCAGGCTACCCCCGAACCCTGGAAGAAGTCGGCAAGATCTTCCGCGTCACCCGCGAACGCGTTCGCCAGATAGAAGCAAAAGCCATCAGGAAGCTCCGCCACCCCTCGCGCAGCAAGATGCTGCGCGATTATCTGGACTAGGAGCCTGTCCGACATAAGGCTTTCATGCCGAAATTTCCGGTTTTGAAGCCGAGCCGAAGCAACGCGAAACGAGCAGGCTCCAATGAACCTGTAAGTTGAGCGGTGCGAAGGCGCAGGCAAAAAGCGGCAATTGCAGGCGAAATTGCTTATGTCGGACAGGCTCCTAGGACGGTGTAGCGCATAGGAATTAGCCCGAAAAATGCAGTTGCATTTTTTTGTGCCGCCGGTTTGCGAATGTAAACGGCTTAAATTGCAGGATTCGGGTCAGTCAGAAAAGCGGCCGTGGTTATTGAACCACGGCCGCTTTTTAAATTGTCTGCGCTCTTTTCTATTCTCGTTTACTTCTCTTCCTTATTTTCAGTAAACATGCCCTTGATGATACCGTGGGCTATATCCTTGGCGCCCAAACCTACCGCTATAGCGAAGGCCAGTCCGAAAGAAGCGAACAGAATATTCAGACTGGAGCGTATGATCTTCATCTCTATACCCAGCTGCTCAACCGCCGCTATCGCGGTAAACACCAGGATAACAAAATGAACGATCCTTGAAAGCGATCTCCCCCCCCGCAGATTATTGGCCGCGGCGGAGTTAGTCACCACATCGGAGATGAACTTGGCAAACATAAGACCGCCGAAGGCGATGAAGATGGCCGCCGCGATCTTAGGAATAAAACCGATAATGAACCGTTCAAGAATATCCGAAATCACGGTAAGGTTAAGGATATTGGCGGCGGAAACAAAAAAAACCATAATGAGCGACCAGTAGATCAGGAAACCGATAATGGCGGAGGGCGAGCGTCCGAAACCGAAGCGGACCATGATCTCGTTAATACCGACCTGGCTAGTGTAGGAATCCAGTTTTATCTTCCGGAGAAACTGTTCAAGGAGCGAACTTAAGACCCTGGCAATAAACAGGCCGAAGAGGATAAAGAGCAGAGCCGCTATCAGGTTGGGCACATAAGCCGAGAAAATAGCCCAAATGCGCAAAACGGGGTCTATAAAAAGATCCGCTATATCTCTAAGCATGTTGCCTCCGGAACTAAATTCACCGAATCTTTATTTTATGAATTCTCAGGGCACCACGCAACACCAGCTATTGATTCTCGTTAACCGGATAACTATTTTATGACATTGCTTCCGGAGCCTCATAGCGGCGCAACGCCATTGCCACACCCTGCCTGCCGCATAGATTGGGCCGATCCTTTGCACTATATTTAAAGCTCTCCGAAGCGAGGGTTTGAAATCACCGCCTGGAAAAAGGGATAATCAAGTAATGAGCCGTTATCCTAAAATACCCGTGCTGGTCTACCACAAGATTGCCGAGCCTTCGGATTATGACGCCAATCCCAATACCTGCGTCACCCCCTCCAATTTCGAGAACCAGATGAAACTTCTGACCCTCCTGGGCTACCGGACCGCAGACCCCGCGGAATACCTTAAAGCCCGGTTGGGTCTTCCGGCGCGGCTGCCGGAAAAACCGTTCCTGATCACTTTTGACGACGCTTTTGAAAGCGCGTTCACCCGCGCCCTGCCGATCCTGAAAAAAAGCGGATTTTCCGCAGTGCTCTTTATGGTTTCATCCGGTTTCGGCCGTAACGCTTTCTGGGACGGAGAAGACGCGAACTCTCCGAACCGCCTGCTTAAACCGGATGAGCTCAAAGCGTTAAAGGACGAGGGCTGGTGTATAGGATCCCACGGCGTCCGCCACAAAAATTTCGCACAACTGGACGCTCCCGCGCTGGCTGAAGAAGCCGCCAAGTCCAGGACGGAGCTGGAACTGGCGCTTGGTTCCGAAGTCTCCTGGTTCGCCTATCCCTATGGCGCCTATACTCCGGCGGCAAAACGCGCCCTGGCGGAAGCCGGCTACAAGATAGGTTTCGCCACGGAAGACGGGGACGGAGAGATCTTCGCCGTCCCGCGGCGCATCATAAGCGGAAAAAGCGGGTTTTTTAATTTTGCGCTGCGCCTGCGGCAGGCCGGGAAAAAATCCATCTTATGAACCTGGCCGTCCTAATTCACGCTCTGTCGCTAAATAACGGCATTTCAAGGGTGGTCCTTTCTCTGACACGGGAATTCGCAAAGCGCGGACACGAGACACATATCTACGCCTCGCGGCTGTTGATGACTCCGGAAGATAAAAAAAGCCTGCCGGAGAATGTCTTTCTTCACCGTTACCCCTGCCTGCGCGGTTCGAACAGGATCTGGGCCGCGCCTTTCGGAGCGCTCCTGCCGTTTCTAAAAGGCGGCCATGACCTGGTGGTCAGCCATCTGCTAACAGTCTGGCAGGACGTGATAGTGATGCATAACGATCCCCAACCTGTGGAAGTGAAGAGGATGTCCGCCGTGCCTTTCACCATAGACCGGCCGCGCCTGCGCTCAAAGAACAGGTTTCTCCGCACTTTTATAGAGCGGAAACGTTTTGCGCCGCGGCGTTATAAAAGCGTGGTGGCGGCGTCAAAGCTCTCCGCCGACGGGATCGCCGAAACCTACGGCGTAGGCTTGGATAAGATGACGGTTATACGGCACGGGGTGGATTCATTATACTTCTCACCAGCACAACGCCAGGACCGCCGTAAAGACACGCGGGCCATGTTGAACCTGGCCGCTGACGAATTGACTTTTGTATATATCGGCGACTCTTGGAAAGGGCTTGAGTTCGCTATAAGAGGAATTGCCGCCGGCCGTTGCGCCAAAACCAGCGTCCTTATAGCGGCCGGACCTTTCCGCGAAGATAAATACGCCGCCCTGGCGGCGGAACTGGGCTTAAAACTTATCTGCGAAAGTAAATGGGGGGATATAAGGGATCTTTTCAGCGCGGGGGATATATTAATAAATCCAACCCCCATGGATACCTTCGGTCTGGCTGTTCTTGAGGCAATGGCCATGGGCTTACCCGTAATCACAACCAGATACGCCGGGGTAAGCGAACTCTTTAAAAACGAGGAAAATGCTTTTATCCTTGAGCATCCCTGGGATACGGAAGAGATTAGAATACTTGCAGACCGTATGACCGATCCAGCCTGCAGGGATCGGCTTTCCCGCGGCGGCATAAAACTGGCCGCGGGCCTTTCCTGGGAAAAGCCCGCGTTGGATCACCTTGCGCTATATGAAAAGCTCATAAAGCTTAAGACCGGAAGTCGCTCACTTGATACTTAAAACATATAACAAAAAACTCGCTTCTGCCCTAATGGCCCATCGGATCCAGGGCCATTAGTCACTTACGGAGTCGCGGTTTTTAAGCCATAATATAAAGGCAGCAAACAGGTATGCCAATGGAGAGTTTTACAATGAAAGCATTTCTCAAAATTTCAGCCGTATGCTCCGTTTCGCTTTACGCTAACGCCGCCGGCGCGCCTTTGCCCTCCGCCATAAAAGCGCCCATCCCAAAAGCGGCCGTCACCCCCGGCGAAAAGATCCGCAGTTCGGTTGTCTCCGACCCTGGAATTCCCAAAGCGGAAGAGGCAGTGATCGGCCATACCGCATTCGACGAGTTCAGCAACGTAAACGACCCGCTTTACCGGGAAGGTTCAAAAGTCCTCCTTCAAAAAGCCATAGAAAAAGATATCTCCTCCGAAGCGGAGGTGAAAGATACCCCTGTTAATAAGAAACGCCTCATGAGAGACGCTCCGGCAGATATTCCCGCAAAAGCCGCTCAGCCGGGCCACGAACAGCGCGTTAACGAGAACAAACGCCCGGTAATACTCCCCGCAAAAAAGAACCGGCTGATAAAGCTGGTGCCGGCCGACCCGATACAAAACAAATCAACCCTCTAACGTACACACCCGTGCGGCAGACGATTGCATCCCACGGATCGAAAAAAATCAGCAAAACAATTGCAAAAAATAGTTTGTTTTGCTAATATATATCTACTATGTACGCAATAATTGAAACAGGCGGCAAACAGTATTGGGTCATCCCCGGCGAAATTTTGCAGGTCGAGCGGCTCGAGGTCAAAGCCGGCGAGGATGTGACTTTTAACGCTTTATGGACCGCTTCTCAGGAAGACAAGAACGCGGCCCCCGGCAAGTCCCCCTCAGCCAAGGTGACCGCCAAGGTCGTACGACACCTTAGAGGCGACAAAATTATCGTTTTCAGAAAACGTATCAAGAAAGCTTACGAGAAAAGTTCCGGCCACCGCCAGGAACTGACCGAACTCCAAGTTAAAGATATTCAGTTGTCATAGGGGCTTAAAAGTTATGGCAGGAACAAAATCCCAGGGTTCGTCAACTAACGGAAGAGACAGTCATGGCCAGCGGCTTGGCGTTAAACGCTACGGCAGCCAGAGCGTCAATGCCGGAGAGATTCTGGTCAGGCAGCGTGGAACCAAATTTCTGCCCGGCCTTAACGTCGGCAAGGGTTCGGACGACACGCTCTTCTCAAAAGTGACCGGAATAGTGAAATTCGAGTGGGCAAAACGTAACAAGAAGCAAATCAGCGTTTATCCTCAGGTTTCCAAATAACCCGCAACCTTGCTTAAAACCTCCTGGCTCTTCCAATCAGGAGGTTTTTTATTACATATACGGTTGCGGCAAATGGGTTGAGTACACGAATTAGCCGGCGCATGAGCGCCGCGCCGGGATTCCCGGATCGTGATGGTTCAAGATTGGATCTATTTATGCAAAACCAGGGACACGCAGAAAGAACGGATTTTATAGATACCGCCAGGGTTTACCTGCGGGCCGGCAAAGGCGGGGACGGCTGCGCTTCTTTTCGCAGGGAAAAATTTGTGCCATACGGAGGCCCTAACGGCGGCAACGGCGGAAAAGGCGGAGACATATGGTTTGAGGCTTCCTCCAATATCACCACACTGCACGAGATCGCAAATCACCCCCACATCAGAGCGGAACAGGGCGGGCCCGGGGCCAGCAAACACATGAGCGGCCTGAAAGGCGCAGACATCCTGGTTTACGTCCCATGCGGCACCATCGTGAAGGCTGACGGCCGCGTAACGGCCGACTTGAAGCGCCACGGGGACCGCTTCCTCGCCGCCCGCGGTGGACGGGGCGGGCGCGGCAACACGTCTTTTAAAACCAAGTTCAACACCGCCCCCAAGATTTCGGAGAACGGAGAGCCCGGCCAGGAATTTACCGCGGACCTGGAACTCAGCGTGCTGGCGGATGTCGGCTTCGTTGGTTTTCCCAACGCCGGAAAATCCACTTTACTCTCGGCGATCTCCGCCGCCAGGCCCAAAATAGCGGCCTATCCTTTTACCACTCTCAGCCCGCACCTGGGCATAGTGTCGCATAAAGGTAAAAGCTTCGCGGCGGCCGATATTCCCGGCCTTATCGAGGGCGCGCATGAGGGCAAAGGCCTTGGAGATCTATTTTTAAAACACGTTCTTAGAACAAAGATGCTGGTGCACCTTGTCGACCCGGCCGGCTTCGGCAAATTCAAGCCCGTAGAATCCGTGGGTATAATCGCCAGAGAACTTAAAACTTATCATCCCGAACTGGCCCGGAAGCAGAGGATCATCGTGGTCAGCAAGGCCGACCTGCCGGAAGCGAAAAAGGTCCATGCGGCCCTCGTTGGCAAACACAAGAAACACCCTGTCTTCCTGATATCCGCGGCCACAGGCTTCGGGGTCAGGGGGCTGCTGGATTATATAATATCCCTTCTGCCCAAAATAAAGGAACCGGAAATCTACAAACCAGAGCTGGACGAGGACGTTTCAGCCCTGTATAAGCCGGTGAAAGCAGGCTTCAGGATTTCCGCGGGAGAAGACGGCCTCATGGAAGCGAACAGTGAAGCACTGTCCACAATTATCGCCATGACAAACTTCAACCAACCCGACTCCATAAACCGCCTAAGACGAATCTTTAAGCTTATCGGCCTGGACAAGGCGCTGAAAAAAGCCGGAGTGCTGCCGGGGGATCAGATCAGGATCGCCGGTAAAAACTTTGAGTGGTCTGAGCACCAGATCACGCCGCCCCACAAACGGTCCAAGTTCGCCTATAAATATCAGACCAAGACCGGATAGGGCGGGAAAAAGATATTAAGCATACAAATTAAAAAGCGGATGAGGGCTGATATCCTCATCCGCTTTTTTAATTTCCCGCGCCGATATCGAATCTCTATTGTTTTCTTAACCTGAATACTGCAGTTCAACTTGGTTTCCACTGGAAGATCCTGTGAACAAAAAAAGCAATACCTGCGTAGGTGCCGTATAAGGGCCTATGGCCATCAGACGGCCGGGATTCCCCGCAGCAGC
>MGVA01000032.1 GCA_001800245.1 Elusimicrobia bacterium RIFOXYA12_FULL_51_18 | reverse complement strand
CTCCTACTGGTGTATTTTACTGCTTTTTTACACCTTAGGTCGGCCTAAAAAGCGGTCCAGTTTTTCCCGCCTATTATAGTATCAAGTAAACATATACGATTAGGCACTTTCGGTTCAACCTGGAATACATACATCTGGAAAGATGTTTCCGATAATACCGGAATTGATACCAATCGTAGTCCAGTGACGGGGGTTTTTGATGATATAGGGAAGCCGAATGCGAGAATTATGTTTGCGAGTCCGGCTGGGGGTAGTTATTTGACCTTTCATACCGCAAATACGAATAATACAATCGCAGCGGAACGAGTCAGAATAAATAGCTCCGGCAACGTAGGCATAGGGACTACGGCTATAAACGGCAGATTGCAGATAGACGGGCCGAACTTCGCCAGTTTCTGGTCCGCCACTAATAACCCCCAGTCGGCGGCGGTGATGGCTTACGGAAATATCCTTTCCGGAGCGCACGATGTCGGGGCAAGCGCTTATATAGGATTAACCGGGCATCATGTCTCTAATAATTACTCTCTCGCCTTTACCGGCATGAAGGGAACATTTGCGGGAACCGTAGGCGATGTTAATTCACGCTTGGATTTTCTTACAACCGTGGATAATACCCCCGGGATAGCAATGTCAATAGATACGGCAGGCAAGGTAGGCATCGGCACGACGGCGCCGGGGTATACTTTGACCGTTGCCGGAACCGCCTGGGTGACAAGTTCTGCCTGGTCCGGTTCGGATAAACGCTGGAAAAAGGATATAACTCCGCTGCAGGATTCGTTGAGTAAAATTTTACGGCTCAAGCCGGTGGGGTATAATTGGCGTAAAGACGAATTCCCTGAGTTGAATTTCGACGAAGGCCGCCAGATAGGATTTATAGCCCAGGAGGTTGAAAGTGTTATCCCTGAAGTCGTTACAACCAACAAGGACGGCTATAAAGGGGTATCTTACGAAAAAATAGTTCCGGTGCTTACCGAAGCCATCCAGGAACTGTACAAACAGATCAATGAGTTAAAGGCAAAACCCAATGCCGGGAAATGAGCGGCATCCGGATCCCCGGTTTCGGCTGTAAGCGTCGGACAAGTTGAGGGCATGAAAATGCAAGTTCCGGGATGAGCAACGGGCCTCAGTAAGGGCGCCAAAAGCCTTTCCATTATTTCCACCAAATTAAATTCCGCATTATCCGACAGGGGATGCGATCCATAAAACGCGGCAAAAGCGGGCGGGATGGATTGCCCGGCCCGCTGATTTGTTATAATAGTGGAGGTCTGCTGTGCCGCTGAGAGGCCGGAAGTGGGAGTTTAGAGTGGATAACAGGGGCGGCGGTTAAGGCTTTCTGGTACGATCGTTTTGTTATCTAAAACTGGAGGAACATTAATAATGGCAACTAAAATAGGTATAAACGGTTTCGGCAGGATCGGCCGCCTTGTGGCCCGCGCTATCCTTGAACGTACGGATAACGCTCTTGAACTGGTCGCTATCAACGACCTTACGGATGCGAAGACCAACGCCCACCTTTTAAAATATGATTCGGTGCACGGCCAGCTTGGCGGAGAAGTGAAGGCCATCGGAGAAGACGCTATAGCGGCATGCGGCAAGACCATAAAAGTACTGAAGAAAAAAGATCCCGCCGAACTGCCCTGGAAAGAGCTGGGCGTGGAAATAGTTGTGGATGCCACCGGCCTCTTTACCGTCAAAAAAGACGGCGTTAATAAGAAAGGCAAGGAAGTAAAAGGCGCCGAGAACCATATCACCAAGGGCGGCGCGAAGAAGGTCATTATTTCCGCCCCCGCTGAAGGCGAGGACCTTACCGTCGTCATGGGAGTTAACGAGGATAAGTACGATCCTAAGAACCACCACGTTCTGTCGAACGCTTCCTGTACCACAAATTGTCTGGCGCCGTTCGCCAAGATCATAAACGATAAATGGGGCATAGAAAAAGGCCTGATGACCACCATTCACGCCTACACTAACGATCAGAAGATACATGACATGGCCCATTCCGATCTGCGCCGCGCCCGCGCAGCATGCCTGTCCATGATCCCTACCTCCACCGGCGCCGCCAAGGCCATCGCTTTGGTCATTCCGGCGCTTAAGGGTAAGATGGACGGCTTCGCTATCCGCGTGCCTACTCCGAACGTGTCGGTTGTAGACCTCACGGCCCTGCTTTCCAAGCCCGCCACCGCAGAAGAGATAAACGCCGCCATTAAGGCCGGCGCCGAAGGCCCGCTGAAAGGGATACTGGCATACAGCGATGAACCGTTGGTTTCAATTGACTTTAATCACTGCCCGTTAAGTTCGATCGTGGATGGTAAGAGCACCAAGGTTATCGGCGGCAACCTGGTGAAGATCCTGGCCTGGTACGATAACGAGTGGGGTTATTCCAACCGCGTGGTTGACCTGGCTCTGTACCTCATAAAGAAAGGACTCTAAGTAAGTCAGGGGGTCGAATCAAAAACGGCGCGCCCGCGGCGCATGGATTCTAAGACGCCCGACGTTTGTGTCAGTTTATAGGGAGAGATTATGGCAAAAAAAAGAGTTTTAATAATGGGAGCCGCCGGAAGGGATTTTCACAACTTCAATGTGTATTACCGCGACAATGCGGATTATGAAGTGGTGGCGTTCACCGCTTACCAGATACCGAATATAGCCGGACGCAAGTATCCCGCGGAACTGGCCGGCAAGCTTTACCCCGCCGGGATACCGATATACGAGGAGAAAGAGCTGGCCGACCTGATCAAGAAACTTAAAGTGGATGAAGTCGAATTCGCTTATTCCGATGTCGCGTTCAATACCGTGATGGCCAAGGGGTCCATAGCCCTGGCCTGCGGCGCGGACTTTAAGTTCCTCAGCGGAGAGCATACCTATATAAAGTCCAAAAAGCCGGTCATAGCCGTATGCGCCGTGCGGACAGGCTGCGGTAAAAGCCAGACTACGAGGTTTATCGCTTCCATGCTTAAGGGGATGGGAAAAAAAGTTGTGGCCATCCGTCACCCCATGCCCTACGGCGACCTGGTTGCGCAGACCTGCCAGCGCTACGCCACTCTCGCTGATCTTAAGAAACACAAATGCACCATCGAGGAGATGGAAGAATATGAACCGCATATCGCCGCCGGCGTTATAGTGTACGCGGGCGTGGATTACGGCAAGATCCTTGCCGAGGCGGAAAAAGAAGCAGATGTTATCCTGTGGGACGGAGGCAATAACGACCTCCCGTTCTACAAGCCGGACCTGCATATCGTAGTCACCGACCCTCTGCGCGCGGGTCATGAGGGGGTTTATCATCCCGGCGCCGCTAATCTGCGCATGGCCGACGTTGTTATCATCAATAAGGTGGACACCGCCGAGCCTGACGCCGTTGAAGACGTTAAGGAAAATGTTAGACTGATGAACCCGAAGGCTAAGATCATCGAGGCCGAATCGCCGGTTACCATCGACGGCGAGAACGGGCAGGTGAAGAATAAGAGGGTGCTGGTGGTGGAGGACGGACCCACGCTCACCCACGGCGAGATGGATTACGGCGCCGCTTATGTGGCCGCAAAACAGTACGGCGCAAAGGAAATAGTGGACCCGCGGCCCTATGCCATAGGCACTATTAAAAAGGTTTATGAGAACTTTAAACAGCTTGAGGACATTCTGCCGGCCATGGGCTACGGAGACGACCAGATGAAGGAACTGAAAGACACCATTAACGCCATTCCGGCGGATCTGGTGCTGGTCGGCACGCCTATAGATCTGGCTGAGCATCTGCATTTCAACAAGCCTTCGCTGCGGGTCACTTATTCCCTGAAAGAAAGGACCGCACCCGGCATGAAAGAAGTGCTGGCCAAACTGCTCAAGAAGTCGTGAGCCCGCAAAACTATCAGAGGATAAAAACATGACTACGGAAAACAAGACGATACTCAGGCTTGCCAAGGTTCAGGACGCGCATTTGAAGGATAAGAGCGTGATCGTCAGGGTGGATTATAATGTTCCGATGAAAGACGGGGTTATAAAGGACGATACCCGCATCCGCGAGACGCTTAAAACCGTAAAATATCTCCTGGACGCCAACTGTAAAGTGGTTTTAATGGCGCATTTGGGCCGGCCGAAAGGCAAAGTAGACCCAAAGTATACCCTTGCTCCAGTGGCGCCCCACCTGGAAAAACTGGCGGGCGTAAAAGTGCATTTCGCTTCCGATTGCGTGGGGGGCGAGGCCGGGAAGGCGGTTAAAGCCGCGAAGAACGGCGAGATCGTGCTCCTGGAGAATCTGCGCTACCATCCGGAAGAAGAAAAGAATGACGACGGCTTTGCCAAAGGGCTTGCCGCGCACGGCGAGTTTTTCGTGCAGGAGGCGTTCGGAGCTTTGCACCGCGCCCATTCTTCCACGGCAGCCATCGCCAAATTCCTGCCCGGCGCCATAGGGTTCCTGGTGCAGAAGGAATTGGAATATCTGGACAAAGCCATGGTGAACCCCGTGCGGCCTTTTGTGGCCATTATCGGCGGGGCAAAAGTTTCTGATAAGATCAACGTGCTCTACAGCCTGATAGATAAGGTGGATACCATTATTATAGGCGGGGGCATGGCGTACACCTTCCTAGCCGCCCAGCATACCAATATCGGTAAATCGCTGCTTGAGGCGGAGAAGGTGGAGGAAGCCGGAAAGATAATTATGAAGGCTTTCAAGAAAAACGTGGAAATGCTTCTTCCAGCGGACCATATCGCTGTGAAAGAAATAAAACCCGACGCCGCTAAAGAGGTCACGCAATCCATGGCCATAGGCGACGACTGGATAGGAGTGGATATCGGGCCCAGGACCGAAATGCTTTTCATGGATAAGATAAAAGGCGCCAAGACCATCTTCTGGAACGGTCCCGTGGGGATCTTTGAGACTCCGGCTTTTGCCAGCGGGTCCATAGCGGTGGCCAAGGCCATGGCGGCGGCCACCAAAGGCGGGGCCACTACCATACTCGGCGGCGGCGACACTCTGTCGGTCTTGAAGGTTGCCGGTGTGAAGACCGATCAGATCTCGCATTGTTCCACAGGCGGTGGGGCGAGCCTTGAATTTATAGAGGGGAAACTGTTGCCGGGCCTTGTGGCTCTCTCGCAAAAATAACCGCGAAATGCTTAAGTTTTGGCCGGGAGTTAAAAGCGGGATATCTTGTAAAGCGGTTTAGCGGTCCGAAGATCAATGTTTAATTTTGGAGGAATAATAAATGTATAACTTCATAATGGTGATTCATGTGCTGACGGCGTTCGCTATCATCCTGGCTATAGTTGTATTCCAGACCAGCAAGGGCTCGGCTCTGTCCATGTTCGGGGGAGGGGGGGACGCGCTGTTTAATTCCGCCAGCGGAACCTCTTTTATAAAAAAATTCACCACCGGAGCCGCGATAGTTTTCGCGGCAACATCTCTCCTTCTGACCGTCCTCTCGTCCGGCAATAGGATGCGCTCGGTGGTTCAGCAGTATCCCTTAGGGGCTCCTCCCCAGACCCAGCAGGCGGCTCCCGCCCCGGCCGGCCAGCAGCCGGCGGTACCGGCGCCGTCGCCGGCCAAAGCGGCCCCGGTTCCAGTAAAAAAGTAATCCGGTAAACGGTTTTGAGTAAAAGGAAACGGTGATAAGGGTGTTCCCTTATCACCGTTTTAATTTGCGCGCAAAATGTTCTCAGTAGGGCGTGAACGTTCCGGTTTATTCTTTGCCGTGGGTTCCCGCAACTACTTTCCAACCCCCGGCAATCGACGACCAACAACCAATAACTTCCCGCTCACTCTTATTTCATTACCTTGTTCTCGAAGGTTCGGGTTATATCAATGAGATTTGTTGGGGTTTTGGCGGAGAAAAGACGTTTGCGCAGCGTCGGGTTGGAGATAAGTCCGGAAAGCTGGGAAAGAATGTGCAACTGTGAAGTGGGATCGTTGAACGGAGTGAGAATTAGAAAAATAACCTTGACCGGCTGATTATCCGGAGACGGGAAATTAATACCGCCCCGGCTTATGCCCACGGCAATTAGGGGGGTGGCCAGCTCCGGCAGCCTGGCGTGGGGGAAAGCGGTTTGATGGCCGAGAGCGGTGGAAAAATTAGTTTCCCGTTTCATGATGGTCTTGAGGGCCTCTTCTTTATCGAAGACGGGTCTTGCGGCGTGCAGATGTTCCAGAACTTCCCTTATGGCCTGGTCGCGACCGGTATCTTTAAGTTCCGGGACGAAAGCCTCCGCGACCAGGGTGCGCGTAAGCGTGAGCGTGGGGGGAGGCTCGAATTCATCCCGTATTTCCCCGGTCAGCTCCTCCACAATGTCCTCCATTGTCAGAAGGCCCGTTACCGTTCCCTGCTGATTTTTAACGAGAGCCAGCTGCACGCGCTTCTCCTGAAATTCCCTCAGCGCTTTTTCCACGGTGATGTTTTCCGAAATGAAGTGAAGCGGTCTTTTCAGTTTCATGAGCTCCGGATTTTCGCAGCGGCCGGCGCAGTCCAGAAAATCCAGCGCGAGGTCTTTGAAGTGCACAAAATGGGAGGCGTTCTCTATCCCGGTTTCCGTCAGCGGGTAGCGCGAATACTTCTTATCTTTTATAACGGCAATATTCTCGGTCCAGGGTCGGGAGAGGGAGATATAAGCGATGGAATTTTTCTGGGTCATTACTTCTTTTACGCCGGTCTTGCCGAAATCAAACAGGTGTTCGAACATCATGAGGCGGCCCAGAGAGATCTTACCGTGTTCCTGCGACTGGCCCAGGATCATGCGGAGTTCCTCGTCGGAGTGGATGGTTTCCTCCTGGCTGTGTTTTATGCCCAGGCCGCGCAATACGAGGTTGGCGCTTTCGTTAAGGAGCCACATCGGCACGAAGAATACGGTGTGGAAAAATTTGAAAGGGGCGGCTATCCACAGTGCGGACGTCTCCGGCATCCGTATGGCCATGTTCTTTGGCACCAGTTCTCCGATAACCACGTGGAAAGCGGTTATGAGGGAAAATGCTGCGGCTATCGAAACGGTGTGTGAGGCCGCCGCGGTGAGTTTTACGCCGAAAAGTCCGAAGAGGGGGGAGATGAAATGCGCCATGGCGGGCTCGCCCACCCAGCCCAGGCCGATGCTGGCTATGGTGATGCCCAGCTGCGCGGTGGAGAGATACGCCTCAAGGTCTTTGACGGCGTCTTTGGCTATTTTCGCGCGCGTGACGCCTTTGGCCGCCAGTTCTTCCAGGCGGGTAAAGCGCACTTTTACGACCGCGAATTCCGAGAGCACGAAGAAAGCGTTGAGAAGGAGAAAAAACAGCGCGGCCAGAAGATAAAGCAGTTCAGTCATCGGTCATATTTTACAAATTATGTCCGGAATTTGGTAAAATATATCAAAGAAGACGGATTTAAGCGCGGGTGGCGAAACTGGTAGACGCGCACGTTTGAGGGGCGTGTGCCTAACGGCTTGGGGGTTCAAATCCCCCCCCGCGCAGATATTTAATAAATAGAGAAACAGTGCCCGCTGTAGCCGGGAAATTCCCGTACCGGGGCCGCGGCGGCTTAACCCGGGCTATGGAAGCAAAGTGGCGGGGGGGGGATCCTCCAACGCTGCGTTAAGCGCGGGGTGAGATTAAGGAAGAGCCGCCTGGGCCGCAGCAAGCCGGGCGGTTTTTATATGAAAAATATTTTTCCAGGCGGATTGATAGAACGGATACTTAAAAAGACCGGGACCCCGGTCTATATCTATTCCAGTGAAAAAATACTCGAAAATCTGGAAGCTTATAAAAGGTCTTTTTCAGATCTTAACCCGCTATTCTGTTACGCGATGAAAGCAAATTCCAACGGAGCCGTTGCGCGTCTGCTGGCGCAAAACGGAGCCGGCGCCGATGTGGTCAGCGGGGGGGAGCTGCACAGGGCCTTGTGCGCCGGTTTTGATCCGCGGACAATAATATTTTCCGGAGTCGGGAAGACCGATGAGGAGATGTCCTACGCTCTGCGCGCCGGGATCTTGTTTATAAATGTGGAGTCGTTCGAGGAATTGAAAGCGCTTGAACGCGTAGCGGCCCGGCTTAAGATGAGGGCCGAAGTCTCCGTCAGGATAAATCCGGATATAGACCCCCATACTCACAAATTTATTACCACCGGAAAGATAGGGACTAAGTTCGGCGTTGCTTTTAAGGAGGCGCGTGAGCTTTACGCTTTCGCGCATGCCTCGCGCCATCTGGCGCCGGTAGGGATTCATTTCCACTTAGGTTCGCAGATAGATTCGCCGAAACCCTACGAAAAAGCCCTTGTGGTGGTAGCTAAATTCATTCGCCGGCTTGGGACTGACGGCATAAAACTGAAATATCTGGATATCGGCGGGGGGTGGGGAGTTAGAGAAGGCTTTGATATGCTGCCGCCCGCCCTGTTGGCCGGAACCGTGGGGCCGCTGGTTGAAAGTCTGGGTTTGGCTCTCATTCTTGAGCCTGGCCGCTCTCTTGTGGCCGCAGCCGGCGCGCTGGCCGTAAAGACCCTTTACAGGAAAAAAAGCGGGCTTAAAAACTATATCATAACCGACGGCGCCATGAATGATCTTATACGGCCGGCTTTTTATGGCGCTAAACATCCGGTGCGCCCTCTGGTTAAAAGGCCCGGCAAAGCCGCGCGTTTTGATATAGCCGGCCCGGTCTGTGAAAGCGGGGATTTCCTGGCACAGGATGTCAGTCTGCCGACACCCTCCCGCGGGGATATCCTGCTGATTCTTTCCGCAGGGGCTTACGGATTTTCCATGAGCTCTCAGTATAATTCCCGCCCGCGCGCCGCCGAGGTCCTCTTAACGGGCACTAATTCCTGGCGTCTCATCCGTGAACGTGAGACCTATCAGGACCTTACCGCTAAAGAAAAATAATACAAATTTATAGCCCGGCGCCCTGTCCGGTGTTCCCCGGATAAAAATGTAATACAATAGATAAAATGGACCTCGAAACTTTTTTTCCCTGCCCGATATGCCGGAGCGGCCGGCCTGAATTTATCTGCAAAGCCGTGCTTTACTCCGATGTTGAGCGGGAGATTTGCCGGTGCCGGGGTTGCGGCGCCGCATATTTTTACCCTGTCCCGCCGCCGGAAGAGATAGCGCGGTGTTATCCTGTGGCGTATTTCCGCGGTTTTTTTAAACAATATTGGAAGGATTATTACAAAGGGCGGGCTCTGGCTTTGCGGCTGCTGGACTGGCGGCCAAAAGGCCGGCTGCTTGATGTGGGTTGCGCGCTTGGGACAATGCTGGCCGGAGCGAGAGATTATTCCGGCTGGAGCGTTCAGGGACTGGAGTTTTCCTCCGAAGCCGCGGGGATGGGGGCGGCTCTGAACAATGTTTCAATAGTCAGTTCTTCCGTGGCAGGGGCCCCGTTCCCGGAGGGGAGTTTTGATTATATAAATGTAAACAATGTCCTGGAGCATGAATCGGATCCCGTGGCCGCGGTGAAAAAAATTTCACAACTCCTGAGCGCGAGAGGGCGTGTGGAACTGACCGTACCGAACGGACCCATAGATCTGCTGCCCAATCTTACGCTTTACCGGCGCGGTTTGACTGTGAAAACACGGCATGACGGGCACTTGTTCTTTTTCAGTCGCAGGACGCTGGAATGGATGCTGGATAATGCCGGTTTTAGGGTCATATCCTTTGAAAACTTTCATTTTAAGCAGGGGTGCAAATCGCGGGGCTGGCTCCCGAACGCATATAGCTCGTTTCTAAGCCCCGGGGCATTCGTTCCGGAGAGTGGAGACGAAGGGCGGTCTTTGGCCGGTAGCGGATCCAAGGTCGCTGCCACTATGCCGGCTCTTATACTGGAAGATTATAAAAAACTTATCCCTCCTCAGCCCGATTGGGTTGTGTATTATGCCCGGTACAGGCTGCGCAGGTTTTTTTACGCGTCCGGAACAGATTTCGGCTGCGATTTCAAGATCCTCGCAGAAAAGAAATAAAAATGTTGGAATAACCCGAATCCTGCAATTTAAGCCGGTTTCCATTGGCAAACCGGCGGTAGAAAAATGCAGGATTCCCGCAGCAGCGGGTCGAAAACCAAGCGCAATGCGCGCCAGGTTTTCGAGGGTGTATGCCGCGCGAAGCGCACCTGAGCTCCGCGAAGGGAAAAATTCAACTGAATTTTTCAGGTTAGCGGAGGTCCCGGCCGGTTTTTTCTCTGAACCGGAGAATGGATACGAAAATAACGAAGAAATCCGTAAGGGCCGTTTTGAAGCCGGCGGCGCCGTCCAGGAAGCCGAGTTTCAATAGGTAGGCGGAAATAAAGCGGCTGAAAGGGCGCGAGAATATAAACAGGGGATCTTTACCGCTTTTAATGTAGCTTTCGGAAAGCGCTTCGGCGTAAAAGCCCAGCTTGCGTGGAATATCCTGAACCGAACGGTAGGGATAATGGTTGAGCGGGGCTGACAACCTGCCGGTGACGCCGTCCACTTCCAGTTTTTCGTGCACGGGCAGAGGGAGAAATCTGGCTTTGCCCTTTTTGAAGAGCCGGAGCTGGGTGTCCGGATATTTTCCCCCGTGCCTGAGCCAATGGCCGAAGTAGAAGTTCCTGCGGGGCATTTCATAGGCGTTAATTCCCTGTCCGGAGGCGATGGCGGTGGGAATCTCCCGCCTGAGTTCCTCGGTTATCTCCTCGTCCGCGTCCAGTATGAATATCCAGTCGCCGGAGGCACGGTCCGCGGCGAATTGTTTGTTGACATGGACGGCTAAACTGTTTTCCCTGCTGAACAGCCGGACCTTCGGCCTTGCCGCGGCGATAATCGCGGTCTTATCGGTTGAGCCGCAATCCACAAAAATTACTTCGTCGGCCCAGGCCGCGCTATCAAGCGCCCGTGCCGCGGTGGCTTCCTCGTCGTGGGCGATGATCGCTATGGAAATGCGGATGGTCATGCTGCGTTCTCCTTTATGACGGAGTTTGTGGAAGCCGCCAATGCGAGGAAGACGGCGAAAGAAGTATGCACATGCTGGAAAGATATTTCAGTAACGTTCATGATGAAGTAGGCCGGCAGGAGCGCCAGGGCCCAGAGGGTATAGGCGTTGCGTTCGGCGCGGAAGTTTTTCAAAGCGAGCGCGAACATTCCGCCGAAAAGGGCCAGCAGGGCGGTTAAGCCGATAATCCCGCGCTCCGCCATGTGCTGCAGGTAGAGATTGTGAACGCTGCCCCAGATCTCCTGAATCCCCAAGGGCCCTGGATGATAAGTTTTAAACGAACTTTTTATATTGGCCGGCCCTATGCCTGAAAGCGGATGGTCTTTAAACATGGCGAACCCCAGCTTCCAGAGTTCCATTCTTATGTTTATCCCCACAGAATCCTTGTTGCCGACGGTTTCCAATCTTCCGGGTGATGGTGAGTCCGCGGTGCCTCTGAGCCCGGTATAGGTATTGACTATTCTGCCGCGAAGGTGCGGATTTAAAACCGCCGCCAATGTCCCGATCAGGATAAGAGCGGCGATCCATGCCGCCAGGCGTTTGCGTAGTTGACTGTCGATCGCGAACATGAAAGCCGGGATCGCGGCCAGTCCCAGAAAGGAACCACGGGTTCTGGTCAGGAGTATAGTCACAAAGATCAGCACGATAGCCGCCAGATGGTATTTTCTGCGGACAGGCAGCCAGCTTTTAGGAGGCAAAAGTGCGGTGCTCAGGACAAAGGCGAAGGCGATGACCATTACTTCTCCGAACCGGACCGGATTTAAAAACGCTCCGGCTCTTTGGTAAAAAGTGCCGAAGCTGCTGAAAAACCACGCTACGTGGCCGGTTCCAACGGCAGCCGTGAGAACGGCTCCGGCGGCGTAAAAGTCCAGCATCGTGTCCAAAATCTCTTTCCTCATAGAGGACAAGAGAACGGTAAAGCAGAGATACTTGATCAGGTCGGAAGGAAGATAGGCGAAAGCTGGGCCTTTGTTTAACGCGAAGACGGCCGAGAAAAGGCCTGCCGCCAGGTAAAACATCCACAGCCTGAAGAGGGGCTGGCCGGCCGATTGCCGGAAAAGGAGCGGCAATTCTCCCGCTTGGCAGCGCTCGAAGACCAGGGCGCCGGCAAGCAGGAACAGCGCGGCCTCCACCGCGGTTACGGAAAAAAGGACGCTGAAAGCGAAGAGGGAGACTGCGAAAGTTCTGGTTTTTTTAATGTCGTTGTCGGAAATTTCCATACGCATTTTTTATTTCAGGCCCTCGGCTTTTTTGAAAATACTTTCGGTCCGCTCCGCGAAGGAGGCCGGAGTGAAATCCGTAAGCGCTTTCGTCCGATTGGCCGCGCCGGCGGCAAGCGCTTTTTCAGGCGAGTTCAGCAGGGAGATGAGTTTTTCGGCGAGCATGGCCGGATCCCGCGGCGGTACCAGCCACTCGGGGGCGGCGAATTCCGGCAGACTGCCGACCGCGGTCGCTACCAGCGGTCTGCCGGCCGCAAGCCATTCAAGAGCCGCGCGGGAAACCGACTCGCTGGCCAGAGAGGCGATCACTCCGACATCGCAGGATTGGCTGAAGGCCATGCCGTCCGGGACATGGCCCAGGTATCTTACTTTGGCGGCTATGCCGAGCGTTTCGGCCTGAGCTTTCAACTCCGCGTATTTTATGTTTTCTTCCCTGCCGGCTATGAGAAACTCTGCGTCCGGGACTTTTTTTAAAACCAGCGCGGCGGCTTCTATGAAGCAGGCATGGCCTTTGACGGGATCAAGTCTGCCCAGGATGCCGACCTTAGAAGCATTGGCGTTGGAGGAGGGGGCTTTTTCCGGAGGCGGAACAATGCCCTGGTAAATGATGGCTACTTTGTCGGAGCTGAAGCCGGCTGACGTGTACATTTCCTTTATAACTTTAGATCCCGCTATGATCAGAGCGATTCTCCCAAGCGCGAAACCGGCGCTGGGGCGTTTTGCATCGGCTTTGGTCCGTATTATGGCGAAGGGACGAACGCTTACGAGCGATAGAAGCCAGGCCATAGTCTGGGCCTTGCCGGTATGAACGTTTACAATGTCGATGGTTTCGGTTTCAATGAGCTTTTTCAATCTTATAAGGGCGCCCAGGAGCATGTAATTCTTCCTGGCGGGTATGATGGTCAGGGGGAAGCCGTTAGTGCGCGCGAAATCGGCGGCGGCGCTTTTTTCCGGCGCGGCGAAAAAAATCAGGTGCCCGCGGTTCGCCAGGGCGGAGGCCTGGTCAAAAGCGTAGGCGGCCAGAGCGCTATGCCACGGTATGTCTATGATGTTTAATATTTTCAAGTTCCTGCTCATATATCTTGACGGTTAGTTCGGCCATTTTAGGCGAGGAGAAATCCAGCCGGCGCCGGTGGCCTTCTTCGGCGATGCGGTGGCGCAGCGGCGAATCCTCCAGCAGCTCGATCTGGGCCGCGGCCAGCCCAGCCGGGTCCTTGATGTCCACTATCAGACCGTTGGCCCGGTCCTCTATCACATCTGTTATGCCGCCGGCCCTGGTGGCGACTATAGGCAGCCGGGAATTCATGGCTTCTATGAGGACGCTGCCCATGCCCTCTTCGGAGGAGGGCAGCACGAAGATGTCAAGCGCGGAAAGCAATTCGTACGGGTTATCATAATAGCCCAGCAGGTGGAATCTGTCTTCTATATTCAGGATCTTGACCAGGCGCCGCACTTTTTCAGCCAACTCTCCGGAGCCGGCCAGCAGGAAACGGGCCTCCGGATGTTTTTCCACCATTAGCGCGGCGGCTTTTGCGAAATTTTCCGGATCTTTGTGTGGAACCAGCGCTATAACAGAGCCGATCCACGGGGATTCGGAGGCGATGCCGAACTTCTGGGCTATCACGCGCCGTGCCGCTTCCCGGTATTTCTCAAAACCGCCGTTATCCCAGGGGGTTTCATCAAGGTCCACCGTGCTGTTTACCACCGCTATCTTGCTTTCTGAAAGGCCGAGAGAGAGCATGATGTCTTTTACCGGTCTGGAGATAGCAATGATATGGTGAGCTTTTTCGTACTTAAACTTTGACGACAAGCCCCGTGAGGGGATAAAGTCCACGCGGCGGTGGGCTATGCGCACACAGGGCATATTTATTGACGCGAGGTAGGAGACTGCCGCGGCATGAGAGGTGTGGGCGTGCAGCACCGGAGGTTCGCAGTGCCCGGAGGCGGCGGCCATGGTCTTGATCTTATTGCGCAGCATGAGCGCGGAGACGGGGTCCCATTCAAAAAAATAAGGCAGAGTTATGGTGGAGAACCCTTTTCTCTGAGCGGTGCGCTCAAGCGGAGAATCTTTTCGGCATATGATCCGGTTCAGATGACCGAGCTTGTTGAGTTCCTTTACCAGATACAGGAGCTGGCGCTGGCCGCCGCGCAGCTCTTTCCCGTCATCAAGGTGGAAAATTAATAATTGTTTTTGCTCCATAATTACGCCGCCGGATATATTTTAACAATTATGGACGGTCACAGTCCGGCCTAATTGCGGGTATTACAGGTGAAAAAGCGCCAAATGATAAAAAACCGCCCGCTTTTCAGCGGACGGTTTAAAATCTGGTGGACGTGACAGGGATCGAACCTGCGACCTCCTGCATGCCATGCAGGCGCTCTCCCAACTGAGCTACACGCCCACTCTATAGTGGTATGATCACTATAATATATATTTTACAAGAAAAGTGTTCTATGCGCAAGATGTATTTTGATAGTTTTTATAAAGTTTTCAGCTGCGTGGCATCGCTGGCCGTTGAAGGTAGAGGCGGAGACAGAACTTGTGAAATCAGGTCTGGCGGCGCTTTAACGTTTTGTCTGATCCGCGGTACAGTCCTGTGGATTACCTGTCGGGTTATTATGTAAAATTATCTAATCATGCAGGCGTTAACATGCGTGAGCTTTATGTTCAGCAAAGAGAGTTGATGTCCTCCGCGCATGTGTATAGCGCGGGGTGCGAAAAAGGATAATTCCTTTCCGGAAAGAGGTTCAGCCGTCCTGGCCCTCACGATTAGTGAGTTGGCCGACGGCGCCGATGAAAGGGGAAAACCCGGGTTTTCCCCTTGGAGAGCACCGGGCCGCTTTCCGGTAAAGGCCCGGCGGTAATCCGCCCCGCGCATGTGTATAGCGCGGGGTGCGACAAAGAAGGAGTCTTTTAATGAAAATCAGATCTTTTAACGTTACGCCAAATCTGCCGGATAATCTTAAAGCCCTGGAAGAACTGTCCACTAATATGTGGTTCACCTGGAATTGGGACGCCATCATGATGTTCGTGGATATAGATGATGAACTTTGGCATCGCTCGCACCGCAATCCCAAATGGATACTCGGTACGGTGGCGCCGGAGAGGCTGGATGCGCTTAGTCGTGACGGGATTTTTCTCAACCGCGTTCAGGAGATAAAAAATAAGTACGAATCATACATGGCGTATAAGGATACCTGGTTCAATAAGAATCATGATCAGCAGGAAAAAGACATGCTGGTCGCCTATTTTTCCATGGAATACGGCATCGGCGAGGGGTTGCCTATCTATTCCGGCGGTCTTGGCATGCTTTCCGGCGATCATCTTAAATCCGCATCCGACCTAGGCGTGCCGTTGGTGGGCGTGGGGCTGCTTTACCGCAAAGGCTATGTCCAGCAGGTCCTGAATCGGGACAACTGGCAGGTGGAACGCTACCCCGAAAACGATTGGTACAACATGCCGGTGCAGATAGTGAAAAATGCGCACGGCGAGCCTCTGCGCATAGAAGTCCAACTGGACGGGGCACCTATCAAGGTCGGAATATGGAAAGTGCCGGTGGGCCGCAATTCTCTTATACTTCTGGACACAAATCTTCCGGAAAATTCGCCACAGTTCAGGCCCATAACCGAACAGCTTTATGGCGGCGACAGGGAAAACCGGATACGTCAGGAAATAGTCCTGGGCGTGGGCGGTGCGCGCGCTCTTGAAGCTATGGGCCTGAAACCCACGGTTTTTCATGTGAACGAAGGCCATTCCGCATTCTTATTGTTTGAGCGCATACGGCAATTGATGGCGGATAGGGGGCTTTCGTTCAAGGAAGCCCGGGAGGTTGTCTGGGCGTCTTCAGCCTTTACCACTCATACGCCGGTCATGGCGGGCAACGAGTATTTTGATTTCGAACTGGTGCGTAAGTACATGGAACCTTATTGCAAGCAAATGGGGCTTACCATGGCGGAGTTCCTGGAAATAGGCAAGGAAGAAAATACTTCGATGGGGTTTTGCATGACCGTTGTTGCTTTGCGCTTGTGCGCTTTTCTTAACGCCGTCAGTCTGCTGCACCGGGACACTTCCCGCGACATGTGGCACAAGATCTGGCCGCAGCTGCCCCGCTATGAGATCCCCATAGACGGCGTAACCAACGGGGTGCATACCTGTTCCTGGATAAGCCATGAACATCAGAAACTGTATAAGAAGTATTTATCAAAGGACCATCAGGGCGCCGACAGCGTGCTGGATGACTGCGATTGGAGCAAAATGGGGGAAGTTGACGACCATGATCTTTGGGAAACTCATCTTATGCGGAAGCAAAAACTGGTTAAACTGGTGCGCGAGCGCCTCAAACGGCAATACTCCCGGCTGGGTTCAGACCGTACCGTTCTGGAGGCGGCGGAACAGGTCCTAAACCCGGATTACCTGACCATCGGCTTCGCGCGCCGCTTCGCGACTTATAAGCGTGCCACGCTTTTTATGCAGAATCTGGAGCGTCTGCTTGAGATAGTAACCAGTGAGAAAATGCCGGTGCAGTTCGTGGTTGCCGGCAAGGCCCATCAGGCCGATACGCACGGCAAGGAGTTCATCAAAGCGGTGGCCAAACTCAGTATGGACAAACGGTTTAAGAACCGTATTATTTTTGTCGAAGACTATAATATGAACGTGGCCCGCTATCTGGTGCAGGGCGTGGACGTGTGGCTTAATAATCCCATAAGGCCGCTTGAAGCATCTGGCACCAGCGGTATGAAAGCCGCCGCTAACGGCGTATTGAACCTGTCGGTTTTGGACGGCTGGTGGGCGGAGGGGTATTCTCCCGAAGTCGGCTGGTCTATCGGCAGCACGGAAATATACAACAGCGAGGATGAACGCGACTACGTGGAATCGGAAGCCATTTATAACCTTCTGCAGAAAGTCGTGGCTCCGCTTTACTACGACCGCGGCCCTGACGGCCTTCCCCACCACTGGCTGAAGATGATGAAAGCCTCCATCAGGAAATTGGTGCCTCATTTCAACACACATCGTATGGTTCGGGAATATTACGATAAGTTTTACGTGCATGCGCATCGTGCTACCAAAAAACTGCTGGATAACGGCAGGCTGTCGGAACTGTCGGGCTGGCGCAGTAAGGTGGAGGACAGCTGGTCCCGGGTGCGTATAGTGCTGGACAGCTTTAAGCCGGAGATGGAAATATACTCCGGAACCAAGGTTCCGGTGCGCGCCATAGTATGGCTTGGAGATCTGACTCCGGAAGACGTGGATGTGCAGCTGCATGTCGGAGTGGCGGACGGAGAGATGGTATTTAAAGAAGGAAAATCAGTTTCCATGACGGTGGATTCAAAGCTGGGCGACGCTTATGTTTTCAAGGGGGAAGCCGCGGCTTTTAAGAGCGGCCGACATGATTTCGCCGTGCGGGTCATCCCCAGGCATCCGGACCTCAGTAATCCGTTTATGCCGTTTTTTATTAAGTGGAACGAGGAATAAGGACTGAATTTTTGCTTTTGTTTGAAATATACTATAATCTGGGTTGTGAGAGAAACAAGGCGCGGTCCATAGTCCGGGCCGTTTGGCAGCCATAGGCGAGTAATGTTAAAAGAGAGGTAAATCAACAAATGGCAAAAGGTAAAGTAAAGTGGTTTAATGATAAAAAGGGTTTCGGTTTTATCATTCCCGAAGATGGTTCAAAGGATCTCTTTGTCCATCATTCCTCGATCCTTGGTGAAGGCTTCAAAACCCTCGCTGAAAATCAGGAAGTGGAGTTTGACACTGAAAACACTGATAAAGGCCCCAAAGCCGTCAATGTGAAAAAAGATCAGGCTCCCAAAAAAGCGTAATTCGCTTTTAAAAATTTACCGGCTCTATCGTGGAAAATGATAGAGCCGGTTTTTATTCTCCCGCCGGCAAAACAGGTCGAAGCCGGGTGGCTTACGCCTTCAGCCTAGTGTAGTGTCTCGCAAATCTCTTGGCTTTTGAAGGCTCAGGTTTGAGCCGGATACGAGGCGCGACGAGCGAGCATGCCCGTAGGCCTGTGAGCAAGGAGCAACGAAGTAGCCGGTCAAAGATGAGCCTCCCCCAGGGGGCTGGCCGCTTTTGGGCTGCAACTGCGTCGCGAATCGCTTACATAGC
>MGVA01000031.1 GCA_001800245.1 Elusimicrobia bacterium RIFOXYA12_FULL_51_18 | reverse complement strand
GGCCTATGGCCGTCAGACGGCCGAGGGCGTATCCGTCGCGAAGCGGCCCCTGAGCACTGCGAAGGGGAAAAATGCAACTGCATTTTTCAGGTTAGCTGTAGCCGGGTTAAACCGGTAATTCCGCCAAAACAAAAAACCCCGCTTTTTGCGGGGTTTTTTGCTTGCAGTAAGGCGGCAACCCTATTTTGACGGTTGCGCCGCGGCTTTCTCGGCATTGATCTTGCCTACGATGCTTGAAAGGCCGGCCAGAAACAGGCGGTGGTATTTTTTTGCGTCAACCAGTCCCAAGTGCAGGTCTTTAGCCATTTTAAGGCTTATGCCGTCGGCATAGACATAGAAGTTTCCGTCGCCGTATTTGTCCAACAGTGTTAAGGGGGCCACGGTTTCGGGTTTGCCCAGGATCTGGTAGCTGCCGGTTACCAGATACTTGTTGCCGTCTTTTTTTGCGGTGACATGCACGTCCATCGCGTCAAAAGTTATTTCATCCGCGGCGCCGGACATTGTCCCGGTAAGCTGGTGTGTGTCTACTTTGCCGTGCGCGAAGTATCTTCCGTCGGGGCGGGCGTCGCAGATCACATGGATGCGCAGGTAGTTGTCGTCCACCCTGAAACCGTTTTCCTTCTTGCTTACAAAGGAATTCATCATTTCCTCAAAAAATGAATTACTTCTTGCCGATTTTAGCGCGGAATTTTCCTTGTGTTTCGAAGCCCCGGACATTTTAGACGGATCTAAAGCCTGTCCTTTTTCGTCCTTATCCGCGGTGTCCTGCATCCTCAATATCGTGCAGGTAAGCGCGGAGAGGAACTTCTTGTCGTACATGGACAGATCCACTTCTCCGCTTATCAGGTCCAGGTCAACGGTAAGGTCTATGCCTTGCTGGAAGATGTAATAGCGTTTGGGTGAAGTCCGCGTCATGTAAAGGATCTTGTCATAATTGCCGTTTATGAGTATTTGATACACCTGATTGCCGTCTTTGCGCGAAACCTCGAGCGTAAGCCCTGTTCCCTTGAAAATAAACGTGGGATACATGGCTGGGGTTCTGTACTCGACCTGGCCTTTAAAGTCTGCGCCGTCTATATTGGCCGAAACGGTGTAGATATTGGTTATCGGCTTTTTGCCGCCGCCATACAGTTCCAGCGTTTTGTCGCGGAATTTGTATTCCGAGAGGTTCTGTACGATCTCTATGTCCACATCCTGCTTTTCGGCTTCGGACGGCTGCGGGTCCGGAAAATCCAGCTTGACCTGTCCGGCGGGAAGCGCGGGAAGCTCATTCGCCGCAAAAAGCGGTAAAGCCGGCCCTGCCATTAACGCGGCCAGTACGAGGGTTATCGTTTTCATAAGGGTCCTCCGTTAGCGTTTTGGTGATACGGAACCGTTCCGGTTCATGGTTGTCTAAACCGAGTATAGCTGATAATATATTTGGTCGCAAGGGCCTAAGGTCCTATTTAAAGAACCGCCATGTCAGGCCGGGATCGGCGTCGTGCGATCAAGCAGGCGGCAGCCGATTACTCCTCTGCTGTTTGCCGTGTTCTCTGCCCTGGCGGTTATGGTTCCCTTGCCAGTGTGAAAACAGCCGTGCCGGCGGCTCCGGAGGCCGCCAGCGCCCTTGCCAATTCGTCCGTTGTGGCAAGAGTGGTGGCAACGTCGTCTATAATGAGAATCCGCCTCCCTTTCACCAGCTCCGGTTTTGTTATCCTGAAAGCCCCCTTAATGTTTTCATGGCGTTCCCGCTTTGACAGGCCGGTTTGTGAAGGGGTGTTCCTGACCCTTTCCACGGAGTTCTCAAGTAAAAAGAGCTTCCTTTCTCTCGCCAGAACCCTGGCCAGCAGTTCCGACTGATTGAAGCCGCGTTCACGCTCTTTGTCCGGAAAAAGAGGAACGGCCAGCAGGAATTTGTAATCTTTTAATTCCGGACACCTGTCATAAGTTCCGGCCATGTCCAAGCCCAGAGGTTCCGCCAGGTTTTTCCTGCCACGGTACTTGAAAGCGTGGATAAGCGATTTGAGCTCCGGGTTAAAGGTGAAAGCGGAACGGACCAGATTTATTTTCAAGCGTTCGCTTTTATGTCCCCGGCAGTTGAAGCAGTACTCACCGCCCGATTCAAGCGGGCTGCCGCATTTTAGGCAGCAAAGCCCGGTTATCGGTTCAAGTGAATCCCGGCAGGCCGGACATAATGGAGCGGTGTCCAGGTAATGCAGGTCTTCCTTGCAGTGCGCGCAGGTCCTGGGCAATAAGACGTGCAATAGATATCTCGAAATTTTAAAAAAAGTGACTTTAACGATTATCCCCATAGGCCAGATACCGTTCTAGAACTGGAACGTCAGAGTGCTGCCGCCCTGATAGGAGATATATTCCTCTTCTTTCAGATATTTGTGCCAGAACCGCTGGATCCCGGCGTTAAAAGTGAGGCGGAGGTTTTTAGCCGCTTCGTAATCGGCGCTTGAATTAAGCGTGAATAAGCGGTTGTTGTCCGTCAGAGTGATCGGAGATTTCTTTATGGCGTAGCTTAAAGTGGTGGTCCAGGTGATACGGTTTGTGAAGGCGAAGATCCGTTTAATGAACGGCAGCCTCAGGCCCTTAGGCAGCTGAGTGTCGGCTTTTATCAGGAGGCTGGGGGTTATGGTCTGGGTTTGCTGGGTTATTATGCCCAGACCCCCTCTGGTGATGTCGAAAGCGTAATCCACTTTCGGGGCGAAACGGAATTTCATGTAGTCAAAGGAGCTCTGGAAGGTCGCGTCCTGATGCCGCGTGCTCTGGACTTTCACGTTGAGCCGCAGGTCCTGGCGGGTGGTTAGCTGTGTGTTATAGCTCATGGCCGTGTCGAAGTAATTAAACAGTTTCAGGCGGAAGTCCGCGCCGTAGGCGTTGGCCACGTCCAGGCTTATCAGTTTTGTTTCATTCGTGTTCTTGGAATATTTCAGGTTAACGGTTTCATTCTGAGCCCAGCGGCTGGTGTGCGTCAGGAGTTCCAGCTGCGATATGGAAAAGATCAGGTCGGGGAAAGTGCGGTTGATGCTCCTGGTGATGGTGCCGGTGACCTCGGATCTCTGAACGGAATTGGAGAAATTATTGCTGACGCTGATAGTGTTCAAAGGGGCGAACATGCCCCGGAGAGCGAAGCCCTCAAAAGGTTGCCAGCGCTGCGAGGAGCTTATGGTGTCGCGCAGGGTTATTGAGTTCCTCTGGGCGAAGAATCCGTCGGGGCTGAGGGAATCCCGGAGCCAGAGTTTCTGTTTTACATTCAGGCTCTTTTCAATGTTCTGCCAGGAATCTCCGTCCTGGATCTGGTAGTTGGAAGAGAGGATGATCGAACGCAACAGGCGGTTCCTGGGCATAATATCGTTCATATTAAGGGTCAGGCTTATCCCGCCCTGTGCCGTGCGGTTTACGGTTTTGATCTCGCCCGCATTGAAGACCGCGGAAGTCGATAATTTGGTTACGGTTATGGTGTTCAGATTATTGTTTTCCATGGTGGTGATGGAATAGTTTACACCCGGATTCACCCAGGAGAGGAGCCTTAAATTTGAATTAAATTCCGCGGTTTGCTGCATTGATTTGGGGTAGTTATCTACTGTGTCCGGGGAAGACAGGGCGAAACGTTTTTCCCTGACCTGTTGCAGCGAATAGCCGGGGTTGAACGAGGAACCGCTCCAGGGGGTGAACGTGAGGTGGGCGCCGAAGATGTCGGTCCGCTCATCCGTGTTGAAAAGTCCGGCGGCGGCGCTGGTGGTGAGCTTTATCGCGTCATACGCAACCTTATTCCTGCCCAATGAATAATTGACATTGATATTGTTAGGCAGAATGAAAAAATTGAACGGCATAGTATATGCTAGGTTCGAAGCGTAAACATCCGTGTCGTCCCGGCGGGACAGAAGATTGTAGTCGGCGCGGCTTTTAGTGTAGTTGAACCCCAGTTTGGGCAGGGTTCCGGCGCTGAAACTGCCGGAGGCCGTGCCGTCCATTCGCACGACTTTTCCTTCCTGCAGCGAGTTGACCAGATTGTTGGCGCCGGTGTTCGCGGCGTTAGGCGTGGTTATGATCTGGCGCCCGCCCGTGAAGCTCATGGGCAGGAAGGCCAGCCGGGTTATGTTAAGATAGCCGGTCTGTTGTTCGTTGTCCTGGTTCGGTATAGCGGTCACGGGAGTCTGGAAGTTCCTGTCGACATAGCGATGCTTACCTCCGAAGTTCATCCAGCCCGGGATCTCGAATGTGCCCTCCACTTTCCGTGCGTTACCCACGCGAACGATCGGCTCCGCCACGTGCAGCTCGTTCACATAGACCTGGCCCGAGTGCGAGACGTTGTCGGCCACGGTTATGCCCATTGTTATCTGCGGTATCTGCTGCAAACTGGGGGAGCCGCGTGAGGAGGTGTAAACCGTATAATTGGAACCGTTGAACCAGGCGTCCGGGATCCCGTCTTTGGTCAGATCGGTCTGATCTATGGTAATGAGGCGCCAGGTGTTGATGAAGTCCAGCGGGACCTCCGCCCGGTAATAGTTGGATTCATCGCCCAATTGCAGGAAAAAGCGGGCTCCGTCATCCGTTTTGTCCCGGTTGTTCAGCAGGAACAGGAATTTTTTATGCTGTGAAACGTCTATCGGCCGCGGGAACTTACGATAGACATTGGCGGTGGAGGTTGAGGCGATGTCGCTGTAGTTGATGGCTAAGGTCTGTTCCGAAAGGCTCCGGCTCTCCTCGTCCGTGACCGCGCCGTAAAGCTTGCTGAAAACATCGGTGGCTTCGCCGCCCACCGAGAATATGGGTTTGTAGCCCGGGTCGTCTATGTTGTTTGTGGCCAGGACCTGGAGAGCGCCGGTGGTGGCGCTCGGTTTGACGGCCCAGGTGTTGCCGACCGCGGCCACACGCGCGAATTTTATTACGCCGCTGACGGCGCCGCCCGCCGCCTGTTTTAGAGAGATGCGGACATGTTTGATGGCGGCCCAGCGGTATGTGTCGGTTGAGGCGATGGAGATAGGGGTAAAAAGCGTACGCCACCCTGAAAAATCCACCGTGTCTTTTAATGTGCTGTCGGTGTTGTCTCTAAACTTGGAGCCAGGCCATGCGCCCACCGGATAGCCGAAGTCTCCGCCGGTGAAGTCCTGGGTGTCCATGCGGCCGTTCTTGTTAAGGTCTTCGGAATCCATGCGGCCGTTGCCGGCCCCGTAAAATTTCTGGCCTTTGCCGGTAGGCGCGTAAAGCCAGCCCGTGTCCTCGGAGGGCGCCAGCTGCCCGTCGCAGTTTGTGTCCTCGCTCTTAGGCGCGTTGTTAAGCGTTATGCCCCTTGAGCAGACGAAATTCTGGCCTCCGGCGCCGTCGGCATCTTCGTTCACCTGGCCAAGATGGATGTTAAGCTGCGGGCCGTTGTTGTTGTCGCCATAGACGACCAGCTCAAGCGCCGTCTTTTGGGAAAAGTCCAGGCCGGTGAGCGAGAGCGGATAAACAATGGAAACTTCGGAGGAAACGCTGAAATCATAGTTAACGCTCAGGACCTGCTGTGTGCCGTCGGAGGTGGCCGCGGCGTTGATCTCTTTGGCTTTAATGTCCTGGCTGGCCCAGGTTACGGAGTTCGGGTCCGCCGGGCCGTATAGTGAGCCGAGCGGGTTGGCGGATATCTGCCATAAATTAGCGTCCAGTCCGGCGGAATCGTCCTGTTTGACGCCTTCCATGTTGTCTATCAGCGCGCTGCCGTTAAGGTTGGGATTTAGACGGGACTGCGCCACTTCGCCGCCCAGCGTGGTTCTTAAGCCCAGAAGGTTCAGGCCTTTTAGCTGGGCGTCGCCTTCATAGACCAGCATGCTGTTTGTAAGGTCGGTGATATTGGGGACGGTGTTGGATTTGATGCCGCCCTCATAGAGCATGGTGCTGCCGATGGAAAAATGCTTGTTCATGTCATAGGAGATCCGTCCACCCACCAGCGACTGGTTCCCTATGCCGCCGAAAGGCGAAACCTCGTAGATGATCTCTATTTTTGAATCCTGCTTTATGCGCTCCGGATAATAAAAAGTGATGAAGCCGGAGTCGTAGTCTATGAAATAGTCTTCATTACGGTTTACCTTGACGCCGTCCACGCGGATATTATCGGATTGCGTCACTATATTCGGTTCAAGCATGAAGGTCTTGAAGCGGTAGGAATATTCCACGCTGATTATGCGTTTTGAGATCGGCGCGGCCGAGTAGAGCTGCGGATCGGGGGTGGCGGCGTCATCTTCCTTCGCGAAAGGGTTGTCGAGATTGAAGATGCCCTGCTCAAAATCCACGCTGATCGGCCCCGGATAGGTCTGCGTCGGGTTCAGCGAAGAGCCGACCTCGCTGCGGTTGAGGTCTTTTACTTTCAGGATAAAACTACCGTGCCCATCGTCGTGTACGATATTGGTCTGGCCCAGGCTGTAATAGGTCTTTAATTCGCGGTTGTAGCCGGCCTCCGTGTTGGTGGAGGTGAAGATATCGCTCCGTGTTTTAAGGAGGACGAAGGTCTCCGGGCGGGTCACCGGATTGTAGCCGGAGATGTCCGCCGCGTTAGAAGCGGAAGAGCTTTGATAGAGTCTGGTCCCGCTGGCGTTCTCAAAATCTATTATCAGCACGTCCTGGGGGTTAAGCGTCCGGTTGAAGGTTACCAGTCCCTTGATGTAGTCGATGACATAATCTATGCCGGGGTTCATGATCTGGAACCGGCCCGTGTAAGTGGAGTTCTGCACAGCCAGGTCTTTGGCCGAGAGATCGAAGATCGTAACCCCGTCCGCGATAGCCTGCGTCTGCTGGTCTATATAGATACGCTCGGTGCCGGATTTTATGGGGAGACGGTCCCTGTTGCCGAAAGTGACGTCGTAGTATTTGCGCCGGAGATAATCGATGTCCCGGATCTCCGTGCTCTGAAACTGCGTATTGCCGGTGAATTGCTTGGTTTTGGTCACACCCTTGGTGCGCGAACCGATCACGGTAAGTTTGAAGTGGCGGGTCTGGAGGTCGGCGCGTATGCCGAATACCTGTTTGTTGTAAGAAACGAACTCGGTGGCCGGCAGGGATAGATCTATATCTCCGAAAGAAACATTCTGGACGACTTCGTTGGGGTCGCCCTGGTAGACTACGGAGATATCCTGTTTATCCAGCTTGGTGTCGTCATAATCAACATTGACCGTTATCTTGCTTCCGACCTTGCCCTGCATGCGCACCTGCATCTGCTGAGTGATCTCGAACAGGCTGAGCGAGCGCGGTCTGACGACGGCGACCTGTTCGGTCAGGTAGCGCTTGGAGGTGTAGTTAAGCGTTATGACCTTTCTGCCGGTGACTGAGAGAGAGGTGCCGGAATCTTTGAACTCCACTTCGGGCGGAGGGAGGGCAGGGGATTCGGTGGAAATCTGCACTTCTTTTACCGGTTTGAGCCGATCGGGGTTAAAGCGTCCGGTCTCTATCTGCTCTCTTACGCTATTCCAGGAGTCGGGCGAGTATTCTGCGGGTGTTATGGCGTCGAGGCCGCGCTCTCCTTCCCCCGGTTCTTCCTCCTCTCCGGTGGTTATAAGCCGGCCGGGGTCCGGCCGGTCAAGGAGCAGGAAACGCGCCGCGCCGGTAGACGGGGTCTCAAGGTAAGGTTCCGCTGACCAGGCGAAGCCAGGGAGGAGCACAAGGGGGATAAATAAGAGGCGTAATTTCTTTTTCACTATTTCAAGCGGGCTACATGCGTCCGGAACTATATTATATAATAGAATAAGAGCATGCGCATTCCTATATCCCAGAAATACGTCCTGCGGGTTTTTTCGCATTTCCTTGGCCTTTCACTTTTTGTTTTTGTTTCCATTTTCGTGATGGTTAATTTCGTGCAGATAGTGGTCCAGGGGGCTTTGGGCGGGCTTTCAGTCTATTTTCTTTTTAAGAGCGTTCTTTATCTTCTGCCGAATATAGTTTCAATGTCTCTGCCGCTCTCCTTCCTGCTGGCGGTGCTGCTTAGTCTTGGTCAGATGAGCCAGGAAGGGGAGATCGTAGCCCTGAGGGCCGGAGGGTTTTCTTTCACCGATATTCTGGCGGCGATGTTCTGGGCTTCTATCCTGGCCTGCGCGGTTCTCCTGGCTGTGAACAACTGGCTTGGCCCTGTCGCGCTCAAGCGGTCCACTGATTATTCCCTCACCATGATAAACCGGGTGACCAGAGTGGAGCTTAAACCCCGCACTTTTCAGAAGATTTCCGATTGGATCATCTATTCGGACGAAGTGGACGCTATGTCCAAAGGGCTGAAGGGCGTCAAACTTATCCGGCGCGTGAATATTAAAAACGAGCCTGTTTTCGTCACCAAAATAAACGCCGGGGAGGGAACTTACTCGGTTCTGAGGGAACGCGGCATAGCCATAGAACTGCGCAATGGGCAGTTCAGCCAGACGGATTATAAGGACGCCGATAAGGTTCTCTATGGCGATTTCACGTCTTATAAGACGCTTATCCCGTTCTTTTCCGACAGCGTGGATTCGCGCAAATTGTACGCGCGCGAGATTTCCACCACCGGGCTTATAAGACGTCTTTCGGACGGGACCGTTGACTCGGATACCGCCGGCAAATACCGCATAGAGATCGCCTCGCGCTTCGCCATGGCGCTCACACCGCTGGTGTTTTTCCTTATAGGGGCGCCGTTGGGAGTTGTGCTTGAGAAAAATAGCCGTTCCGCGGGCTTCACTTTGAGCCTTTTGATCATTTTTTTATACTACGGCGTCAGTATAACTTCCATGGTGCTGGCCAGGAAGTACGCTTTGTTTTTCCCCTGGGGGATGTTTGTTCCCGCGGCCGCCGGTTCGGCCCTTGGATTGTGGATGTGGAAAAAAAGGCTGTATGTGCGGTAGGGGAAGTGCGCATTTTTTATCATGAACAAGGTTTTTTTCAAATACATCGCTAAAAGTTTCTGGGGGCCGTTTTTTTTCGGCCTCGGGGTTTTCGTTTGTCTGCTGCTTTTCGGCAGCCTTTTTGACAAGATGAGTTTTTTTATGAAGACCTCTTCCGGTTTCGACACTTTTCTTAAATACCTTTTCTACCAGCTCCCTTATTTTGTCGTGAAGATGATGCCGCTTGCCACCCTCCTGGCCGTATTGTTCGCCTTGGGCGGGATGATCTCCAAGGGTGAATGGAAGGCGGGTATGGCCGGCGGCTGGCGGCCGTTCAATATGGCGCTGCCTCTCCTGGTCTGTTCCGGTGCGGCGGCCTTGCTGCAACTGGGAGTTCAGGAGACCGTGGCGCCGTCCTTCTACATGAAGGCGGAGTATGTTTTCCAGGGGAAGATGTGGGGGCGCGCGGACTGGAAGCGGCTGGTACGCAGGGACGTGGCGTTTGCGGCCGGGCCGGAAGTTTTTGTGACGGCCCAATTATTCGACGGCGGCCGGGAGACCATGGAGCGGGTGCTGGTGAATGTTTACAACGGGGGGAAGATCTCTAGCGAGATAAACGCTAACAAGGCCGTGTGGGATAAGTCCGCCGGAGTCTGGATCTTTGAGGACGGCGTGCTGATAAAATACGGGACCGACGCCAAGTCCAGGCCGGTGACATCGGCGTTTACCAGCTATGCCGGTCCATTGACGAGCCCCCCGGGGACGCTGGTCCTGGAGCGGCTGGTGCCGGATGGGGTGAATATAATGGCTATCTCCGACCGGATCGGCCGGTTGAAAGCGATAGGCGCGCCGGTGGTCGCGGAGAAAGTGCAGCTATATGAAAAGCTTGCCGGGCCGCTGGCGAATATCGTGCTGGCGGTGACGGGGATTTCCCTGGTGCTGCTGGTGCGAATGAACCGGTTATTCGGCTTCGGGGTCGCGCTGGCCACCGGCTTCTCTTTTTGGATGTTTATGACGATGGGGCAATACGCGGGGGAAGCGGAGCTGGTGCCGCCGGCGGTGGCGGGTTTCGGCCCGGCTTTTATTTTTCTTATCGGATCCTTCCTGGCCCTTCGCAAAGCCCGGATATTCTAGCAGTCGGTTTGAAAACCAGCCGGCCGGTCCGGCGGGTGTCCGCTGAATAAGAGGATATATGGATACTGAAATGGTAACCGAATCCCGGAATAATGCTTTCAATGATCCCAACCCTTACGCCTGCTGGGCGTGCGGGGCGCATATAGCCGCCGATGATAACTATTGCAGAAAATGCGGTAAAGGCCAGGGCGGGTTCGTTTCCTGGTATTATAAGCATTGGGGGGCGATCCTGCTCACCCTGGCCCTGGGACCTTTTTCACTCTACTTCGTCTGGCGGTCCCCCATACTGCCCCGGAAGGCTAAATGGATCTACACTGTTTTAATCTCGCTTATCACCTGGTACGTGGCGGAGAAGCTATATCATTTCTGGCTGTTTTTTCAGGGCATGCTGGATGGTATGCGGTTCTTGTATTGAAAATTTTATTTTCCCCCGAATGTAACTTTATCCGATTTGCTCTTCACCAGCCACTCCAACAACGCCATAAAACCGCTGAAGTATATCCTGGCATGCTTAAAGCTGCGCAATTTCTTAATATACGAAAGGATGATGCGAGGCCGGAAATAAAATTTACGGAAGGCCCGCTTCGAATAGGACTCCAGTTCTTTTGCCGTTAAACCGTGCGGGACGAAAGTCGGCAGCCAGCCGTTAAGTTTGTCCCAATCGTTATCGAATGATCCGTATTCCGTGGCCCGCGCGTACACTTCCGAGCCGGGGAAAGGGGTTAGGAAGGAAAAATGCGTTTCATCGATCGGCAGTTCGAGGGCGAACCGTATCGTCTCTTCGATGGTTTCTTTGGTCTCGGTCGGGCTGCCGATTATGAAAAAACCACAGGGGCTGATACCCGCGTCGCGGGTCATCCGTACGGCGTCCCTGGCTTGTTTCGTGGTGATCTGTTTTTTAAGGCGTTCCAGGATCACGTCCGATCCGCTCTCGATCCCGTACCAGATCTGCCAGCACCCGGCTTCTTTCATCGCTTTGAGCGTAGCCGGATTTACCATGTCCACCCTGCAGGCGCAGGTCCAGACCAGGTCGAGCTTTTCATTCTTGAGCAGGGCGCATAATTCCAGCATCCGGTTGCGATAGGCCGCAAAATTATCATCGCGCAGCTGTATTTCGCGGATGCCGTACTTGTGATAGAGCTCCTTGATCATCCTGAAAACATATTCGGCGCTGTATGCCCGCAATACGTTGCCGAAAACGCTGCGGTCGCAGAAGACGCATTTACCGGGGCAGCCGCGCGACGTCACCAGCAAAGCGGCCGGTATGCGTTTTAAGGTGTGTACCGGGGGGCAGTAATACCGCGCCAGGTCCGGCAGAAGGTCCCATTCGGGCGTGGGCAGGCCGTCCAGGTCCGTAATGCGCGGCGCAATTCCCGTCTTTACCAATCCGGTATCGCCCCTGAGGACCAGTCCCTTTACGGCGGTCAGATCTTTTTTCTCTTCCAAGGTGGATAACAGCTCGACAATTATCTGGTCCGCTTCGCCTATTACCCCGATATCGAATTGCGGGAACATGGACATTGTTTCCAAAGGCATTGCCGTGAAATGCGGTCCGCCGATTATGATCGTGAGCGCCGGGGCGGCCTTCTTGAGCATGGCCGCTAATTTAGCGGCGTGCGTTATGGAGATGGTGACCGCGGTAATGCCTACGTAATCGCAATGGCTGTCGATAATGGATCGGACGCATTGCGGATAGTCCAGTTTCAGGGCGACGGCGTCAAGGATCGCGGCTTCAAACCCGTGCGCGCGCGCCATCGTCGCAAGGTTCAGTAAGCCCAAAGGCGGAGTCTGGCCTCCGCTTTGCGATTTGATCCCGTAGCGGTCTTCAATGGAGAGGGGCGGGTTTACGAAAACTATTTTTTTCATATTATTTTAGCGAATCCCAGGCTGTATTAGATTAAAAACCCCGACGCTTTTGCGTCGTTATAAAACATCTTGACCGTATCCAGAGAGAACTCATCCAGATCTTTTTCCACCAGCTCAAGTTTCTTAAGGACGTCGTTGGTAACCGTGATGATTTGACAGCCGATGGCGTCCGCCTGGAAAATATTCAGCAGTTCGCGCGGGCTGGCCCACAGAAGTTCCGCGTTGGGCGCCGTGCGAAGCAGTTCCACGGCTTTTGCCATCAGGGGAACCGGGTCTCTGCCGGTATCGGCTATGCGGCCCGCAAAAACGGAAATAAAACAGGTTGGTCCGCCCTTGACAGCGTTTGCCGTTTCTTTCACCTGTTCAAGCGTCATCATGGCCGTAATATTAAGTTTTACACCCGCTTTAATAAGACGGCGGATCAGGTCGTAGGAGGGTTCCTTTTTAGTGTTGGTTATCGGGATTTTAACATTGACATTTTTACCCCAGGAACTTATTTCAACGGCTTGTTTCTCCATCTCGCCGAAATCGTCGGAGAATACTTCAAAAGAGATCGGACGGTCGGGGATCTCGCCGATTATATCCATGGCAAACGCTTTATAATCCCTGATATCGGCCTTGCGCATCAAGGTGGGATTTGTCGTGAACCCTTTTATGAACGGTTTGCGGTACATCTCCAGCATGCCCTTTTTATCAGCCCCGTCCGCAAAAATCTTTATTTTAAGTTTTTCCACCGCATCCATCCAGTTCATATCCGCTCCTTTTGTTTCTTGGCTATTATATGTCGAACCGCGTTCCCGAGATCATTCGCCGTATGATCGGGTTTATCCCCGCCCCGGTAATCGGCCGAATGCGGGTTTTTGATCAATATCGTTCTGCATCCGGCCAGCCGGCCGCACTTAATGTCGCTGTCCCTATCTCCTATCATCCAGGACCCTTTAAGGTTAAGGCCGTATTTTTTTTGCGCCTTAAACAGAAAAAAAGGCGAGGGTTTGCGGCAGGCGCATTTTTTCGCGTATTTCGGCACAATGCCGTCCGGATGGTGAAGGCAGTAGAAAGATTCCGTTATCCGCACACTTTTTTTTTCAAGCTCATGCTTAAACTTTTCGGCTATTTCTTTTGTAGCTTTCAGGGTTGTTTTGCCTTTCGCGTAGCTTGGCTGGTTCGATACGATGAATAATTTAAAACCGGCGCCGCTCAATTCTTTTAACGGCTTAAAAACATTCATGCAGAAAACCAGGTCTTCAGGACGGTGCGGAGATTCGTAAGCTCGTGTAGCGGGATTTAAGACGAGCTTGTTGATAACGCCGTCCCTGTCTAAAAAAATAGCTTTTTGGGCGGGATTCATTTCACTGATTCCCATTTCATTTCAAAAGTCTTCAAAGCCGGATGAGAAACTATCAAATGCCAGACTACCGCCTGGAAAGCCTCGGTATGCGGGGTAACCGTGTCGCCGCTGATGGTCGGCACTATAACGCAGGCGTCGGCAGTTTTTGCGGTATAGCCGCCGTCCCGTCCCACGATCCCGATGATCTTCGAGCCTTTTTGTTTGGCGTATTTCAGCGCCTCCACCAGATTGGCGCTGATATTCTTTTCGGCATTCCCGCCTCCGACCGAAAACACCAGTATGCAATCCCCGGCATTGAGCCGGCTGCCCTTAAGCCAATTTGCAAAAACCGTGCTCCAGCCGTCATCATTAACCCGGGCGGTCAATTCGGAAACATTGTCGGTCGGCGCGTATGCTTCTATACCGGCTATTTTCCGGAAATCGTTCACCGCATGAGAAGCGTTGGCCGCGCCTCCGCCCACGCCCAGGATAAAAAGCCGTCCGCCGTTCTCTCTGGTATCAAGCAATATCCGGACCGATTTCTCTATCGGCTTCCTGTCCATCTCTGTGATGATCTCAGCCGCCTCGGATAGATATTTGTCGATATATTCCATGTTGTCCATATTACCTCGTTATTGGCGCTTTTCAATTACTGAGCAGATATTCTTCCAGGTCCCGAATTCCACCGGCAGTGCCGATTTCATAAAATCTTTCCTTTACTTCATGCCCCGCCAGCTGCTCCCTGTCGCAAAGATATTTGTATAATTCCGCCAAGTCGAATTTGTCTCCGAAACCGGCGGTATCCATGGCGGCTTTGGTTAAAACGGACAATCCGTAATCAATATATTCCATTCCGGCGTTGATACGCTTTTTGTCGTAAGTCAGTATTTTGCCGTTCCGGTACGAAATGTTGCTCGTATCCCATTTGTTTTCGTTGTGAAAGACGGTCATTAAGGCCGGCTTGCCGCTTTTTTTGAACGACTCCTGGACGGTGCGATAATCGCAATCAAGGTAGGAGTCTCCGTAAAGCACGAAAAATTCGTTACCCAGACCCACCAACGCTTTTTTAAGGGCGCCGCCTGTTCCCAGAAGGTCCGGCCAGTCAAAAGAATAATCAACCTGCAGTCCCAGCTTATGGCCGTCGCCTATAACATCCCTGATCATCTCTCCGCGGTATCCGACGCAGAGGACCACTCGCTCGATATCGTTCTTCTTCAATAATTTAAGTTGACGGACTATAAAAGGCTCTCCGGCGATGTCGACCAGCGCCTTGGGTATTTTTTCGGTGATCGGCCTCAGACGCGTGGCTAGTCCGCCGGCCGGGATTGCGACAGGGAGCATCATGATTGAATAACTATTTTGGTCCCCTCAAAATCGAAACGGAATCTTACTTCCTGCAAGCCGGATTTGATCATGGCATGGCGCAGTTTGGTCTTATCCTCGGTATAAAACATCAGAAATCCGCCGCCGCCTGCGCCGATAAGTTTCCCGCCCAATGCGCCGTTGTTACGCGCGAGTTTATACAGCTCATCGATATGCGGATTGCTCATGGAATTAGACCGCTTCTTCTTGTATTCCCAGTGTTCATTCATCAGAGCGGCGAATTTATGCAGGTCTCCGGCTTCAAGCGCCTCTTTGCTCCGGCAGCCTAAGTCCTTGATAAAATGGAGGTTCTCGGTCATAGACCGGTCATTTTGCCTGCTTTTCTCGTCCTGCTCCTTAAGGATGGAGGAGGCGCTCCTGGAATATCCGGTAAAAAAGAGGAGCAGGTTGTCCTCCATGTTGTAAAGAGTTTCGTTGGAGATCTTGAGCGGCCAGGCTTCCACCTTGCCGTCCTTTCGGAAATTAAAACAGGTGATACCGCCATAGGCCGCGATATACTGGTCCTGTTTGCCTATGGGCTCTCCGACTTTTTCTATCTCCACTATGCACGCCTGTTCGGCTAATTCTTCCGGAGCGACGATATTCTTTTTAAGCGCATGCAACGCTTTAAGGAGAGCCGTGGTGAAACTCCCCGAGGAGCCGAGTCCGGTGCCACCGGGGATATCCGCCATGCTGGTTATTTCAAGATGCGGGTTTGTGATCGCCAGTAATTTCAGCGCCTCCCGTATGATCGGATGCTGTACGTCCTCGATCCGCGCGACTTTTTCCATTTTCGAATATTTTACTATCAATTCCTGCACGAAGGTCTGGTGCAAAGTTATGTAGGCGTATTTATCTATGGCCGCGGCGATAAGAAATCCCGTGTGTTCCCGGTAATATGACGGCAGATCGGTTCCGCCTCCGCCCAAAGAAATTCTTAAGGGACTTCTTGTGATGATCATTTTTTCATTCCCCTGTATATTTTCGACACGACTTCAAGGGCGGCTTCCGCGTCTCTGAGGCTTCCGTTTATCACGCCGTTATCGTTGATCGTTTTTTCAAAGTGATCGAATTCCAATTGCCAGGAATTGTCCGCAAAGGGGTATTCCCATATCGTGGTTTCCGGAGGTCCCATTTCAGGAAGCATGTGGTAATACGACAAGCGCTCGGTGCCATAACTGCCGCCGAGGCCGTCTATCTGCAGTTTCCCGGTTTTACCGTATATTTCAAAACAAAACATATTCTTCCACTCGGTGCAGCTGGCATGAAGCCAAGCCGCCCGGCCTTTGTCCGTGCGTAAACACATGAAACCGTTGTCTTCCACCGGCATATCCCAGAAATAAGTGTTCACAAATCCTTCAACAGCGGTGAAATCGCCCAAAAACCACCGGGAGAGATCGATCAAATGAACTCCCTGGTCCAGCAATTCTCCTCCTCCGGCGATATCCGGGTCGGCCCGCCATTCCTTGTCGTAACCGATCCTGCCGCCATGGCCGTATCGTCCGCGGATAAACATTAATTCCCCGATGGCGCCGGAGTCGGAGATCTCTTTGGCTTTCATTAACGCCGGATGAAACCTTAGGTTGAAGCCCGCTTTTACTTTTTTCTTTGACCGGCTTTCGGCCTGTAGTAATGCCCTTATTTCATCGGCCGAACGCGCGGCGGGCTTTTCTACGAGCACGTGTTTGCCTTTTTCCAAAGCATATAGGCTTACCGGAACCAGCGAATCGTTGGTCGTGGCCACGATAACAAGGTCCACATCCGGATGCCCGGCCGCTTCCTGCCATTTTTCGGCAAGGATGACCTTTTTGCCCAATTTCCGGCTCAATTGAAGAGCTCTTTTAGGTTCCTTGTCGGAGATGACTATTACTTCATGGTTACCTAAAGTTTTAGACCGTTTCTCTCCGATAAGTCCGCACCCGATAATTGCGATTCTCATATTAATGGCACTCTCCGTAATTTACCGTCATCAGATTCGGCAGCCCCGCCAAATTTTTCGGCATATTTGATGTAATCTTCCCTGACATGGATCAGCCGGCCGGAGATGCCTTTATTCAGATCGGGATCGCACAAAAAGTCCACTAAGCCGGTGATCAGTTCCGGGGGGGTTCCGCCCGTCAATAAAACATTTTCCGCGTCATTTTTCTCTTTTGCTCCGGCGGTATCCGCGCTGCGTATTATCTCATCCATCATGCCGGTTTTTACCGCTCCCGGAGCGACGGCGTTAATGATTATGTCCTTGTGTCCGGAGATCCGCAATTCCTCGGCCGCGTTTTCAACTAACCGTAAAAGTCCGGTTTTGGCCGCGGCATAAGCCGAGAAATTCGGGCGAGCGCAGGTGGAGCCGCCCCCGGAAAAATGTATTATAGAACCTTTGCCTTCCGGCAACATGGCGGCGATCGCGGCTTTGGTTATAAAGAAACCGCCTAACAGATCTATATTAACGGCGGCCGTCCATTCTTCCGAAGATAATTCCCATAAGTGTCCTATAGGACCCTGGATAGCCGCGGTATTGATCACTATAGCTGGATAGTCTCCAAAAAAACTTTTGTGCGATTCGAACGCCGATTTGACCTGGATCTCGTTCCTGATATCGGCTTCGATTATGTTAATGAATTTTTCGGGCCCCCGGCTTTCCCGTTTTAATTCTTCAAGAAGCCGGAAATTTCTTGAGGCGGCGCTTATTCGTCGGTTTGCTTTAATAAAATGACGCGAAATAATTTTCCCTATGCCGCGTCCGCCGCCGAAGATCAATACGGAATAGTTCATATTATTTTTCTTTAAAAACCCATTGATTATTCGCAAGGAATTCCGTTGTTTTAATAACGGCTTCCTTGATCTTCAGTTTGGGCGTCCAGCCAAGACCGTGTATCTTTGCGCAATCAAGGAAAATGAACGGGTTGTCTCCGATCCAGCCGCGCGTTCCGCCGGCATAAGTCAAGGCGGGATCGCAGCCCAGATGTCCCGTGATCCATTTAACCGAGTCATTGATCTCGCAATATTCGTCCGTGCCAAGATTGAAAATATTGACTTTTTCTTCGGCTTTGTCCACGGCAAGAAAAATAGCGTCGAGGCAGTCCTGAACGTATAAATAGGATTTTTTCTGATGCCCGTCGCCTAACAGCCGCAGTTCGCGGGGATTTGCCAGCAGGTTTTTGTAAAAGTCGAAAACATGCCCATGGGTGTATCTTTCTCCCAGGATCGAAACAAATCTGAAAATCCAGGCCTGGAGGCCGAACCCCTCGCAATATGCCGCAATAAGCCCCTCGCAAGCCAGTTTAGAGGCGCCATACAGGGAAGTCTGGACCGGGAAGGGGGCGTTTTCAGGAGTGGGGATAACAACGGTTTCGCCGTAAATGGAGCCGGTTGAGGAAAAAACTATCCGGCGGATTTTATTTTTCCTCATAGATTCAAGCACGTTAAAGGTACCGATCGTGTTTTGTTCAAGATCTTTGCGCGGGTGATCGGTGCCGAAACGGACATCGGCGTTCGCCGCCAGATGATATACGAAATCGCACTGTCGCATGGAGTCGGTTAAAAGATCGGGATCAAGGATATCTCCTTGCACAAAAGTGAAAGCCTTGTTTTGTTCCGCCTCTTTAAGGAACTCCATGGAACCGGTCGTCAAATTATCATATCCCGTAATTTCGTGGCCTTCCCGCAAAAGCCGGTCGGTCAGGTTGCTGCCGATGAAGCCCGCGCATCCTGTTATGAAAATCCTCATTTCCCCGCCTCATTTTTCTTTTTTTCGTACAACGGGCCGAATCTGAACCTGATCAAAGCCCAGAACCAGAGGAGTGGGTCTTTGAAGAATGAAACCTTTTTACCCTCGTTAAAAGAACGGGAATTGTAATTAACGGGTATTTCCAGCGGGCGGTAGCCTTTCCTGAGCAGTTTGATGACGATCTCCCAGTCAAAGTCGAACCTGTTCGCCTTGAAGGTCAGACCGTAGATGCAGTCTTTTCTGAAAACTTTATACATCGTGAAAGGATCTTTCAGCTTTTGCCCGCAGAAAATATTGAGCAGCGTCGCGAAAAAAATCTGGCCGAAATTCATGATCAGGGAGATCACGGGTTGATCGGCAAAGTGCCGCATTTTCCAGCCCTTTGAATGCCGGGAACCCAGGACAAAAGCTTTCCGGTACTTGAGAAGCGGTTCTAGCAATTCATCATAATCGTTCAGATCATATTCGAGATCTCCGTCCTGGATCATTATAAAGTCGCCTGTAGCGCGCGCCAGTCCCGCGCGCACGGCATGTCCTTTACCCAGAGGCTTTTCTTCAAAAACAAGCTTGATCCCGGGCGTGTCCTTATATTTCAGGACCTCTTCTCTTGTTCCGTCGGTGGAATTGCTTTCCACGATTATGATTTCCTTGTTTAATCCGTGTAATTCTTTTGCCGTCAATGCGCCGATAAGTTCCGGGAAAGTCGATTTTTCGTTATAGACGGGCACGATAATAGAGACTGTTTCGCGGGAATTCAACCGTGCTTTTCGCGCCAGCACATTCATCCCGCTTGCGACTAGCTTGATCCGTTTCCTTCTGAAATGCCCCGGGACCAGAACCATAAGAAAAGAAACCAGATCCGTGAAAAACGGGATCCTGAATTTTTGGAAATGGCCTTTTATATATTCCAGGGTCAGGTATTTATAATTAGGCGCGATATTGATTTCATTGAACCCTGTTTTCGCCAGGACGTTCTGTATGGTCTGCGTATTGAAATAGTGAAGGTGCTCGGTTTTGAATTCGGCCCAATTGCTTCTCATCAGCCTGGCGGACCAGCTGTCCAATGAGGGGGTAACGATAAAAATAACCCCGTCCGATTTAAGCAGATCGTGGATTTTCCTGAGGAACCCGACAGGGTCGTAAACATGTTCTATCACGTCGAAAAGGACGCATATATCGAAATATCCGGCCGGCAGATCGGTGTTTTCCAGCGTGCCGCATACGACGCGGTCCTCGCCGATCCTGTCATTAGCCGTTTTTGCCGCATGTTCGGAGATCTCTATCCCTTTTACTTCAAATCCCTTTCCCTTTGCCAACGCAAGAAAGTCGCCGTTTCCGCAGCCGATTTCTATAAGCCTGCCCCGTTCTCCTCCGGAATAATCAAGCAGATGGCTAAGGTACATTCCCGCCGTCCTGCCTTTCATTTCCGATACTGTTTTTTCGCCTTCGCTTGAAGCAGCCCCCAGAAAATACCCAGCTTTATAAATTCCCGCCAGCGTTTCTTCGGACGGCTGCGGATTAACGAACATGAAACCGCAATCTTCACATTGGCAGATGGGAGATCCGTTGGTGATAAAACGATAGTGTATGCGGCTACTTCCGCAAATATGGCAGGAGCCTTTCAATAATTCCTTGTCTTTTTCCATTATCCGGTCATTTCCCGCTTATAATTCGGCCTGTACAATATAATTGAAACATATTTAGATTAGAGTTTAAACCGTTAATATAGTGGGAAAGCGATGGATTCCAAGTTGGAAACAGGGCGTCAAAATTGGTAGAGTTAGGCGGATGCGGCCGGGAAATTGTGCGTTCGGTTTAAGCTGAAACGGCCCCAAAGGCGGATATCCACGAAACAATAGGTGAACGTATGGCTCACATGTTGATGATCCAGACACAGCCGGCTCCCTACGCGGGAACCGCCTACCTCAACGGGGCGGCCCGGTCCGCCGGGCATGAGTTTTCGCTCTTCCTTGGCGGCGATATCGGGCGAATATCCAAGGCCATACTGGAGATACGGCCGGATCTCATCGGATTTTCGTGCATGACCTGCTTCTGTTCTGAAATCCTGCATCTGGCCGGGCAGATCAAGAAAATTTCTACGATTCCGATTATTTTGGGCGGACCTCACCCCACGCTTTTCCCGGATGTTATTAATGATTCTTCGATCGACATGATCTGCCGCGGAGAGGGGGAGTTCGCCCTGATGGATCTCCTGGCGGCTATCGACGCGGGCGGCCCGGTGGAACAGATTCCGAATCTCTGGGTCAAGAAGAACGGAGCCATCCACAGTAATGATGTGCGGCGTCTGGCGGAACCGCTGGACCGGATCCCGCTCATTGACTGGTCCTGTTATACCGGAACACCCGTCAGGGACTCCTCTCCGATCGCATTCCTCGTGCGCGGGTGCCCATATTCCTGCACCTATTGTTTCAACGAGGCCATGCGCGGGATATACCGGGGGCGTGGAAGGTACGTACGGCATTTCAGCGTAGAGCGGTCGCTGGCGGAAATAGACGCGGCCCTCCGGTTCTTTCGTCCGAATCCCGTTCTGTTCAATTCGGATTCGTTCGGCATGGATTTGCCCTGGATGGAGGAACTGTTGGCGGGATTCTCCCGTCTGACCGCGCTTCCGTTCGTGCTGCTGCTGCGGCCGGAGCTCGCTACCGAGCGATGCATAGAGATACTCGCAAAATACCGGTGTCACAGCGTGGCTATCGGAGTGGAGTCCGGATCCGAGCGTGTCCGCAAGGAAATGCTCAACCGCCGCTACTCCAATAGCGATCTCTTGAACGTGGCCCATCGGCTGCACGCCCGGGGGATCCGTTTCCGCACGTACAACATGATCGGACTTCCCTCCGAGACGGAGGCGGAAATCTGGGAGACCATCCATCTCAACATTCAAATGGGCGCGGACTTCCCCCGGGGCGCTGTTTTTACGCCCATGCCGAACACCCGGCTGGCGGAAATAGCGAAGGAACGTCATTACCTCGGAGACGATTTCGAGTGCGACCGGATCCCTTCTACCATCCTGTCCAACACTATTCTCAAAGGTGTGGATCCGGCGCGGATCCAGAACCTGCTTTATTTTTTTCAGACCGCAATTCTGTTTCCCGGCGGTGAATCCCTGATCCGCCGCCTGCTGCGGATCCACCCGAACCGTTTTTTTAAATTTTGGTTCTATCTCATCTACGCGTATCTGCATAGGAAGTCGGAGGGCCGCGCTTTTGCGTCCTATCTGAGGTATCTTTTTTACAACCGAAAACACATTTGAGGCCGGGGCGCTTACTTCCCCGTGGTTCTACTGACGCGGGGAGGGGGAGGCATCCTTGGCGCGGCAACTCCCGCTCGAATATCGGTTAATGTTTAGGACTTCTATGTGATTTCCCAGTGCGGGATTCACCGGTTTTTATTTTAATGTACAATATATTCCTAAATTACTCATTCAAGTTTGCGGGATTTAAAATATGAACAAAAAAATATACTTCATCGTTTTTGTCACGGCATTTATACTGCGTCTGGGGTTGCTTCTCGGGTACAAAGGCATATCCCAGACTTATGAAAAGTTTGACGCGAAAGCGTATGAGGCGGTCGCGGTAAACCTTATGCAAGGCAACGGCTTTATTGAAGCGCCCGGCATGCCCACCGACGGCCGGCCGCCAGTCTATCCGATCTTCCTTGCCGCGGTGTATTCTATTACCGGGCATAGCGAGTTCGCCGCGCGGCTGCTACAGTGCTTCATAGATTCCGGCAGCGCCGTTCTTCTTATGCTGATAGCCGGCATGATATTCACCCCGGCTGTCGCCGCGCTTTCCGGAGTATTGGCCGCGCTCTATCCTCCGTTTATACTCTATAGCAATATGAAAATGACGGAGTGCCTGTTCATTTTCCTGTTCCTCCTGGAGTGTTATTACCTGACCAAGGCGTTTAAAGAGCGGGACAATAAAAGTTTCGTTTATTCGGGCATCTTTCACGGGATATCGGTGCTGGTCCGCGCGCCGACTTTGTTGTTCCCCTTGTTTCTGCTGCCGGGGATTCTGTTTACCGGGCTGCGTAAATCTCTTCTCAAAGGGTTTGTGCTGTATGTGATGATAAGCAGCGCTATCGTCTCGGTTTGGACCATACGTAACTATTATGCGCTGAATGATTTTCTTGCTGTGAACACCGGCAGCGGCTGGCTGCTCTGGTACGCCATTCAGGATGACGCGTGGAACGGCGATGAGATAGTTCAACTCAGCCCTTTGAGGGAATATCCGGAATTGAAAGATCTGCCCCGTTCTAAAATGGAAAGTATCGTCGGAAAAAAGGTCGTCAAATACGCCCTGACCCATCCCGGCTCATATTCGTGGAAAATGGCGAAGAATTTTGTGCGTTTATGGAGGCTGCCGATAGGGAAAGTTATGCTTGGCAGGGTCTCGCCGGCCCTTGCCGGCTTATATCAGGCGGCGCATTGCTTGCTTCTGATAACGGCCTTTTTCGGCTTATTTTATATATCGAAAAGCAATTTTATCTGCGCGCTGCCCACCTTTTTGTATCTGTCCTATGTTTCCCTCATGCACAGCGTGATCATCGGAACCCCCAGATACCGTCTGCCGTATGACCATTTTTTGCTGATGTTTTTTGCCGGCGGCTTGGTCTTCCTTTACAACCGTTTTAAGAAAAAACCTTTTGAGACGCCTCCGGCCGAGGATTTGCCGCATGAGGCGCATGGCGTTTGATGCCGCGCCGCCATAAGCCGGAAATTTTATGATCCCCCCTGTTTGCGGGAGCCGATACCGATGACGGATATTTCGTTTAAAGTGATCCTGTCCCGCCCGAGGAATCCGGATAATATCGGAGCGGCCGCCAGGGCGATGGCTAATTTCGGTTTCAGCGAATTGGCCGTGGTGGCCCCTCATGCGCCCACCTGGAAGGAGACGGCCGAAACCGCGGCCACGGCAGGCGGCGGGGAGCCCGTGTGGCTTATGGAAAGAGCCAGGGCCGCCGTGGGTGCGGCCGACGTTATAAGATCCGCCAAAATCTGCGCCACACTGGCCGAAGCCGCCTCGGACTGCCAGCTCCTGCTGGGGACTTCCGCGCTTCAGAGGCGCACGCCTAACAGGGATGTTGTGGTCCTTAATGAGGTATCCGGCTATATGGCTGGCAAGTCGCCGGCCGGGGAAAAGCGGAAGGTGGGTCTGCTTTTCGGCACTGAAAGGACCGGCCTGACCAATGAAGACCTCTCTCACTGTCAAGCCGTGCTTAATATCCCCACCCGTGAAAAACAGCCCTCCATTAATCTCGGTCAGGCCGTGGCGCTGGTGTGCTACGAACTGGCGGGGCGTTCTCCGGCCGCTATACCCCGGGCGGCCCGTCCGGCGGCGCCGGTCCCGTCTATTCGGGAGATAGAGAGGGTGGTGTCGGAGATATTCGTCCTGTTGGACGAGGTCAAAGGATCCGGCTCAAACGGCAGGGAGCATGAGGCCGAGATACGCAGGGCTTTGCTGGACGCCCGGATGACCAAGGGCGCCATGGGAATATTTATGACCCTCCTGCGCCGCGCCCGCTTGCGATAATGATGGCTAAAAAGGTAACGATGCTGTGAAGGCGCCGGCGGGTTCCCTGCGCGCTCCATTTAAGGGTTTAAGCCTGGGGGCTGGAGCGCATGCCTCCGGCACGGCGAGGAATGTTTGAGGGCAAAAGCTTTGCCTTTTGCCCGAGTTCCGCAGCCGGCGGAAGACCCCTGGCTTTTTCCCCGAAAACCCGGTCCCGGAGTGCGCAGGGAACCCCCCAGCGACTCATGCGATAACATTACATTACTTCCCCAAAAATTCCTTTATTCTGGCGGTTACGGCTTCGGGGGTGAAACCAAAGTGGGTGAAGGCGTCCTTATCCGGGGCCGATTCTCCGAAAGTCTCTATCCCTATGGCCAGGCAGCGGCTGTCGGCCAGCTCTTTCCAGCCGGAGCTCCGGCCTGCTTCTATGAAAACCTTAGGCAGGGCTTTATCCAGAACGGCGGAACGATGAGCCGAAGGCTGGGCGGCGAAAACTTCGGTGCAGGGCATGGAGATCACTTTAGCCATTATTCCGCCTTTTTCCAGCAGCGCGGCGGCATCCAGCGCCAGAGGCACCTCGGAACCAGAGGCTATTATCTCTACGTCGGAGATGCCCGCATTTCCTTTAATGATATAGCCGCCCTTTTTTAAGCCTTCTTTTATCCGGTCCTTGTGCGTTGCCTGTATGGGCAGCTTCTGCCTTGAAAGCAGCAGGCAGGCGGGTTTCCTGTTCTTTAATATCTGTTCCCAGGCGTAGAAAGTTTCATAGGCGTCGGCCGGCCGCCATACGGCCAGGTTCGGTATCAGGCGCAAAGACATGATATGTTCCACCGGCTGATGGGTGGGGCCGTCCTCACCCAGGCCCACGCTGTCGTGGGTGAAAACGAAGGTGGAGGGTGCGTCCATCATCGCCGCCAGGCGGATGGCGGGACGCATGTAGTCTGAGAATACCAGGAAAGTGGAACCGAAAGGCCGCAGGCCTCCGTGCAGGGCCATGCCGTTGATGATGGCGCCCATAGCGTGTTCCCTGATGCCGAAATGCAGATTACGCTCCGGGTAGCCGGCGAAATCTGTTTTGGTGGAGGCCGCCAGGTCCGCCGAGCCGCCAATAAGGTTTTCCACCCGCCCCGCCAGCAGGTTCAGCGCCTTGTTCGAGGCTTCGCGAGTGGCCAGTGGTTTGTCGAATAGCAGATCTTCGTCCTTAATAGCGCTTTCGGGCAGTTGGGGGGAAAAAAAGTCGTTGAGTTTTGCGGCCAGTTCGGTATGTTTCTCCCTGTAGGAGGCTAGCAGCTTTAACCATTTTTTCTCGGTTTTGATTCCGTTCAGGGCCAGCGCTTCAAAGTGAGGAAGCAGTTCTTCCGGATATTTGAAAGGTTCTTCCCAGGGCCAGCCCAGGGTTTTTTTGGTCGCCAGGACCTCTTCTTTTTTTAAAGGTTCTCCGTGGACGGAGCTTTTGTCCTGCTTGGGGCTGGCGAAACCTATATTGGTTTTGGCGATGATGAGCGTCGGTTTTAAAGCGCTTTTTTTGGCTTTTTTAAAGGCGTGGTCCAGTTCTTCCAGATCGTTTCCGTCCATAACCTCCAGAACGTCCCACTCCAGGGCGAGGAACCGCTTTTTTACGTCCTCGGTAAAAGTTATGGCGGTGGAACCGTCTATGGTGATACCGTTGGAATCATAGAGGCAGACCAGTTTATTGAGTTTCATATGTCCGGCAATGGATGCCGCTTCGTTGCTCACGCCCTCCATCAGGTCCCCGTCCCCCGCAAGCGCGTAGGTGTGGTGGTTTATAATGCCGAATTCCGGAGTGTTGAAGACGGTTGAGAGATGCTTCTCCGCTATCGCCATGCCTACGGCGTTGGCGAAGCCCTGGCCGAGCGGCCCCGTGGTGGTTTCCACGCCTTTTGTGCGGCCGTATTCCGGGTGGCCGGGGGTGAGGCTGCCGGACTGGCGGAAGCGCTTAAGTTCATCCATGCTCAGGCCGTAGCCGAACAGGTGCAGCATGGCGTAGAGCATGGCCGAACCGTGGCCGGCGGACAGTACAAAACGGTCCCGGTTCAGCCAGTCGGGGTTAGAGGGATTGTGGTTGAGGTGCCGGCTCCATAAAGCGTAAGCGGCCGGGGCCAGGCCCAGCGGCAGCCCCGGATGGCCGGAGTTGGCTTTTTCTATCATATCGATAGCCAGCGCCCGTATAGCGTTTACCGCCAAAGTGTCAATCTCGTTAAAAGGCATGGTGTTCTCCTGTTGTTATGAAGGCTGAAGCCGGCCGTCTGAAGGCCGCCCGCCTAAGGCTTATGCGGGTATTGAGAAAATCCCCTTATGTGAACCCTTCAGTCCTAAGGTATCAGTCTTCTTTATCGCGCCGCAGCGCGTACGCCTGCAGCGCGATAATGGTTTTGGCGTCGCGTATCTTACCGGTCCGGGCCAGTCTGAGCGCTGTTTTAAACGGCATTCGTTCCACTTTAATAAATTCGTCATCGTCGGGCTGTGTTTTTCCCGCCTTGAGTCCGGTGGCGATATAGATATGCAGGAGCTCGTTGGAGAAAGCCGGTGTGGGCCAGAAGGACGTTAAGGGTTTAAGCGAAGCAGCGGTATAACCGGTTTCTTCCCGGAGTTCGGCCCGCGCCCTTTTGACCGGTGAGTCATTTTTAGAATGGAGCTTGCCGGCCGGAATCTCAAGCGTGGCTTCTCCCACGGGATAGCGGTATTGGCGTACCAAGATGACTTCGCCGCTGGCCAGCACCGGGAGAACGGCCACCGCGCCTGGATGGTCCATAAACTCCCGCGTGGCTGTTTTGCCGTCCGGCAGGCGTATGCTGTCGGCCCTGAAATTCACGGCGCCTCCGGAGAATATTTCTCTGCGTTTCAGCCGCTTTTCAAAAAAGGTTTTGTTTTCCATATCGTGATTTATAAATTATATAATTACTGGGTACTGTAATTCTACAATTAGATATAAACAGAGGCATTTCCTAAAACTAATGAAATCCGCGGGTTTTATCCATCTTCACAATCATTCCGAATATTCCCTGCTGGACGGGATGCTGCGCATCACCGACGGCGCCGGCAAGCCTTCTGATTTTCTTAAAGGACTGGCGGATAGGAAAGTTCCGGCCCTGGCTTTCACGGATCACGGCAATATGTACGGCGCCATGGAATTCTATTTTACCGCCTCCGCCGCCGGCGTCAGGCCCATTCTCGGCTGCGAAGTTTACACCGCCAAGGGGTCGCGCCTGGAAAAGGAGAAAACCTCTTCCCGCAGGGACAACGGGCATCTGACCGTTCTCGCAAAGGACGCGGCGGGCTACCAGAATCTGATAAAACTGGTATCCAAAAGCTTTATTGAAGGTTTTTATCACGACCCGCGCATAGATCTTGAGATCCTGGCTCAGCACCGCGAAGGATTGGTGGTGCTCTCAGGCTGCCTTAAATCCCATCTGGCCCGCGCCTGCGCGCTGGGCGATATAGACGGGGCGGTTAAGATAGCCTCGCAGTATTCCGAGATTCTGGGTAAAGGCAACTTTTTTATAGAGCTGATGGACCACGGCATTCCGGAAGAGACCGCGGCGCTTAAAGGCCTGCTTGAAACGGCAAAACGCACGGGCCTGCCGGTAGTGGCCACCAACGACTGTCATTACCAGCGTAAAGAGGATTGGGAAGCGCATGACGTCCACATCTGCATCTCCACAGGTTCCCTGCTTGCCGACCCGGACCGCATGAAGATGACGACTCATGAACTATATTTCAAGAGCCCGGAAGAGATGATCCAGCTTTTCTCGCACACCCCCGAGGCCGTGAAGAATACACTCGCCATCGCCGAGATGTGCAACCTGAGGATAGACTCCGGACAACTCCATCTTCCGGACTTCGATATCCCCGCCGAATACCTGGCGAAGTACGCCGGAGACGCGCAGTTCGAATACCTGAAGGCTCTCTGTGTCGGCGGTCTGGAAGCCAAGCTGGGCCGGGTCAGCGACGAGTACAGGAAGCGGATGGAGTATGAACTTGGCGTCATAAAAAGGATGGGGTTCTCCAGCTATTTTCTTATCGTCATGGACTTTATACAGTATGCCAGGACGCACGGAGTCCCGGTGGGACCGGGCCGCGGTTCCGGCGCGGGTTCTCTGGTGGCTTTCGCGCTGGATATAACCAGGGTGGACCCTATAATCAATGGCCTGTTGTTCGAGCGGTTCCTGAACCCGGACCGTAAGAGCATGCCCGATCTGGATATAGACTTCGCGGACTCCGGCCGCGAGAAGATAATAGAGTATGTCCGGCAGAAATACGGCGCAGGCAACGTCGCCAATATCATCACTTACGGCACCATCAAATCCAAGACCGCGGTGCGGGACGTGGGCCGCGTAATGGGCATTCCGCTTACGGACGTAAACTCTATCGCCAAGCTTATTCCCGACGGAGAGACGCTCTATAAGGCCATTGAGACCGTGCCCGACATTAAGGATTACCAGAAAGATCCCAAGATAAAAAAAATGTTCGAGATCGCGCTGAAGATAGAGGGCCTGCGCCGCCAGACCGGCGTCCACGCGGCCGGCGTGGTCATCACCAGGGAACAGTTGACCAATTACGTGCCGCTGGCCAACCGGAACAACAAGGACGTGGTTACCACGCAGTATGACGGCAACATGTTGACCAAACTGGGGCTTTTGAAGGTGGATTTTCTGGGTCTCAGGACTTTGACCATCATCGAGACGGCTTCCGCTCTGATCCGGGAAGGCAAAGAAAAAGATTTTGATATTTATAAGATCCCGCTGGACGACAAAAAGACCTACGACCTGCTGTGCGACGGCCGCACGACCGGAGTTTTTCAGCTGGAAAGCGAAGGCATGAAGAAGCTTATCAAGGGCCTAAAACCCTCGCAATTCAGCGACATCGCGGCGCTGGTGGCCCTTTACCGCCCGGGCCCGATACAGAGCGGGATGCTTGACCTGTTCGTGGAGCGCAAGCACGGCCGCAAGAAAATAGTTTACGACCACCCGATCCTGGAGCCCATCCTGAAGGACACGTACGGCACGATGGTCTATCAGGAACAGATCATGGAGATCTCCAAGAAACTAGCCCTGTTCACCCCCGGCGAGGCTGACTCCCTGCGCAAGGCCATGGGCAAGAAGAACGTGGAGGCCATGGAGGGGGAACGCGTTAAATTCGTGGAAGGCGCCAAGAAAAACGATATAGCCCTCAAGCTCTCGACCAAGATTTTCGACCAGATGCTTCAGTTCGCCGGCTATGGCTTCAATAAATCCCACTCGGTGGCTTACGCGCTGGTGGCCTACCAGACCGCCTGGCTTAAGGCCAATTACCCGGTGGAGTTCATGTGCGCGCTCCTGACCAGCGAGATAGGCCATAACGCCGTGAACTCGGAAGATAAAGAGAATAAACAGGTCACCTATATCGGGGAGGCCCAGGCCATGGACATAGAGATCCTCGGCCCGGACCTCAATCATTCCGGCAAGATCTTTACCATAGAAGAGAAGAACGGCAAACCAGCCGTGCGTTTCGCTTTGACCGCGGTAAAGAACGTGGGGGAAGGCGTGGTGGACGCCATTGTGGCCGAACGGGCCAGGAACGGCCGCTTTAAATCTTTTGAAGAGTTTACGCTACGCGCCGATACCAAGCAATTGAACAAGCGCGTCATAGAATCCATGGCCAAGAGCGGGGCGTATGACAATCTTTACCCTTCCCAGACCGTAGAGCTGGCCCGTACCAAGGCGCTCAGGGCGGTGGAAAATTTCAGCGATACCGGGACTAAAAGCCGCAAAGAGGCCGAGGGGCAGGACATGCTTTTCGGGGTGACGGCTTCGCGCAAGCCCTCGGCGGCCGCGGCTGTCCTGCCGTCGGAGGCGCTCAACGAGCATACCATCCTGAAATATGAAAAAGAAGTGCTTGGTTTTTATTTCTCAGGGCATCCGCTGAACAGCTATCGGCGGCATATCTCAATGATCGCCAATTCCAATATCGAGAAAATACTTACGGCGGGTTTCAAGCCAGGCGAGATGGTGCGGGTGGCGGGTATTGTCCTGCAGTCCAAGGTCATGCAGACCAAGAAGGGAGAAACCATGGCCAAGTTCGAACTGGAGGACCTCTCCGGAAGCATCGGCGTATGCCTGTTCCCTAAAAAGTATGTCGTATACGGTCCCCATCTGGCGCCCAATAAGATCGTTGTGGTTACCGGCAAGGTGCAGGAATCGGATTTCGGAGCCAATCCTTTTGAACTGATAGCGGAGGAGGTCCTTGGGCTGTTCGACGCTATGAATAAGTGGGGCAGGAATATTGTGGTACAGCTGCCGGAGGGAATACTGTTCGATGAAAAGCAGTTGACGGACCTTAAGAACACGCTGAGCAGAAGCCACGGCGATTGCCCGGTTTACCTGAGGATAAACACGAAAGCCAAAAGCGCGTATGTGGTGGAAACCCGCGACAGGGTCGTCCTGAACGAGGCCCTGTTCAAGGATCTGGAAAAAATACTGGGGGAAAAAACATGGCAGGTGAAAAGCGCATATTGATCGCCGACGACGATCCTGATATCGCGGATTTGCTGGAAACGTATTATAGGAAAAAGGGGCACAATGTCACCGTAGTGGGCAATGGGAAGGACGCCCTGCGGATGATGATGGAAACCGGAAAATTCGACATCGCACTCCTGGATGTGATGATGCCTTACATAGACGGTTATCACGTGGCTTACGAGATCACTTCCAAGTTCGGCGCGGACGCTCCCAAGATCATTATTATGACTTCCAGGGACGTGGCCAGTGAAAAAGGAATAGCTATGCTCAGCGGCGCTTTGGACGTTGTGCAGAAGCCGTTCACGCTTGAGGATCTGGATAAGAGGGTGAAGGCTTTGCTGGGAGAGCAGGAAGAGTGAAACTTTTTTTGCTCTCACAAGTGGTAAAATACAAGGCGGAAGTACGGACTTCTTTAACATATTGTAACTGCGACCTGAGACTTGATTAAAGGACGGTATATCATGAAAAAAATAAAACTGCTGGCGGCGCTTCTGGGCGCTATTTTGACGCTGAACTGCGCGGTTTTCGCCGCCAAGGACAGTAAGGAGAAGGATAAGGGCGAAAACGTGGTCCTGCCGGATACCGAACTTGTGGATATTCCCACGGCGGGAATCCTGGACTATTACGGTTTTCAGGTCAAGACCCGCGCCTATTCCGGAGGCGGCGTGGTCGGCGGACTGAACTTCGGGGTGCTTGAGCGCCTTAACCTCGGCACCGCCATGATGGTGGACAGGTTGATAGGTTCCGCTTCGCCCATCAAGATGCGCAAGCCGGAGATACAGGTTAAGTTCCGCTTTTTCGACGGTGGGTACTACATTCCCGCCGCCGCCGTGGGGTATGACGGCCAAGGCTATTATTACAACAGCGACTCCAAAAAATACATAGAAAAAGGCAGGGGGCTTTACATTGTCGGTTCCAAGGAAGCCGGCATTTCTAATTTTGTGCTGCATGGCGGCTTCAATGTTCCGGATTTTGACGCCACTTTGCTTTTCGGTTTTTTGGGCGCCAACTATACGCTGGAAGACAAGATCTCCTTCATCGCCGAGTTCGATTCCCTGTTCCATAAAGAGGCGGACCGCGCCCGGTTCAATGTGGGCACCAGGATCTATATCACCCCGTATTTCCAGCTTGACATGGGCATAAGAGAACTGAACGCGCATGGGGAGCTTGCGGAAAACTGGCCGAGAAAGAGAGAACGCATCGTGCAGCTGCGGTATAACACTAATTTCTAGGAGTATCCGTTGATCGTTGGTCGGTTTTGAAAAACTATCCGGAGGGCTTATATGGCGAATACGGCTAAGAAGAGGATCGGGATCTTGACAGGCGGCGGAGATTGCCCGGGGCTTAACCCCGCGATACGCGGCTGCGTGTATGCGGCGGAAAGATACGGTTATGAATGCGTGGGGCTGACGGACGGCTGGAAGGGCCTGGTGGAAGGCACGACCACTCCGTTGAACAGGGAGATAACGGAATATATCATTATGAAAGGGGGCACGATACTGGGGACCTCCCGAACCAATCCCGTAAAAGTGGAGGACGGCGTCAAAAAATGTCTTGAAAATTTTAAAAAACTGGACCTTCACGCCCTTGTAGCGATGGGCGGAGACGACACGCTGGGCGTGGCTACCAAACTTTATAAAGATCATAAGCTCAACGTCATCGGCGTGCCCAAAACCATGGACAACGACCTTAATGTTACGGATTACACTTTCGGTTTCGACACCTCGGTAACGCGGGCCATGGAAGCGGCGCAGTCCCTGCTTGATACCGGAGCCAGCCATCACCGGATCATGGTGCTGGAAGTTATGGGCAGGCACGCCGGCTGGGTGGCTCTATATACCGCCATCGCCTCGGCGGCGGACTTTGTCTGCATACCCGAGCGGACGATAGACACCTCTGAGATGATCCGGAAGCTTAAAGAATCCTATGCCAGGAAAAGGTTCGCGCTGGTCGTTACCAGCGAAGCCGCGGAGTTGCCGGCGGCCGGAGAAGATAAGATGAAACACGCCGTGGACCAGTTCGGCCACCGTATCCTTAAGGACAGAGGCATGGGCGAACATATTTCGCAGTTCATAGAGAAGCAGACCGGCATAGAGACCCGCTTTGCCGTTATCGGCCATATGCAGAGAGGCGGCTCGCCTACGCTGTTCGACAGGATGCTCGCTACCCGTGTCGGAATAAAAGCGGCGGAGCTTGTGCACTCCGGCCAGTTCGGCATGATGAGCGCGTTGGTGGGAAATAATATAGTAGGGGTGCCGCTTGAAAACGCCACCGGAGAGCTGAAGACCGTATCTAAAGACTGGTTTGATACGATGGAATTGATGTTTTAATCCTAAAAATGCGGTTGCATTTTTTCCCTTCGCGGCGGTTGAGGCGCGACATGCTTTGCCGGTTGATTGGTATTGTTCCTGTGTCCGGCCTCGCTGTCGGATGTGGTTTTTGCCGATGAATGACGGTGAGGTCGTTGTGTTTCCGGCCGGGAAAGAAGCCGGCGTGGAGATAAAAAGTAAAAAGGAGCGTTTATGACTGAAAACACTCAAACAAAACCGGCGCAGCAATTTCAGCGCAAAACGATACTGATCAAAAAGACCCTCCAATACCGCTACATGGGGCTGATATTTATAAGCGTGCTGATAGGATTTTTGATAATCGGGCTGGAACTGGTGTGGACCATTTCTAAAGTGGTAACAGAGCACCCTATGATGCTGCCGCTGCTGGAGGATATGTCCTCCTACGCGCCGATCTTCCTGCTGAAGATGGTGATATACATGCTCATAGTCCTCATAGCGGCGGTTGTCGTCTCGCACCGGATGGCGGGCCCGATCTATAAATTTGAGAAGAGCTGCGCGACTGTGGCGTCGGGCGATTTGACCCACCGCGTCTATTTGCGCAAAGGCGACCAGCTTACGGACCTGCAGGACCACTTCAACAACATGGCGGGAGCCGTGAACGAAGTAGCGAAACAGCTGGAAGCTTTTAAGGCGGAAGCCTCGGCCAAGGACCCCGCGCTTAAGGTGAAGGCCGAAGAAATAAATAAAAAAATAAGCGAAATAATGCCGGGGTACAAAATATAACCCCTAAAATATCGGTTAAACTTTTTTTGCGGGCGAATCCTGCGGCCGGACAATTTTGCCAATGAAAGTCTGTGAGTCTTTTCGTAAAGAAAATACACCCCCCCCGGTATTTGAGCGGATATCCGCCGGGCCGGGAAACGGGATTTTCGGGTTAACCCGAATCCTGCAATTCAAGCCGGTTTTTATTGGCAAACCGGCGGCACAAAAAAATGCAGGATTCCCCGCAGCAGCGGGTCGAAAACCAAGCGCAATGCGCGCTAGGTTTTCGAGGGTGTATGCCGCGCGAAGCGCACCTGAGCTCCGCGAAGGGGAAAATTCAACTGAATTTTTCAGGTTAAAGAATCTCTTAGCGGCGTTGATCCTATTCGCTTCAGCCTTGCAATCCCGTGCCGAGACTCCCAGGACTCAGGACGTTCTGACATTGGACGAAGTGGTTTCGCTCGCCGTTAATAACAATCCCACCCTTCTCTCTTCCGAACAGGATATTATTATCGCCAAGCAGCGGGTCCATGAGGCGCGTTTTATGAACATGCCTCAAATGGCGCTTTCCGGCACTTTTTCAAGGGTCAACCTTGAATATCCAACGATTTTGGGGCCGGAACTGGGCGACAGGTATCTGGATCCCACCGTCAGCAAGAATTTCTACACTATGAGGGCTTACGCTCTTCAGCCGCTTTACACCGGCGGCCGCAACAAGAACACTCTGCGCATGGCTAAGACCGCCCACAACCAGGCCAAAGTCAACTATGACACGGTTAAAACCGACGTGGTTTATAACGCCAAAAAGATTTTCTATACCCTGCTTCTGAATAAAAAACTGCGCGAGCTTACGCTTCAGCGTAAAGCCCAGGCCGCGGCCCTGATCGGCGGGATACGCAAGGACGCCTGGGAAGCCATAGAAACCAGGATACTTCTGGCCGGCTTTGAAAAACAGGCCGAGCAGGCCGAACATGAAGTCAATGCCGCAAAAATAGAACTTATCCGGATCCTTAACCGGGAACCGTCCTATCAGGTGGATATCACGGGGGAGCTGTCCGCCCGGCCCGTGAACACCACGGTGCAGAAAAGCCTTGTTACCGCCATGGAAATGCGCTCCGAGCTGAAAAGCGAGATGTACAAGGCTCAAATGGACGACATAGCCGTCAACATGGCCATGATAAGACGCTATCCGAACGTCTATCTGGGCGCCAGCTACGACGTTATCGGTTACAGGATAGATTCCCTGAACGATAATTCCATCCGTTCCAATAATTGGGCGGCGTCAATCGCCATTCATTTCCCGCTTTCCTACGATATCTGGACGCAGGTGGTACAGCGCCGGGCCCAGCAGCGTCAGGGCGATCTAAAGCGCGCGGAGCTGCAGGTTCGTATCCGTTTTGAGAACCTTACCGCCCATAAGGACCTGGAATTTTGGGATACCAAGACCGGGAAGAGAAAGGCGATCCTGGATTCGGTGGAGGTGGAATATGAAGGGGCGCTTAAGGCATCCCCGGCATCGCCGGCCGCTCTGCGGGCTTTGTGCGCCATCTCGGATCTTGAGAGAACCTATCTGGAAAGCGTTTATCAGCAGCTTTTGGCCCGCATAAAACTTGAGTGGGCCCAGGGGCGGGATCTTACGGAGTAGCCGGGGCGATCATCAGCATCTATGCCGAGGTTTTTTTTAATACTTATAATTTTCCTGGCTCCGCTGTCCCCGGCCGGCGCCCGGGAGTTTACAAAAGATGACGAGATCCTGCGCGAATTGATGTGGGATAAGCTTGTCCAGATGAAGCAGCCGGCCCGGCCCGGAGTGGGATTGGCGCTTTCCGGCGGCGGGGCCAGGGGCTTTGCGCATACCGGAGTCCTGGAGGCGCTGGATTATGCCGGGTTTCCCGTTGACTATGTTTCCGGCACCTCCATGGGATCGGTCATCGGCGGACTTTATTCCTCCGGAATGAGCGTGCCGGATATCTGGAAATTCGCCAACGCCGCCTCGACCCTGAAAGTCTCCAGGGATTTCAAAGGCATAAAAGTTCTGAGCCTGCTGATAACGAACAAGCTCATAACGCCCACCTATATAAACCAGTTTATAGAGAAAAATCTCGGCTTATTGACTTTTGAACAGCTTAAAAAGCCTTTCTCCTGCGTCGCCATGGATTTCAGGACCGGCGAAAAGATCATTTTCGACGAAGGGCCGCTTGGCATCGCGATCAGAGCCAGCGTTAATCTTCCCGGCATATTCGCGCCGGTGGAATACCGGCATCGCTATCTGGTGGATGGGGGAGTGGTGGATTTCATTCCCGTGGACGCGGTGCGTCTTCTGGGCGCGGACTGGGTCTTGGCCAGTATCACCGCCGGAGCCGCCAAGGAATTGCCGGGGAACGTCCTCATGTCTCTGCTGCAGGTTATAGATATCCGGGGTTCCATGCTTGCCAGCAATGAGGAGAAAGAAGCCGATTTCGTGGTAAAGCCGGATGTCGGAGAGGTAAAGATGGCCGACTTCGACCAGTGTATGGAAGCGGGCGAGGCCGGACTTATTGAGGCGGCAAAGCGCATAGACGGCGCGCGTGAAGCTTACCTCATATTTTCGGCGCCGCGTCTGCTGGAGGGGCTGTGAAACGCGTAGTGATGCTTACCGCGGCGCTGCTGGTTCCGGTGAACGCGGCCGCTTTCCTGTTTGGAGGCATTTCCGACAAAAAGGCCGAGGATATGCTGGCCGGTATGGCCGCCAATTTTGAGAATGGAGACTGCCGATCCGTAGCAGAGATCTCCCAGACCTTGTTCAGGGAAAAACCCTCCTCCGCTATAAGGGAGAAGGCTTATTCCTACATCGGCCGTTGTTATGAATCCCAGGGGCTGCCCGACAAAGCCATAACAGTTTATAAGCTGGCCTACGGTCTTTATCCGGAAAACGATTTTTTTGCCGCGCGCCTGGCATCTATCTATTTAAAGACCGGATTTTACGCTACCGCCGTCCCGTTGTTTGAAAAGGTGCTGAAGGGCCGTTCCGATGATGTGGAGGCGAACTCCGGTCTGGCGCGCTGCTACGCTTCTTTGGGGTTCCTCTCAAAAGCCAAGCCTTATTATTCCAGAGCCGCCATTCTGGGCGACTTCGGCGACCTGAGTCTGCTGAAAGAATACGCCGCCCAGATGCTCAGGAAAAGGGATTGGGAAGAAGCGGCCCTGATAGCGGATTATGCCTTGAAACTGGCGCCCGGAGATGCCGCGCTCTACGAGGTTATGGCCAGGGTCGCTGCCGGCCGCGGTGACTATAAACAAGCCGCCGCGCATATGCGCGCGGCCGTAAAATTAAAATCTTCCGGCACTGAGCTCGTCCTCGAACTTGCGCTGCTGGAATTTCTGGGCGGGAACTACGAAGCGGCGCTGTCCGCCCTTCCGGCCGCGGGAACGGAGCATGGCGCTCTCTCCCTAGTGATCCGGGGAATGGCCCTGTATAAGAAAGGGGAGCGTGCCCGCGCGTTGGAGTATTTTAAGGAGGCGGCCGGCAGCGGCCAATCTTTCATCTCCGCTTTCGCCGCCGCCCTGGCAAAGGGAGAAATGGGAAAGTAGGGGATAGTTGTCGGTGGTTGGATTTTTAATAATCGGTAATAATGAAGAAGGGTACTAATGAGATTGAAATTTTACAAAATGTCCGGAGCGGGAAATGATTTCGTGCTGCTTTCCGGCCGTGCTTTTACCTCCGTCGCATTGAAGAGCCTGGCGGTGAAACTTTGCGACCGGAAAGCCGGTATCGGCTCGGACGGGCTTTTGTACGTAAATAAATGCGGCGCGGAAAAAGTGTCCATGCGCTATTTTAATTCCGACGGTTCCGAGACTTTCTGCGGCAACGGCTCGCGTTGCGCCGCCTGGTGGGCGTATGAGACCGGGCTGGTAAAAGACGAGAATTTTAAGTTGGCGACTATCAGCGGCGTTCTGCCGGTGCGGGTAATGGGGCGTGAAAAGATAAAAATGCGCATGCCGGATGTGCCGGTTGTTACCCTTGATCATAAAGGGAAATATCCGGCCCCGGTGAAAATTGTGCATTTCCTGAATACCGGCGTGCCGCATGCCGTGGTTCCGCTCGGTAATATAGACGCGCTCAACGTTGATGCGCTTGGCCGCCGGCTGCGTTTTCATAAGGCGTTCGGACCGGCCGGCGCTAATGTGGATTTTGTGGCGCTTAAAGGAGGCCGTATCCGGATCAGGACCTATGAAAGGGGCGTGGAAGCCGAAACCCTTGCCTGTGGCACCGGAATAACAGCCGGCGCCGTGGCGCTGGGGCTTAAGAAGGATCTCGCTTGCCCGATCCTGGTCACGGCAAAGAGCGGCGAAAAGTTCAAGGTATGGTTCAAAGCCGGCCCGCGCTGCTCCGCCGATGAGATATACATCGAAGGTCCGGCCAAGATAGTTTTTGACGGACAAATAGATATTTAAAAGGTTTTTCCAGGAGGTTTTATGATGCAACTTAAAGGTTGTTTTACCGCGGTGATAACGCCGTTCAAGGACGGCAAGCCCGATCTTGATGCTTTTCGCAAGCTGGTAAGGGCACAGATAAAAGCCGGGGTGAGCGGCCTGGTCCCCTGTGGTTCCACTGGGGAAGCGGCAACGCTGACTCCTGAGGAGTATGGGGACGTTATAAAGACCGCCGTGGAAGAAGCTAACGGCAAGGTGCCGGTCATGCCCGGAGTCGGCACCAATTCCACCGCAAAATCCGCGGAGATGCTGAAAAAAGTGGAAAAGCTGGGGGTGGACGGTGCGCTTGTTATCGTGCCCTATTATAATAAGCCCACGCAGGACGGGATGATCGCGCACTTTTCCGAACTGGCCAAAGCGGCCCCGCTGCCGCTTACTCTTTACAATATTCCCGGACGCACCGGCGTAAATATGCTGCCGGCCACGGTGCTTGCGCTCAGGAAGAAGTTCGGCAACATTGTAGGTATTAAGGAAGCTTCCGGAAGTCTGGACCAGGTGAGCGAGATAGTGAACGGGGCGGATAAGGATTTTGCCGTGATGTGCGGGGATGATTCTCTGACGCTGCCGATGATGTCTGTGGGCGCGAGGGGCGTTATTTCGGTGGTAAGCAATGTGGCGCCTAAGGAGATGGTCCGGATGTGCGAGTTGTTCGTGAAGGGCGGGATAGGGGATGCAAAAAAACTGCACCACAGGCTTTTCTGTCTTATAAAGGCTCTTTTTGTGGAGACGAACCCGATACCGGTGAAGTATGCGATGCACTTGCTGGGCTATTGCGCCCCGGACATGCGGCTGCCGCTGACCCCTCTGAGCGAAAAGCACCGCGACCCCCTGAAAAAAGCCCTGATAAACGCGGGGATCAAACTCTAGGTCTGGTCGGTTTTGGCTTAAGCACCGCAGGATAGTAAAGCGGGGTCCTGCCGGGACCAGTCTTTTTCGCGTTCCCTCGGAAACCTGCGGGGTCAAAAAAGACTGGCCCCGTCACCCCGCGTAAAACTTACGCACTTGATGTTCGCTTGGCTTATCGTTTATGCACGTCTTTCTTAAAATAGAATATCTTAACCCCGCCCAGTAATGGTACGGCGTAATTGCCCACCCCGTTGTTCATCTATAAAAAGTTGCGCTCAAACAGGGTTTGCCGCATAATATCCAAAGGGATTATCCGGCATATTAAAAAACGCGCCCAAAGTTCATTTAAACTCATCTTAAATCGGGTCTTAAGACCTACACGCATATACCCTTAGGACACTTCCACGCGGAAGCGATCTCAGCTAAACTATAAGGTATTACCTTGTAATTTGGCGGATTGGCGCCAGAGTATCCACGATCGGACCGTAATCCGGTGCATCCAGGGAAAACGAAATCAAAAAATCGTTTTCCTTTTTTTTGTTTTAGGGGAGATTCATGAAAAAAACGATAATTGCGCTTGGAACTTTTGCCGCCCTTTCCTTTGTTGTTATGGGGTCGTTGGCTCTTTATATTTATAACCTGGACTTAGGTGTGGATTATAAAGGCCGCGCCCGGCTGGACTATAATTGGAAATACTATTTTGCGGCTTGCCCTAAAGAAGAGCATGGATACGAGGGCAAGTTCTTCTCTTTTTCGTATCCCAGCTTTACTCCTGAAAATCCCTTAAAAGAAGTTATTGATTCCAATGGTGGTTTAGTGTTTTCTGGCGATCAGTTTTTGGATATTATATGGCATCTGAATGAGGCGGGTTCGATAAAATCCGAATTAGCTGCCCATCTTTCGTATAGCGGAACTGATTTGCCCGCGTTCTCGGCGGAATTTATGCAATGGGTCTTGTGTGAGTCGGATAAAGAATATCTTGACTCGAATAAGGTTTACAATAAGTATCTGGAAAAAATTAATTTCAGGAACGGTGGATCTGCGATTTTGCTGTCGCTATGGAGTAAAACTGAACACAGACCGCACCGCAAATTTATAATCGGCATTGCTCCCAACGGATATATTTTCAAAGTAAGAAATATGGTGCGTTACAACGCAACAGAGGCTACCTATAGGGAACTGGGGATGCCTTCTCATTATAGAGGAGGAGTATATCCGGATGCAGCGCGGGATGCAAAAAGCGCTTGTGTTTTGAATAGAGTTTTGGAAACGTTCGAGTTTAAAAAGTAATTGGAGGGATATGAGAAAAGTTATATTTGTTATGGGTGGGACAACCTTTTTGTGTTGCATAGCGGTTTCGGTGGCTATGGCCGGCCCGGCTTTTGAATCTTTGTCGGCTGCCGCTGGTACGGACCCATCCATGGTTTTTGATGGCGCTTCCCCCGGTGCTGTTGTTCGGCTTCACGCCACGCCTTTTAGCCATAACGGTGATACTGGAGGAAATGTTATGCGCAATAGCCTTCGGTATAGTGCATTCCCTATTCCCGTTCCGGAGATTTCATTTTCCGATGATAACGTCGCTATTTATGAAAAATCAAAGTTAGAGAGTCTTCCCTTGGGGCTGGAAGAACAAAAAATAATAAATAGGGGAGTGGAAACACTAAGTGCGACTAGTACCGGCAAGCCTCTTGTGGATTTCTTAAAAAAAGAGGGTGTTGAAATACGCTGGAAGAATCTATCTTTAATAAACTCGGAGCCTAACTATGCCGAGGCTTGTCCACCGAGTGAGTGCAGTGGAAAAAAAGTGGTGTATTTAAATAACATGAATAGGGCCTACATTGATTTATTTCTTGATGCCAACCCGACGTTCCTGGCTGTTACGCTTGCCCATGAGCTATCCCATTTGGCCGACTTTAAAAACATAGGGGAACCTAAAAAAGGCACTTCGGGCGAGTTGTACCTTGAGTTGAACGGTTGTTCTACTGGGGTTTATATCTATCATCAGCTTGCTAATGTTCATATAGCCCCGAATCCTAAAGTTGAGAATAAAGATATACAATTGATCCGTCTGCATTTGGCGATTAGGGACTATGTGAACGGAGGAAAAAGACCTATGGCAAACGACTTCCCTTTTATCAAAGGTTTAAGTGGGTTAGGTTTTGACGACTATATAAATAAAGTTACTGGCCAGCAAAGAAAAGGAAGCATGTCGCTTGCCGGAGTTGTTGAACTTACTTATAATTTTGATGACCGTCTTGAAAATCCTGTGAAACCGGCTTCGTATGATTATGCCGGTCTTCAGGAATACGGTAAATATGAGAAACTCAGTAAGTCATTAGGCCTCAGGACTGCGGATTACCTGCATTGGAAAGAGGCCAATAATATATCTGCGCCGAATTCTCAGTCGGATGATAACGACTCTTCCGACCCGGGTGGATACCAGGACGGGCCCGGCGTTGATGGTGGCGGAGACGGCAGCGGGTATGATCCGCATTTCCAGGACGGGATATAATTGGGAAGGCTTTGGAGACGGTTCTTAATATTATATCGTGAGGGTGTGAGAAAGCAGTATAAGCCTTTTGGGTTATAGCCTCGGGTGGGGGCGAATTGGCCCTGAGTCATGCGGTATTTAGTATGTATTGCACAATTTCTATTCTCCAATAAAGGAAATCATGGAAAAGCGTTATCAGGTTTTTATTTCTTCAACTTTCATGGACTTAAAAGATGAGCGGCAAACAGCGCTTAAGGCGGTTTTAGAGCTTGATCATATGCCAGCGGGTATGGAATTATTCCCTGCGGTTGATGATACCGCATGGCAACTAATAAAGGATGTTATTGATGCCTCAGATTACTATGTGGTTATTATCGGTGGGCGTTATGGATCTGTAGATGAGGAAGGGATTGGTTATACTGAGAAAGAATACGAGTATGCAATTTCCACAAAAAAACCAGTTATTGCGCTTCTTCATGAAAAGCCAGATAAACTACCTCGTGAAAAAACAGAAACTGATGGTGAAGTTTGGAAAAAGCTACTTGCTTTCCGTTCAAAAATTGAAAAAAGACATACTTGTGTCTATTGGAATAATGCCGAACAGCTTAAAGCAAAACTAATTATCGGCTTAACAGCGGAAACAAAACGGTGTCCTGCTGTGGGTTGGATTCGGGCTAATCAAGTCCCATCCCAAACTACGTTGGCGGATATCTTATCACTCCGTAATAGAATAGCGGAGTTGGAAAATCAGCTTCGACACGAAAGAACCGCCCCGCCAACTGGTATAGAAGACCTTTTACAAGGAGATGAAGAATTCCCTATAAAATGTTCTTTTAGGTCATCAGGGTCAGTTAATAAACCACGAGAGTCTGTAGGTTGGACCGGAACACTTGAACCGAGCTGGAATGAAATTTTTGCTGGTGTGGCTCCATTACTAATCCAAGAAGCTTCGGATTCGCGCCTTAGAAGGCAATTTGTAACTTTATTGGAGAGATTGGGGAAAGATGCCTGGGCAAAGGACAAAGATTTCAAAGGATTCACTTTGTCTAATTTCGAATTTGCCGATGAAGAACAAATTACCACATGTATTATACAACTTCGAGCTTTAGGACTTATCCAAGAAAGTCAAAAAAAACGCAGCATCCATGATAAAGGGATTTATTGGACTTTAACGCCTTTTGGTGATCAGCAGATGGTCCAGTTGCGTGCTCTTAGACGGACTCTACCTTCAACTCCTAAAGTTGGAGAAAAAAAATCGACTTAAATTCTCTAAATTATGTACTGAGGATAGGTAAAGTAGGCGGGGTTGTCTAGACCAGTTCTAGGCACGCCCTAAGGTGAAATTGTCAAAGCCTTCCAATCTCCCTGCTACTAGCGGCA
>MGVA01000030.1 GCA_001800245.1 Elusimicrobia bacterium RIFOXYA12_FULL_51_18 | reverse complement strand
GCAAAGCCAGCTTCAAAAAATCAAGGGTTTTATTTACCGGGGCCTTGGGAACCCGGGCCTCCTTTTCCTGAAGCAGAAGATCCACATTGCTGATCACTATATTCCGGGTCTCCGGACGTAAAAGCACGAAATTGAGGTACGCGAAAAACACGAAGCCGTGAAACAATATCGCCCCGAAAGCGGCGTAAGTAAGGACCTTATTGGAAGAGTCTGGATACATTACTATCTATTTCTCTTTCTTCTGCTCCGTCGCTATAGTTATGCTGGAGGCGCCGGCTTCTTTTGAGCGCTGCATTACGTCCGTCAACAGACCGTATCCCGCGTCCTGGTCGGCCTTGATAACCACGAGTTTAAATCCGCTGTTTCGGATCGCGCGTTCCAGCTCCTTGTAGAATTCGTCCTTGCCCGTGAATTCCTGTTGATTGACCGCGTATTTGGCCTCTTTAGCTAGAGAGACCACTACCTTTTCCTTTTCCTCTCCCTCCTGAGTCCGGGCCGCTGGCAAATTAACCTTAAAAACCGGATCCGACAACAGCGGGGCGGTTACCATAAAAATGATGACAAGTACCAGACAGACGTCCACCAGCGGAGTAACGTTTATGCCGGTTACTAAATCTTCGTTGTCGCCTGTTTTAAAAGACATACATCCTTCGCTAGTCTGCTAGACAGCTGGACGGCTAGACGGCCGGAAAACTATGCGATCTTGCGGTTAGCTGCCTGGCCGTCCCGCCGTTTTCAATTTTTCATCAGCGCCATTTTCATGGCTCCAGCCTGTTTGGCCGTATCCATAAGGCCGACCACTTCACCGACCTTATTGCCGTCGTCGGCTTTAATGATCACAAATTTATCCTTGCTGGCCAGCAAGGCCGCCGCGATGCGCACCGGCAGATCCGCGGCCTGAATTTCGGCGCCGTTGATAGTTATCCGGCCTTCAACGTTGAGTTTAAGCTGCAGGCTTTCCGCGGCGGAAACCTTCCCCACCTGGGCGCTGGCTTTGGATTGCAGGACTTTGATGCCGGATTGGACCGCGAACGGTGCCACCGCCATAAAGATGATAACCAGCACCAAAGACACGTCCACCAGCGGCGTGACATTAATATCGGTTATAGCCTCATCGGATCTGTCGGGCTGAAAAGCCATAAAATAATTATTACTTGCTTCCCATTGTTATGAGCAGGCGGGAAGAGAAAATCTCCAACTCGCTCATGACGACCTTTACGCGGCGCGTAAAATAGTTATAAATGATGACCGCGGGAATGGCCACCGCCAAACCGGCCGCGGTGGCGACAAGGGCCTCGGCTATGCCCCTGGCGACAACCGTCGGCCCGCCCACTCCGGACAACGCCAGGTCACGGAAAGCTTTTATAATGCCTATCACGGTGCCAAAAAGGCCGATAAAGGGGGCTATATTGCCCATGGTACCGAGCACTCCCAGGAACCGCTCCAGATTCAGCTTCTCTTCCTGGCGTTTTGTGGCCAGAAGTTCTTCCAGATCATGTTTGGCCATCTCGGCATGGCTCAGGGCATAATTGAATAATCTTGAGACCGGGGAGTCTATCTTAGCCGTATATTCCAGGGCTTTATCCATTTTACCGTCTTTGAGCATGCCGCTTATATGAGCCAGGAAATCATCAACTTTCCGGTGACGAGCCTTTCTGAAGAACCACCAGCGTTCAAAAGCCACCGTAAAGGACAACACCGAGCAGAACACCAGAATGATCAGCGTAAAGCTGTCCTTCAACACGCTCAAATAATTAATATTTTCCATAAGAATCTCCTGATTTTAGTCCGGGAAGCGAAGCGAGAACCGAATTCCACGGCTTTTTTCCCGACCCGACAAACGACTATTTTGACCGCGGTTTTCGGGTTATTTACTTTCCTGCAGGCCGGGCAGTTCCCGCACCTTTGCCGGAGGATTTGTCTTTTCGGTGCTCTTTAAATTCTTTTTAGGCGCGTCCGCCGCAGGTTTCACCAAAGCGGGGAGGGCTTCATTCTGTTCCCGAGTTTCGGCCGGGACCGGCTGTGTCCCGCCCGCGGGGGCGGGCGCGGCTTTTTCAGGATATGCCGGACTGAGGAGGACTTTGGCGCGCTCGGCCGCGGCTTTGGCCACTTCCGGGGTGGCGGCGTTCTTTGAAATATCTTCGTAGGTGCGCGCTGCTTCAGGATAATTCCTCTCGCCTTCATAGATCTCGCCCAGTTTCACAAGACCTTGCAGACGCCAGGGACTATTGGAGGGTTTCTGGAGAGCCAGCCGTTCCCAGTAATCCCGCGCGTCATCAAGCTGGTTGTTCTCAAAACTTATCTCCCCCATCTGGTATAAAGCCTCAAGAGCGTCTTCCTTGCCTTCGGACTCCCCATAGATGCCGTTAAGGGTCTTCAGGGATCCGGCCAGGTCGCCCCTGGTCTTCTGGATATTAAATATTTCCCAGAGCGCCCCCAGAGCCTCTTCCGATTTTGCCGACAGCTCATAATACTTATGATAGGTTTCCTCGGCCAGATCTATCGCGCCGGTGTTCTTATAGCAGAGAGCGAGATTGAAGAGGGCCGGTTTTATATATTCATTATCCGGATACAGCTCGGCCAGTTTAGCGTACGCTCCAGCCGCCTGTTCATGCTTTTTTTCATTATAATACGCGTTGCCAAGGCGGAAAAGCGCCAGCGGATGCTCCTTAACGTCGGGATAATTGGCCGCGAACCGCTCGAAAACAGCGGCGGCGTTCGCCATATCCCCCGTCTGAAAATAGGCTTCTCCCAGGTAAAACTGCGCGTCTTTAACGGATGCATGGGAGATATACTCCACGCAGAATTTTTTCAGGTTCTCCACGGCTCCCGGATAATCTTTTTTCTCGAACAACCTGCGGCCGAGACGGAACAAGGCTTCTCCGGAAGATTTGGTTTTAGGCTCCGCGGAGGAAAAAGCCAAAAAGTAAGCCTTAAAATCCATGGCCGGGTCCCGGTCAAAAACGACCTCCACGAGGTCCAAGGCGTCATAAGCTTCGGCGCTGTCCGGGAAATTACCGACGACTATTTTAGTCTGTTCCACAGCCTGGGCATCCTGCTTGAGATTATAATAGACCTGGGCCACACGCAGGTATGCCAGGGGAAGCTGGCTGCTTTTGGGATACTTGGCGATAATGGCGTTATAAGCGGCTATGCTTTCCGCGAATTTCTGGGCCCTGAAATAGGTATCCGCGGTCTGGAAATCCGCCAATTCGGTCTCCGGCGCGGATGGATAATTTTTTGACAGCTTGGTCCATTGCTCAACTGCCTGGGTGTAATAACTCAGGCGGTATAAGGCCAGCCCCGCCCGATAAAGAGCCCCGGGGGCATAAGAACTGGCGGCATTATCCACCGCAAACCTGTCGTAGATCTGATAGGCCTTCTCGAAATTCTTCTTATTAAAATAGCTGTCGGCTACGGCTAAAGCGTTCACTCCCTCATCTTTAACAACTTGCGGGAAAGCGGCCTGGGCGGTCTTAAGCTTACCGGCCGCTTTCACGGCGCCCTCGCTGTCGCCGGCAAAAGCCTGGCACCACACCAGCCCCTCCTGGGCGTAAAGCGATGAGACGTCATTCGGATAAATTCGCGTAATGGTATTATAAATATTTCGCGCGTCGTCCACTAAATTCAGGGCCATGTAGGCTTCGGCGACATACAACAGGCTCAGGGCGCGCCATTTGGAACCCACAGGAGGGAGATGCTTGAATATGAATTGATAAGAGGTGAGGATATTATTATGGTTTCCCCGCTCATATTCGGTGCGCAGGATCATGAACAGGGCCTGTTCGGCGATCTCGCTGGACGGGGACAGATCCACCGCGTTCTGAAAGGCTTTGAGGGCTTCCGACGGTTTCTTTAGCGCCAACAACACGTTGCCGTCCAGAAACCAGGCGTTCTTCGCCAGAGTGTGGGCGGGATAGAGGCTGAGAAAGTTTCCCAGCGCGTGCTGCGCCTGCGAATAGTCGTTAAGCAGATACTGGCACCAGGCAAGCTTATAATGGCTGACCGGGGCGACCGAGGAGCCGGCGTAATTCATAGTGATCTTGGTGTAGGCGAAAAGGGCGTCGCGGGTCTGTTTATTCTCAAGATACGACTCGGCGATAAAATACTGGGAGTACGGCGCAAAAAAATCCTGGGGAGTGCGATCTATTATGATCTGAAAATTGGAGCGCGCGCTAGCGTAATCCTTGTTATTGAACTGGGAAGCGCCAATGCGGAAGATGGCCGCGTTCTTCAGCTTGGAAACCGGATATTTTTTAAGAAAGCCCTGGTATTTTATTACGGCCCCGTCGAAATCTTTGGCGTAAAAAAAAGCGTCGGCCGCGAGAAATTCCGCCTCCTCCTTGTAATTGGACTCGGGGTAATCCTTTATAAGATTCTCAAACACGCCGGCGGCCATATAGGTCTTGCCTTCGTATAGATAGGACTTGCCAAGGAAGAATCTGGCCTGCGCCGTGTCCAGCTGGGCGAACAATTTTTGAGCCGCGGGATAGTTCTTGCGGTTCATTTCAATAACGGCCTTGGCGAAAACCACGGACGGATCCTTAATGTAAGGGAGATAACTCTCTTCAATATGGAATAAAATGGACTGCGCGGACTGGAATCTGCCGGCGGCGATATTAGAGTAAACCACGCCAAGCAGGCTTTCCGGCACAATATAACTGGAGGGATACTTGCTTTCCACCCGCTCAAATTCTTTTATCGCGCGCTCCCAGTCGCCCATATTGTAGTACGCCTCGCCGATACGATGCTGGGCGGACGCCTCCAGACCGGACTTGCCGTAAGACTTTATGACCTTGAGGTAGGCGGCGGCGGCGTTGTTCAGCTCGGCGATAGCCGACGGGTTGGCTCCCGCCAGCACCCTGGCGTCGGAAGACATTTTGGAGATCTTTTCCTGGCGCAGAAGTTCCAGGCCCTTCGCCATATAGGCTTCACCCTGCATGAATTGCGCGTCCGCCGCGCGCATGCTCTTGGGATACTTTTTGATGAATTTTTCAAAGGCATCTATCACCGCGGAGCGGTCGGACACGGCGCGATAGAGATCGGAGAGGTTCTGAAAAGCCGCTTCGTCTTCGCTCAGCTGGGAGGAATTAGGCGCGGCCGGCGCCGGCAGAGGTGTGATCAGGAGAAAAGCCAGCAGAAGTTTTTTCATGTCAATACGAACCGGTAAGCCGCCGCTCCCCCGCCTCCTTCGTGAGGTTGGTTATAACCTCGTTCGGATCAAGGCCGTTGAGATTTCTATTCCCCCTCAGACGCAAAGAGACTTTGCCTTCGGCCTGCTCGTTCTTGCCTACGATCAGGACGTAAGGAACTTTCCCCCCCACGGCGTCGCGGACCTTGGAAGAAATCGTGTCGGACCGGAGGTCCAGTTCCACCCGCAGGCCGGCGGCTTTCATCCTGTCCGCTATCCCGGAGGCGTAGCCTTCTTCCAAAGAAGTTATATTCAAAACTTTAACCTGCAACGGGGAGAGCCATAGCGGGAAATTGCCCGCGAAATGTTCTATCAAAAAACCTATAAAACGTTCATGGGTGCCCAACGGCGCGCGATGGATACAAAGCGGGGTCTTCTCCAGGCCGTCCGAATCCTTGTACACAAGATTAAAGCGGCCGGGAACCACAAAGTCCACCTGGTTGGTGGCAAGGGTAAATTCCTTGCCGATAGCGCTCCAGATCTGCACATCTATCTTCGGTCCATAAAAAGCCGCCTCGTTGGGAATTTCTTTATACGCGAGCCCGCCCTCTTTCAGGCATTTAAGGACCATGGCCTCAGTGCTCTTCCACAGTTCCGGTTCGTTGACATATTTCTTGCCGAGACCTTCAGGCGCATGGGTGCTGTAACGCATCAGATATTTTTCTATGCCGAAAATCTTGAAGTATCCGGTATACATGCGCGCAACGGCTAAAAATTCTTCCTGAAACTGCGCCGGCGCGCAGTAGATGTGCGCATCGTTCATCTGCATGGAGCGCACCCGCATCAGGCCGAACAACTCGCCCGACTGCTCATAGCGGTAGCAGGTTCCGTATTCAGCCAGCCGTATGGGGAGGTCCCTATAGCTGCGGGACTTGGAACCGAAAATCTTATGGTGGTGAGGACAGTTCATCGGCTTCAGGCAATATTTTACGCCGTCTATGTCCATCGAGGGGAACATGCTGTCCGCATAGTAGGGGAGGTGGCCGCTGCGGAGATAGATGGCTTCTTTAGCCAGGTGTGGAGTTTTCACCCGCAAATACCCCGCGCGAATCTCGGTCTCTTTCGCCAATTTCTCTATCTCTTCTATAATGACGGCGCCGTTGGGAAGCCACAGAGGCAGGCCGGGGCCCACTTCTTCGTCGAAAGTGAATAGTTCAAGCTGTTTTCCAAGTTTACGGTGGTCGCGCAAAGCGGCTTCGGCCTGGTTTTTAAGATATGTGTCCAGTTCTTCCCTGGTCTCGAACGCCACGGCGTAGATGCGCTGGAGCATGGGACGCTTCTCATCGCCGCGCCAGTAAGCGCCGGCGATAGAGACCAGCTTGTATGCCTTGAGCTGGCCGGTATGCTCCACATGGGGGCCGCGGCAAAGATCTTCAAAAGGCCCGTTGCGGTAAACGCTTATCGGCTCGGATGCGGGCAGATCGGTGATAAGTTCCACCTTGTACTTTTCGCCCTTCCCGCCGAAATGGTTCAGGGCTTCATCCCGTGAAAGTTCGCTGCGCTCGAACTTCTGCGCCTGGGCGATAATGTACTTCATCTTTTTTTCTATTTTCGGCAGATCCTCGGGAACGAAATGATGCTCCGAATCAAAATCGTAATAAAAGCCGTTATCAATGGCGGGGCCTATCGCCAGCTTGGTACCGGGGAACAGGTCAACCACCGCCTGCGCCATCACATGCGCAAGGGAATGCCGCATCATTTCCACAAAACCGTCGATTTTTTCTTCCATAAAAACAGCCGACAGTAGACAGGGGAATCGGTATTCCTTACACCCTACCTACTGTCTAGAACTATACCCGAAAATGGTGCCCAGTATAGGGATCGAACCTATGACCTTTCCCATGTCAAGGGAACGCGCTACCGCTGCGCCAACTGGGCAAGACTATTTCACGAAACCAACCGGACACCACCAACACTGGCGGCACAGGGTTATGCCATACTTTCCCGCGGTGCTACCGCTGCGCCAACTGGGCAAAACTATTTTACGACACCAACCGCACACCGCCAAACATACCGCGCCGAATGCGCGGACATATAACGCTCCGCACCATGCCTCGCGCGCATATATAATAATATAAAAAAGAAGGTGGAAAAGCAAAAAACTATTTTATTTTCTTGTGCGGATATTCGGCGATTATAACGGAACTTATACCGCCGCGAGGCGTAAATTCGCCCTTCACCGCGCATTTTTTCGGTTTTATGGCCCGAACCACATCGTCAAGTATCCTATTAACGGAGTTCTCCATAAAAATACCCAGATTTCTGTACTGCAGAAAATAATACTTTATAGATTTAAGTTCCAGACAAAACTTATCTGGAATATACTCCACGGTGATCACCCCAAAATCAGGCAAACCGGTCTTTGGACAGACGGAGGTGAATTCCGGATGAACGATACGAATGGTGTAATTCCGCTTATATTGGTTCTCCCATGCTTCTATTTCGGGAAGATTTATTTTCCCCGAAGATTCGGCATGAGCGGAAGAATAACCAAAAGACGTTGTTGTTTTTTTCATGGTACAGCCTCCTTGTATTGACTGCCGGGCAGCTGGACCGCCGGATAGCGTTAACTGCAAGATCGTCGGACTTTCCGGCCGACTAGCCGTCCAGCCGCCTCGCCGCCTAGCTGTCAAATCTTCATCCTTTTCAACCTCAGCGAATTCATCACCACCGATACCGAACTAAGCGCCATAGCGCCGCCGGCGAAATAAGGCGGAAGAACCACTCCAAAACCGGGATAAAAAACTCCGGCCGCCAGCGGAATAAGAATGAGATTATAGGCGAAGGCCCAGAGCAGATTCTCCATTATTACTCTACGGATAACCTTTGATAGTTTAATGGCCTGCGCTACGCCCGCGATTCCGCTGTGCATAAGGGTAATATCGCTGGCTTTTACCGCGATATCCGTGCCGGACCGCAGCGCTATGCCGATGTCGGCCTCCGCAAGCGCCGCCGCGTCGTTAAAGCCGTCCCCTACCACCGCAACTTTCATACCCAGCGCCTTATGCCGCAGAACGATCTGCTTTTTTTCTTCCGGAAAAACCTCGGCGTAAAACTCACTGATATCCAGGGCCTTGGCGACGGCTTCCACGGCGGCGCGCCTATCCCCGGAGGCGATTACCGGCGCTATCCCCATGGCGACCAGTTCTTTTACCAGCGCCGGGGCTTCGGGACGCATCGAGTCGGAAAGCGCAGCGTACCCGATGAACCGCCCGGAGTCCGCTAACAGGAGCAGGGAACCGTCAACTTCCCGCAGTTCCCCCTGGATACCGTCCGGGAGAGCTATGCCTTCCTCGGCGAACCATTTCGGACTTCCCGCGGTTATGACGCGGTCCTTCGCGAGCCGCGCGAATATCCCCTTCCCCGGCACCACCTCTATGGCGGAGGGAGCCTCGCAAGCTATATTCCAGCCTGCCGCGTACAACCGGACCGCTTCCGCGAAAGGGTGTTCGGATTTGGATTCCGCGCTTAAAAGGAGAGTAAGGAATTCCTTCTCCGTAAGTTTCCACGGCCGCAGTTTTGACACTTTAAGCCGGCCCTCGGTTATCGTGCCGGTCTTGTCGAAAATAACCACGTCCACTTTGGAGATGCGTTCCAGCACGTCGCCGTTGTTGATGAGCATCCCGAGGCCGGCGGCCCGGCCGAAACCGATGGCCACGGCCATGGGTACGGCAAGCCCCATAGCGCATGGACAGGCCACCGCCAGCACGGCGGCGAATACGTTGACCGCACGGGAAACATCGGTATAATAAAGCCAGAACCCCAGGGCCGTGACAGCCGTCAGGAGAACAAAAGGCACAAACCAGGCCGAAATGCGGTCCACAAGATGCTGGACGGAACTTTTAGCCGCCTGACTTTCCTCAACGGCCTTAATAATTTTCATCAGCACCATATCCTCGCCGACGCTCGTGGCACTGAATTCAAGAGCTCCGGTTTTATTAATAGTACCGGCATAAACCTTCGAACCGGGACTCTTCTCCTGCGGCTGCGCCTCTCCCGTGAGAAGAGCCTCATCTATGGCGGAAACCCCGTTCAGAACCGCCCCGTCTACCGGAACCTGTTCGCCCGGCCGCAGGGCTATGACGTCGCCGGGCAGGATCTCATCAATCGGAAAGAGCTCTTCTTTTCCATCCTTTACGCGGCGGGCGAATTTGGGCGCGATCTTAAAAAGATTGGTAACGGCATCCGCCGCCTTGCTTTTTGAGCGGGCCTCAAGCCAGCGGCCGAGATTTATAAAGGTGACCAGCATAGCCACCTCATGCCACTGGGCGTGGTAGGACATGGACATGACGCCCGGGAAAAGGGTGATAAAAACCCCATAAAAAAAAGTGGCGCCGGTGCTTAAAGAGACCAGGGTATTCATGTCGGCGGCACGCGCTTTAAGCGAACGCAGCATCCCGGCATGAAAATGGAAACCGCACCAACCCCATACGAAAGCGGCCGCCATCATCATGGTGTAAGGGGAAAAATCATAGACTCCCCCCAGCAACAGGAAACATGTTATCACCAGGGAAACCAGAAACTTTTTAAAGAACATGTTTTTTTCCCGCTCAAGCTCCGCGCCGGCGATGTTCTCGGCTTTTGCGGGAGATTCCGAAACGGCAAGGGCCTTATACCCCATCTCGGCGATCTTGCGCGTTATCGCGTCGGTAGTCGCGAGCCCGGGATCATAGGAGAGGAAAGCCGTTCTGGAAGGCAGATGAACGGAAACACGCATGACGCCGGGCATCCCGGCCAGACCGCTCTCCACACGCGCCACGCAACTGGCGCAATGCACTCCCTCCAGAGGAATTACAACTTTTTTTATTTTTATCGCAGGTAAAGCATTATCCATAAGATTGGCTGAGCGGCTGGACCAACGGGTGAATTAAACCGCGTGGGCGTCAAAATCATGAGAAAACCTGGTAATGGCCTGCATAGCTGTCTAGCTGTCTAGCTGCCTAGCTGTCTAGCTGTCTAGCTGCCTAGCTGTCTAGCTGTCTAGCTGTCTAGCTGTCTAGCTGTCTAGCTGTCTAGCTGTCTAGCTGTCTAGCTGTCTAGCTGTCTAGCTGTCTAGCTGTCT
>MGVA01000029.1:723-11488 GCA_001800245.1 Elusimicrobia bacterium RIFOXYA12_FULL_51_18 | reverse complement strand
GGAGCTCAGGTGCGCTTCGCGCGGCATACACCCTAGAAAACCTGGCGCGCATTGCGCTTGGTTTTCGACCCGCTGCTGCGGGGAATTCTGGCCGTCTGATGGCCATAGGCCCTTTTACGGCACCTACGCAAGTATTGCATTTTTTTGTGCCGCCGGTTTATCAATATAAACCGGCTTGAATTGCAGGATTCGGGTTAAAACTTCCCCGTGTCCAAAAAACCAACGATAAACAATCAGCTACTTTCCTAATATGTCCACACTCACTGCGGCGTTGAAAACAGAACGCGGCCGGCACGTAGCCGCCGCAATGCTTTTTACCGGCCTCTCCGCCTCTTTTTTGTTCTGCGGCTACGAGTTTATCCGTTCGGGCGCGGAATCAATCTTTATATCCGAGTTCGGCGCGAAAGCCAAACCCTACGCCATGGTTTGTGTGCCCTTCATGATGGGCCTGCTTATTTACCTGTACGGCAGGCTGCTTTCTGTTTTTGGCGGCGCGCGCGCCATGGCCGGCTCCATGCTTTTCAGCATCGCGGTTTTTGTAGGTTCATTTTTTGCGCTTAAAACCGGGTTTAAGGCGGTGGCGTTTTTCCTTTATGTTTTCAAGGAGTCTTACATCGTCATCATTTCGGAACAATACTGGTCTTTTGTAAACAGCACGCTTAAAGATGAGGAAGGGAAAGTTTTCAACGGCCCTGTCGCGGGTTTCGGAGCCCTGGGGTCGATGATAGGCGGTTATCTGCTTAACAGGTATGTAGTCTCCCTGCACACGGAGCCTTTTATACTTCTGTGCGCGCTTGTTATGGCGCCGGCCGCGCTCTTGTTCTGGCTGGCTTACGAGAAAGCCGGCGAGCCTAAACCAAAGGTCGATGAGGCCGGCGGAAAAAAAGGGCATCTGCATCTGAGCATATTGAAAGAAAACCGGACCGTCCTCTATATCGCCCTCATTATCTTTGCCACGCAGGTGGTTGCAACTCTCATGGACCTGAATTTCGCCAGGCTGGTTCAGGATGCTTTGCCTGATAAGGACCTGCGCACGGCCTATCTGGGCTCCTTCTGGATGAAAGTTAATATTTTTTCTTTCTCCATGCAGTTCCTGCTGACGCCTATATTGCTGCGGCACATTTCCATAAGGGGGATACAGGCGGCCATACCGGCGGTTCATCTCGTTGCCTGCGCATTGCTGTTGATTAATCCCCAGTTAGGCGTGGCGGCGCTTGCCTTCCTGTTGTTCAAAGGCATGGATTATTCTATCTTCCGCGCCTCCAAGGAAACGCTTTATATCCCTTTTTCCTATGACACGCGTTACCGGGCAAAACAGGTGGCAGACGCTTTTACCTACCGCTTTTCAAAGGGGTTTACGGCCGCCGTTCTATCCGCGGTCAGCGCTGTAGCCGTTATTCCGGTGGCTCTGTACGCTTCAGCCGGTTTCCTCTTTTCCGGAGTTTGGATGGTCCTTTCATTTCCCCTTACGGCTAAGCGCGATAAAGTAACAGGGAATTGGCCTGAATAATTCAATTCCCTCCTTTCGCTTTCGCGGAGTTCAATAATTGAGATTTCGGGGTCAGAAGTTCATTGCCGCGGATATGCGGTGGACGGAACCGATATCGCCGAAAGGGGAGAAAGAGTAGTCTATTGAGTAGATGGTGTATCTGAAGCCCGTGCCCAAAGTGATATTGTGAAATCCCCCCAGGTCCTTTAGTGCGCGGGTGTTGAAACCGCTGCGCAGAAGGAGGTCCGCGTTTTTTCCCAGGCCTGTCCTGAATTCGCCGCCCATAGCGAGAAAGGGAGCGCTGTCGCGTGCGGCCACTATGTCCGTAGTTACAAGGAAGTAATCGGTGACATGCGTAACGCTACCGAGCCTCAGGACAAGCGGCAGAGGGGCGTCAACTTTATCGTAGCGCAGGGTGCCCATTATGTTCTGGGCGACCAGCGCCGCCTGGAAGTGCTTTTCGAATAAATAAGGAAAGAGTATTCCTATATCCGATGAGACAGTGCTGTCGGACGAGAGTAGTTCGGACCTGATGAATTTACCGGTTGCTCCAAGCACAAAGCGTTCCTCCGGATCCTTGTTGAAACCGGTTATATAGGTGGCGAAACCTACGGCTAAGGATATGTCGTATGGATTGAAATCCCCGGTTTCGACTCCGGCCGCATCCGTCTGTACTATTTTCCCATAGTTCATATATTTTAGCGCCATCCCCCAGGAACCGACCTCGCCGGCGTGCTGGGAGTAGGCGAAGAAATCCACGAAGGTGTTAATGAGATACGGCGCGTGCATCAGGGCGAGTGAATGTTTATTTACCTTTATCAGGCCCGCCGGGTTCCAGTCCATGGCCGTGGCGTCGTCGGCCAGCGCGGAGAACGCTTCCCCCAGCGCCACTCCGCGCGCGCCCGGAACCACTTTGAGGAACTGGGCGGTGGCGATGCCGGTTGCGTCGCTGTCGAAGCCGGCGGCGCGGGAGGGGGGAGAATAGCTGATGAGAACCAGGGCACAGAATGATATCTTAACCAGGCAATAGGAGGAAATCGCCAGGTTAATCCCCTGTCCGAAGTTGGATCTCCGCGGTTTTTCAGTTCTCATCTTTCTATTACCACTTTTACCGCTTTGTGGTATTTTTTATCCTGTGTTTGCAGCAGAGCGATGTAAACTCCGCTGGCCACTTTCTGTTCCCCTGTGTTTTTGCCTTCCCAGTAAGCCATGCCGTTGGCGTCTGCGGTGAACGTTTTAACAAGTTCGCCCAGAAAGGTGAATATTTTTACCTTGGCGTAGGGCGGCATGTTCGAAAAATGCATAACATCGCTTATGCTGGATGGTCTGTAAGGATTCGGATATATTTTAACGCCGCCGAGTTCCGCCGCAGGCAGCGTTTCCATCAACTGGAAAGTGGACAGATGCCAGGTCTGGGCTGTCACCTTATGGTTGGGCAGATCTGAAACGGACGGGAGCGGCACCCAGACCCGGTTGCTCTCATCATAAAGGGCAAGGACGAGCCTGGAGCGGTCTATTCCGGACTGAAGATCGGAGATCCTGTACGGCAGTGTGATGGTGATGGGGTTCAGAACCAGTACGGGAGGGAACTGGTTGATTATAAGCCCTATACCCGTGGGGCGCAAAACGGAAACCGCCGAATCCGGCGGCATTAACGTGTCTTCCGGTTTTACAGGGCTTATTACTATTCGGGAGGAGCCGCCAAGCGAACCAAAGGGTATGAAAACGGAAATAAGGCCATAGGATGCCTGCAGCGTTACGGTGGTGTCCCTGCTGAGCAGGGCGCTGGCTTGCCCGGAGAGTTCGGTTTTTGTGGATCCGGCGGTCACAAAATTCGTGAGGGTATCCGTCTGTCCCCTGGATTGTATCCGCGCCCAATAAGTGGTGTCGACCAGGAGATTACTGAAAGTATACGATAAACCCTGTGTGGACGCGGTTTTACTGCTTGCCCCGGTGTTGAAATCGCCCGCAGTGGATACTTCCAGATTGTAAACCGTGTGTTCGGAGTTGCCGTTGGCGGCCCAGTGGAGAGTGAAACCGTCCGTCATATTACCGGAAAAAGTTTCAGCAAGGGGGAGGATATAGGCGGTAGCCGGCAGGGTGAGGGCCTGGCCGAGATCTTCGGGAGTGGTCGATAATCCGGTGCGGTTCAACGCGAAAACCCGCATATAATAAGTGGCGTCCGAAACCAGTCCGTAAAAAGTGGCGCTGATGCCCAGGGTCATGGAAGACATAATGGGCGGAAGGAAAGCGGGGTTTGAGGAGATTTCAGCTTGATAGTTTGTATCGTCCGTGAGCGGGTTCTGGCCGCGAGCCCAATTCAGCGTTATGGATGATACTCCGAGGCCGGAGAATGAGGCGAAGTCGGGGATATAGGCAAGAGTTGCCATGGCATTGAAGGTATATGGGCCTTCCGGCACATTACGGCGGTTAATGGCCGTTACCTCGGAGTAGTAAGTGGTATTGGGATCAAGACCGTAGAAAGAGGCGAAATAATTCCTGGTGTCGGACGAAAATACCGGCGGCTCCGAGAAACCGGAATTAGAGGAGAACCTTATCCGGTAGAGGGTGTCCGATGGATTTAAATTGGGCAGCCAGTTGACTGTCATCTGTCCGGTAGCCAGTTCCGTGAAAGCGGTCTGGAACGGAGCGTTCGCAAGCGTGGCGGTGGCCGGAGTGTAAACATAATTTTCTACGTTGTCCCAGTTCAACGTGCCGGCCCTGAAATAATAACTGGTATTGGGGATCAGGTTCTGCGCCGTCAAATTGGCGGCCAGGGGATTGGAGGTCGCGGCCGTATAAACCACAGTATTGAAGTCCGGCGAGGTGGAGGCTTCAAGGTGGTAGGCCTCGGCAGTCATGTTTTGCGGCGCGGCCGCCAAGGCTGTCCAGGATACGGTCGCGCTCGTGTGGAATACTCCGGCTATCAACGGTGATCCGAGCGGCTTTGCCAGTGTGGAGCGCGCGTCCGTGGTCAGGAGCGTATAAACGGTGGCGCCATTGTAAAGCGCTCCCGCGCGGAAATAGTAGGCCGTATTCCGGTCAAGCCCTGAAACTATCAATCCGGTGGCTCCCGGGTTTGTTGTGGAAGAAAAAATTATAGGGTTAAAATAACCGACCAGGGAGGCCTCCAGCACATACCCGTCCGTTGCGAGGCTGCCGAAGGAAACAGCAGCGCTTGATTCCCAGATATTGGTGATGCTTGCGGATTCCAAAGCTCCCGGCATAGAGGTCCGTATGGGGGGGAGATCTATAAAATTCGGGGTCCTCGTCCAGTTCAGCGTAGCCATGCGCAGGTAATAGGTGGTGTTGGGCCTTAAGTTATCAAGTGTCAAAGAATTAGTCAGGCTAGTGTAGGAAAAAGAAGAATAGACCGCGCTCCCGGCGCCGAAGGTCCCGGAAGAGACCTGCAGCAAGTAGCCTTCACATGAACTTTTTTGCGGGTTGGAGGGCAGGGGAGGGGTTAGCGTTACGGTAACGCTCGACTGCGTCGCGCTTATTGCCGGCAGACCCGGAGAAAGCGGAACAGATAGGGTTATGGTCGAAAATCTTGTCGAATAATTAGAAATAGAGGCTCGATTTAAAGTTCCCACACGGAAATAATAAGTAGTGTTGGGGTCGAGATCCTGTAAGGTGAGCGTGTTGTTGGTAATGTCATAAGTGGTGGTGGTCAAAACCGTGCCGCCGCCGAAATCGTTTGAAGAAGCCTCCAATTGATATCCAAGCGCTGTTGCCGAGGAGGGGCCCGCCGGCAGGGCGGTCCAGCCAAGGGTAGCTGTCTGCGTGCTTGCGCTGATAAGCTGAAGGTTGTGCGGCTGAACCGCTAGCGTGGTAAAATTCCTTATTACGTTATCGGAGTTCATAACCCCGGTTAAGTTAATTGTTCCGACCGTGTAATAGTAAGTTGTATTGGGGTCCAGGCCGCTCAGTGTGGTAGAGGACCGGTTATTGTCCGCGGTACTCCAGTCGGTCGGAGCAACGTCAAGATTTTCAGAGCTGGATAGTCTGAGTTTGTAGCCTTCAACCCTCTGCGCCTGAACCGGACTGTTCAACGGCGGCCAGGAAATAGTTGAGCTGGTTTCATAAATAGTTGCGGTGATTTCGGATAGGGTGCGCGCCAAAGTGGTGGTGGAAACGGTTACAGTCGGAGCCGATTGGCTGCCATAAAGGTTTACAGCCTTTACGCGAAAATAATAAGTGGTGTTCGCTTCCAGGGCGCCTAGGATAACCGGGGGATAAGGCTCGGTGAATGTGGACGCCCAGGCGGGACCGCCGTCTTTGTAATATTCAAGCAGGTAATCGGTCCACTCCGGGTTGCCGTTTACCGCCCAACCTATCCCGATCTGTGCGGTGCTGGAGGATTGCGCCACAAAACCTGAGGATACGAAATAACTCCCCGACGGCGCGGCGGCGCCGGTGACGGTGGATATTTGGTTGTCCGGGTAATAGTTTGTGTCCGGGTCTATAGAGCGTTTTACGCGAAAATAATATATTTCATTCTGCGCAAGGCTGTTATAGCTTGTTGTTTCCGTTGCCAGAGGCCCGGTGGCGGTAAAGACTGAGAAATCGCTTTTGGTAGAGAGCGCCACAATATAGCTGCCGCCGTCTGCGGTCCAGCTGAATGAGAGAGTGTTGACGGTTACACCGGTGTTTATCGGGTCGAGGATTTGCGCGCTTAAAGGCGTTAAGATGGCGCAAAACCACCAAGCGGCTGCCAGATATCCGGTTAGATTTATGACTTTGCGGCGGGAAACCCTCATATTAATATTCTAACAGATAGCGGTTAAAGTTTAGTTAAGAATATGTTACAGACATCCGGAAATAGCCTGTTTTCCGGCACTGGGCCGTTCCCTGCATAAAGTTGAAATGCAAGTTGATTGTATTATATGATAAACCTGAAACTGCTAATCCCGTAACGTGGCTGAGGTCATAATGAAGTTGTCCCGTTTTTACCCCATTCTCCTGTTCCTGGTTCCCTGCAATTTTCTGTACGCGACCCCTGAGACCGAGAGTTCAAGCGCGGCCGCGCGGGTCGGGTCCATGCCGGATTTTGAGATAGTTTCGGTCAGGGAAATAGGGCCTTTGCTTATTCCGCACAAATCGTCTTCCCCGGTGGTCGGCCAGGCCGGAAACTATTCCGTGGCGCTTGAAAATGGCCAGACCCTCTGGTTCCTGAATAATATCTGGACCGGGGAACTTAAAGATAAGGGCGAAGTGGCGCTGTGGGGAATAGTGGACGGGGGCCTGGCCGTACTTGAGGCCACGTCTCCCTATTCAGCCGCCGGGAATTTTCTATACGTGGCCGACGAAAATAAATGGCCGCTGCCTGTTTTGTCGGTGGATTTTTCGGAGTATGCCGCGGCCAGAAAATTCTGGCCAAAGGCGGGGGTGAAGACCACCGAAGGCTTCTACGTCTATTACTCCCTGATGAATAATTTCGGTCCCGGCGGTGGAGATTATTTCAGGGTCGGACAGGGGCTTGCCACGGCCAGGAGTCCCTCCGGCCCGTATAAACTCATAAAGAACGGGGAACGCTCCGCGCTCTGGAATGATATCGAGCCGGCTCTTGGCTCTGCACTTTGGCTTGATCGTGACGGGTGGCTTTATATCTATGGACGTTACATGACCGAGCCGGGCAAATACACCGCGGCTTTAGCCCGGGTCAGGCCGGAGGATATTGCTGAGCGGAATAACTATTTTTATTACAGTCAGGAGTCCGCTTCCGACACATGGAGCTCCGATATAACCGAGCTCACGCCCGTGATGGAGAACATGCCTGAGGAATTTTCCGTAGCGTATAATGACCATCTTAATGAGTACCTGGCGCTTTATCTTGATCCGGAGTCCGGCGAGGTGGCGGCCAGGATCGCTCCGTACCCGTGGGGCCCGTGGGGTGTCCCGAAAAAAATTCTGTCTTGCGGGAAAGAGGAATACTGTTTTGGAGCCAAGGAACAGCCGGTTTTCAGCGCCGAAGGGGGTAAGAAAATTTTCTTCACACTTGAGAAAAAGAATATGCCGTATTTTTACGAACTCACCTTTAATTGAGTAACACATCTTGGTTCATTAAAGGTCCGGCGGTAATCCGCCCCGCGCAGGGGTGCGACAGAGAGGACTCTTAATATGCCAGAATTTAGCATTCTTGTTATAAATCCCGGATCCACTTCGGACGAAGTCAGTTTTTTTCGAGGCGAAAAACTGGTGTTCCATAAAGTGGTGCGCTATAGTCCTGAAGCCCTGAAACCTTACGAAAAGCGGAAGATCACCGCTCAGTACGATTTCAGAAAAAACATGGTTCTAGCCGCGTTGGTTGAAAATAATGTTGAGCTGTCTGAGATCCACGCCGTTATAGGCCGCGGAGGACTGCTCAGGCCCATAGAAGGCGGAACCTACGAGATAAACGACAAAATGCTCAAGGATCTGCAGGAAGGTTTTATGGGCGATCATGCCTCCAATCTCGGCGGCATTCTCGCTAAAAGCATAGCCGATATGCATAAGATCCCCTCCTTCATCGCCGACCCGGTGGTGGTGGATGAATTGGACCCGTTGGCCCGCTATTCGGGCATGCCGGAGAATCCCCGGATCTCTATTTTCCACGCTCTTAACCAGAGGCGCGTGGGACGCCACGCCGCCCGCAGTCTCGGTAAACCTTACGATGAGTGTAATTTCATCATTATGCACGGCGGAGGCGGCGTTTCAGTCGGAGCCCATAAGCAGGGGCGTGTTGTGGATGTTAACAACGCCCTGGACGGAGATGGTCCTTTTACTCCGCAGAGAAGCGGCGGCGTGCCGGCCGGCGGCCTGGTGAAGCTCTGTTTTTCCGGGAAATATACTTTATCGGACATAAAACTCAAACTTAAAGGCCGCGGCGGCATGATAGCCTATACAGGCACCTCGGATATGCTGGCCCTAGAGAAATATATTCTCGCGGGTGAGGTTACGCCGGATTCGGGGCTGGATCCGGCATTTATAACCAGAGAAAAGGCGAAAGAAGCCGTGCTGGCTATGGCTTACCAGATGGCTAAAGAGATAGCCTCTATGACCGCCGTTCTTGAGGGTAAGGTGGACGCTGTGGTGCTGACCGGGGGACTGGCCTATGATCAGATAATCGTGCCGGAACTGAAGCGAAGGATAGGCTGGATAGCGCCCGTAATGCTGTTCCCGGGCGGAGACGAGATGAGCGCGTTGCGGATAGCCGCGGAAACGGGGCTTAAGCACTCTAAAAAAGTCCGTAAATATTAGCAGTCCGCCCCCGGAATTTGTCGGCTATTATTGTTGAGGTTATGAAGATTTGATCAGAAATTTAAATTCTAGAAAAAGGAGACAATGTATGAAATTCCGGAACTTTGACGAACTGCTGAAAATGGTGAAAGGCAAGACCAACCGCATAGTCGTGCCGGGCGCCAACAACGACGAGGTGCTTGAGGCATGTAAGATGGGGGTGGACCATAAGATCATCTCCGGAGGTATTTTGATAGGCCCCAAAGCGCAAGTGGAGGCTATGGCCGCCAAGGTCGGCCTTCCTCTCAAGGGCTTTGAGATCCTGGATATGGCCGATTGCGCTGAAATGTGCAATAAGGCCGTGGACCTGGTTAAAGCCGGCAAAGGAGACTTTCTGGTCAAAGGCCTTGTTGACACCAAATTTTATATGAAGGCGATCCTGCGCAAGGAAGTGGGCGCGGTGGAAGAGGGGACGGTGCTCAGCCATTTCGTCCTGTTCGAGCTTTCCAATTACCACAAATTGTTCGCAGTGACCGACGCCGCCATTATGATAAAACCGACGCTTGAGGAGAAAGCCAAAATAATCCGCAACTCCGTTAATATGATGCGCCAGTTGGGCGTTTCCGTTCCGAAAGTTTCGGTCGTTTGCCCGGTTGAAAAGCCCAACCCTAAGATCCCCAGCACGATGGATGCCGTGGAACTGGTAAACATGTCTAAGGACGGGAGGATAAAGAACGCGGTGGTAGAAGGCCCTTACGACGTTTATATTACTTTTTCAAAAAAACTGGCGGAGGAAAAAGGGATCAAGGGCGCCCAGGTGCCGGGAGAAACCGATATCGCCCTGCTGCCGGATCTGGATTCAGCCAACCCCGTGTATAAGACGCTCTCTTTCTTCGGAGCCGGCATGAAGTCCGCCACGCTGCTGGCGGGTTCCAATATTCCCGTGATCCTGCCTTCAAGGACGGATTCTCCGGTGACCAAGCTTCACTCTATTGCGCTGGCATGTTTTCTTAAAGACGCGAAAGTTCCGGCGTAACAAGAAGTAAAAGACAGGAGAAAGACATTATGTGGGATTTTATAAAGAAGTTAACGAAGACCGTGCCCCAAAAGACCGTCGCGCCCGTAAAGGCCCCCGTGGCTGAAAAACCGGCGCAGGAACTAAAACAGGCGGCGCCTCATGTTCCCGCCGCGTTGGGGGAGCCATTGCGGCGGCCTGCGGCGCAATCCCCTGAGAATGCGGCCGCGAAGATAGAAAAACCGCACGCTCAGAAGACGGATGACGAACTGGTGGAAGAGCTTAATAAGATCTCGCCCGAAATCTTATCCCAGGCTAAAAACCCGCAGATGCGCAAGCTTGTAATAGACTTATACCGCAAGATGCTGGTGGAGGGCGTGGATGTTAACAATGAGAAAGAAGTCGGTAAATGGCTTAAAAAACATCCGGAGGTCGCGAACGGAGGGGATGTGCAGAAAGTGGAGACCGTAAAACGGGCCGGGCCCAAAGTCGGACGCAACGAGCCCTGTCCCTGCGGTAGCGGCAAGAAATACAAGAAGTGCTGCGGCGCCGGTCTGTAAGGCCGGGATAACCTGAAAAATCCACTCGCTGTTTAGAGGGCGCTCGCCGGATTGAGAACTGATAACAACAGCCCGGCCCCTCCTATGGAGGGGCCGGGCTTGTTGTTATGGGGGCAATCGCTTAGGTCAGTTCCATGATACCGCGGGAACATCGGCGACCTGTTGGGGGGCGAAGAGGTCGTTGTTGATCGCTTTGGTCTCTCTGGTCAGGTCCTTAAAATTGCCTTTTCCATCCACCGCGTAGGTCCATACTCCCCTGTTCTTTTTGAAGGGGGTTGAAAGGGCCCACATAAGGTCGGTCTGCAGATATGCTACGGGATCCGCTACCGTACCGATATTCATGGGGTTGGATATAGCGACGTCCAGGTCGAATTTAAAGCCCCATTTTATTTCGACTGAGATGGGTTTTACCCTTAAATTAGAGATATAGCTGCCTTTGCTTTTCGTGCTCTCTTCGCATTTTGCGGCTATGGCGGGGCAGGT
>MGVA01000029.1:0-711 GCA_001800245.1 Elusimicrobia bacterium RIFOXYA12_FULL_51_18 | reverse complement strand
GTGGCGGCGCCTCCACCGCAACCGGCGGCTATGATGCAATCGCCGCGGAACCGCCGCTGCCGCTGGTGCCGCCATAAAAATAGCTTAGCATGTACTTCACATCCACCACGGTTATCCCCAGAAGATTCTTAACTTTAACTCCGTATGTTATTTCCTTCGGACCTTTCCAGCCCGCGATGGTGTTCCAGTCCACCCAGTTGGGCATGGCATTGGCGTAATTGGAGGAGTAATTGCCGTTTGGTTGGGCGCTGTTGATAACGCCCCAGGCCGTAAGGCCGGCGTTCACGATCGCTCCGACAGCGATCGGGGCAGCCTTTTCGCTTTTGCCGGGCAGAAACTCCAGTTTCGCGGGCGAATTATTATCGGTTTCAGTGACCGTAATGGAAACGTCGGCGATAGTCGAATAGGCGGCATCATTGATATCCGGCGCGGGGTTAGCGAATGAAAAACCGTGTGGCAGGAGAATTATGGAAAGTGCTGTTAATAGTATTTTCTTATTGGACATGAGAACCTCCTAAGTTTTTATCGCTGGTATAGTTTATAGCGCGGCGGTGATTATCACAAGTGAGCAAAGGCCTATAAGTTCCTGGGTACTATGGTCCGATATGTGTGAAACGGGCAAAGGCAGGCCTGTCCCAAGAAAAAAGACGAAAACGAGAGAACCCTCCGTTAATGGTAAGATGTTTTTGCTTAGAAAACAGTCTTTCCCGA